>PSPR01000063.1 GCA_004195515.1 Methanobacteriota archaeon | reverse complement strand
ATTTCAGATTCAAGAATAGTCTCAACAATTACGGTTAACAATTCAAGTTCAATCGTATTTTCAGAAACACTTTGGCGGAATCAAAGTTGCGTGACCGTTTGTTTAACTGACCCTATGCATAGTGGTGAGATAACATATAATCAGGGACTTAGTGCAGGAACCTATACTGTGAGTGTAGTTTATTCCTATGATAATAACGGCTATGTGATCAAGGAATGGAGTGGATCATTAACTGTCGCTGACCTGGGGATAGTCGATAATTCAACCATGTCCCTGATCACTGAGAATGGAACCGGAAATAATCAGATAGCTTATGCTAATTTCACTATTGATTATCAAGATTTAGATGAATGGTATAAGGTAAAATGGAACCTCACCGATGTCAATGGTACTATTGTCGACTTTGATGACTTTGGATGGTTATCGATATCGACTTCATATTCGAAAGATTTGGTTTTGACCAATTTGAATTTGAGTTATTACTGTGTTGAAGCGGTCCTCTATGTTGGTACCGATTACCAACAAGATAGTACCCAATCGTGCTTTGAAATGAACACAACAGTTGTCCCAACCGATTCAGATTCAGACGGCGTCAATGATGGAGATGATTTGTGTCCTAATACACCTCTTGGAGAGGTGGTCGATATCAATGGTTGTTCCCAATCTCAACTAGACGATGATGGGGATGGAGTCATGAATAATCTTGACCTTTGCCCAAATACACCTGCGGGTGAATCTGTAGACACCGATGGTTGTTCCCAATCTCAACTAGACGATGATGGTGACGGTGTGATGAATAATGTCGACCTTTGCCCAAATACCCCTGCTGGTAATTCGGTTGACTCAGATGGTTGTTCCCAACAACAATTGGATGATACTGATTATGATGGTGTAATCAATAATGACGACCTTTGCCCAAATACCAGAGAACAAGATCAAGGCTTAGTTGACTCAGATGGTTGTGCACCTTCACAACTTGATGGCGACAATGATGGTGTTATGGATGATGCAGATCAATGCCCTAATACCCCACCTGGAGTAACAGTCGATTCAACAGGTTGCGCCTCTTCAACCAATGATGATGATGGTGATGGAGTTGTTGACCTATACGACTTATGTCCGAATACTGTTTTAAGCGCAGTTGTTGATCAAAATGGTTGCTCTAATGCTCAATTGGATTCGGATGGCGATGGTGTAATGGATAATGTAGATCAATGTCCTAGTACTCCTGCTGGGGAAAGTGTAGATACAGATGGTTGTTCTATTGCCCAATTGGATTCAGATAATGATGGGGTAGATGATTCCATTGACCAATGTCCTAGCACACCTGCTGGTGAGCTGGTTGATGCAAACGGATGTGGTGAATCTCAACTTGATTCCGACCATGATTCGGTCACAGATGATAACGATTTGTGTCCAGGTACTGCAGTCGGGAAAGTAGTTGACAACAATGGTTGTGCTGATAATCAGAGAGATAGTGACTATGATGGCATCTTAGATTCAGATGATCAATGTCCTAACGAGTTTGGAACTCAAGCCGATGGCTGTCCGGAGGAAACTATACCAATCTGTGATATTTATTATTCGATTAAGTCTGATGGAATTGTAACCGCTGGTGATGCAGCACTATCATCTGTAAGTGGAGGAATGGGGATTCTTCAGATACCTGCTGGTGAATATTATATCGTTGCACATTGTTATGACGATAATATGGTAAATGTTACGATAACTTCTCCGCTTGGTGTACACACAGAAAGTGGATCTTCGGTAAAGGTCGGAGCTCTCATCGTTATCGAGGAAGATATGTCCAACTCAGTACCAGTATCTCTCGCCTGGGATGATGGAGAAAATTCTTACCAAGCAAATTTCGTTGTAGAATTAAATTCACCATCGAGTTCAGGTGCCATAATACCGGGATTCACAATGATCTCTGCCATCGGTGCAATATTGGCGGTCGCCCTTCTGAAGAAAAACCGCAAAGACTGATTTCTCAGTAGCCATTATCGGCGAGCCAACCTTCAACGGTTAAGCCATTTTGAGTTAAAATAGCAGCCGCTTGAATCAATAGAGAATGGCGTTTTTCGATATCGTTTTGTCTCTCTGCAATCGCTGCAAGTTGTATTAATGCCAATGAATGACCTTCATGGTCCCTAGCGGTTTTAGCTACGATTATACTAGAATTGAATTTGTCTTTTGCTTTTTGACTTTGATCTTGGTAAAGATAGGTATTCCCAATATTGAACAGAGCCATCGCTTCACCTTCGAGATCACAAAGTTCTTTCATAATGACCAGACTTTGTTCATAATATGTCTTCGCTTCTTTGAATTTATCCTGATGCTCAAGCAATCCACCTAAGGCATTGAGGGTGTCGGCTTGACCTCTCCTATCGCCCAGTTTTCTTTTGGATTTAATCGAAGATTTGTAAAGATGCTCAGCCTCAGAAAAATCACCGCGCACTTGAGCTTGTTCAGCCTTAGCACCAAGTGCGTATGACTCACCTCTTCGGTCACCAATTTCTCGTCTTAAATCCATACTTTCTCTGGTCAACCTTTGTGCTTCACCGATGTCGCCCAAATTGGTCGCAATGTTCGAAAGGTTAGCCAAAATTAGCGCTTCTCCTTCGACATCTCCTAGTTTGCGCTTGGTTATCAGAGCCTCGCGATAATGGCTTTGAGCAGATGAGAATTCATTCCTTAATTCATGGATATTTCCCAATCCACTAAGAGCGATAGCCTTGCCGTTCTCATCATTATTTCTTTGCTTAATTTCTAAGGCTCTTTTGAATAATTGTTCTGCTTCATCGTTTTGCTTTAGACTTAGATTGAGATTTGCCATCGCCAGCAATGCGTCAGCCTCCCCATTTTCTTCGCCCAATTCGAACTTGATTGCTTGGGCATCTCGCAAAGCCGGATAAGCTTCGTTCACTTTCCCTTGATTGAGTGACATCAATCCAATATTAATTAATGCATCAGCCTCTCCATTGCGATTAGATTCGCTTCTAAAGGTACTGATCGCTCTTTCATAATGTTCCATTGCAGTAGATAATCGACCGGTTAGTCGAGCGGCATTCCCCAGTTTTAATTCGGTTGTGCCCTCTATTTTCAAACCGCTTGAAATCATAAATTTACTGGCTTTCAAGACATTGACTATGCTTGAGTTTTTTTCGCTTGATATTTGTGATTGTTGAGAGTTTCCCACAAAGCCCAACTTTTCGAGAACCAAGGCCATTGCTTTGGCAAGATCCTCTGGACTATTCTGGATGATGGTTTGTTGAGTTATATCACCCATTATTACACTATCTGCAATATTGATATGAGCAGCATTTGAATTAAAATTGCCATCGATACTGGTTGAATCCCCCTCCATAGATTTGTTCAACTGGTGGTCATGTATCAAACTGTCCCTTAGAAATATAGAAACCATTTAAATACACCTCACAGTTCAATTTCATTATTGGCCAGCCTGTTTGGCGAAGCGATAATGGAGCGGGATGATTCTGGTAAAAGTCGCAATTTATGTCGATACATCCGGTTCGATGAATGGAAAGATTTCTAGCGAGGTCGGAAATTTTTTAGAAGGCGATTCCCCTGGTATTGAACCTAGAACCGGCATTAGAGGTTTTATGCAAAGATTTAGAGGTGCACCCTCGGTTCGCAAATCTGAACTCGCTCAAAAAATGTGGAATCATTTGGTTCCACAATTCACCGATCTTCAGACAAAAATCGCTACGATTAATAGCAGAGGAAAATCGGTCGAACTAGGTACTTTAGATTTTAGACACGAAGATGAATTATTGGAAATTACATTTCCCCGGCCAGGTGGTGGAACCTATTTATGGGAATTTTTGGTTGATGAGGCAAAAGTGCTTAGCCAAGATAGCACTGATTGGTTATTTTTCTTAATCAGTGATGGCGTGGATATTGAGTCGAATGCTCCATATAGAGGAGTGGATGGTTTTGGACCGTGCATCGAAGCGATTGGCGAGATGGGAATCGATGTTGAATTCCATATTATTGGGCTTGGATTACCAGAAGATGCAGTTAATGTATTTCGACAGGTCAGCGGTGCCACTGGTGGTTCTTTCGTCAATATTTCCCAACTAGGCGAAGAGATTGAAGAAGCAATTGAACAACTTAGCGAGGCATTGGAGGAATCACTGAACCCAATCGCAAGAATGGCTAGTCGACAACGGAGACAACAGGAATACCTCGAGTCTCGCCAAGATGGTGATATGGAGTTAACAACGCCCATTTCAAATATTGATTCTTTTGAAGGCTTCCCATATGGTGAACATATGATCACTGATTTAATCCCTGAAGAAACAAGCCAATGGCAGCAGGATTTACTGATGATTCAAGGTCATGAAAACATTGAAGAGGTTCATGAATTTGAACATTGGGTTTCTGCTCGGTCAACACCACTATTTTCAGAGACGCCTGGTGTTCCAATCGATTCTTGGGCCTTATCGGTAAGCGATTTAGAAAAAATCTCAACAACCGATGTCAATATGTTGTTTACTTTCCTCGACCAAGTCCAAAAATCCGATGTGCCTGAAGAGAATCGAAGAATTATCGTTAGAGGCGATATCTTGACTGGGGAATTATTACATAATCTCAGAAATTCAGGAGCTAGAATCGTAGTTTATCCCGAGGAACTACCTCCACCTCCGCCGCCGGATATCGAAGACGAAATTTGGGAACGAAACGAGTATGACTTTAGCAATAACCCTTCTCGGTCTTGGGGAATCTTCCCTCATTTAGGCTCGAGTAAAAGAAGACCATCAATCGTGATAGATCCGCCATATTATCCTGAATATGTCCAAAGGCTTTCAGAAGGTTTTAGTCGAAAAAACCTAGTTGAAGAATTGCAGAATGAATTCCAATTAAACCGAGTCAAGCGCTCGTACGGCAAAGATATATTCGAACCATCTTGGAATCATTTCAACGATGGTTGGCAACCAGACCAATGGCCACAATTCCTGATTCAATCGCAAGATGAAGTTGGTGAGGCATTTTGCGAATCTCTTAGAATCGCATATATTCAATTGGTTCACGAATGGTTGACCAGCAAAGGTGAAAGGCCGAGTTTTATCTTGGTTCGTCTATCTGTTGAATCCAAAGAAATGGGATTGCATAAGCATCCCTGCTATCTCCAATTCATCGCTAATCTTGATGATTTATTCAATGATCATGGTCGTGCAAAACGCCTGAATATACCTCGGTTTGAACAATGGTAATGCCAATTTAATTTAAGCTAAGAGCACCTGTACAATTAAATTCAGAGAGAGTGCTCGTACCGGAATACTAGCCGTAAATACCACGGTGCTTTGATGAAATATGAATCTAAAAAGTAGAAATTTATTGATTACATCTATATCACAATAACTAATTAATCAAATTGCTTC
>PSPR01000062.1:14396-14815 GCA_004195515.1 Methanobacteriota archaeon | reverse complement strand
AACCGGCGGCGGCGATGATATCGCTGAAGTAGATGGGGTGCGTGTTGTGATTATGGAGGTCGTCGGCGACCTCAAAAAGATGACAAAAATGTTGAAGGAATTAACCCTCGACCAAGAAAAACCAACATTGGCAATCCTCGGCAGCATCGAAGGCGGTGGAAAATTGATGGTTGCGACCACAGAAAATTCTCCAGCGGCAGAGCGCTATAATGCAGTAGATATCCTTCGTGCAATCTCTTCTCATATACGTGGTGGCGGTGGTGGAAGACCGACATTTGCTCAAGGTGGCGGATCTCACCCCGAAGGTTTAGCGGATGCACTCCAAGCAGCTCGTGAACTCATAGGTGTTTGAGAGCAGCGATATCGAAACCAGAAATCGCATTACTAAGGGCATCCTTGGGCGAAAACCAGCAAAAATC
>PSPR01000062.1:0-14388 GCA_004195515.1 Methanobacteriota archaeon | reverse complement strand
ACTCCAATTTGCCCGATAGGTGAAAGAAAGAAAGGAAATCCCCTCTGAGGTAAAAATATTTTGAGTGATAACCGGTTTTTCATCCAAAAGTGAAATCTCGATGCCCATCTCCTCAAAAGTTTCACGCACACATCCAGTTTCTGGATGCTCATCATGGTCCATATATCCGCCCGGCAATGTCCAATGACCAACGAAGTGCCCACGCTCGACCTTACCCATCAATACCTCCCCTTTTGGATTCATAATCATAACCTTGGATACAACTCGATGGATCGAGCGGTATATTGCCTCGCGTGCAATCGGATGAACACAATCGTCGCTTATACAATCATCTTTCCAAGCCCAATCTTTGGGTTAATGACCTCAATTCCCATAAAATGGAAGCGGTTTTTCACCACCCAAGTCAAGTCTAAACCATTAGCCTCTTCTGGGGTGGGAAAGCGATATTTTGTGGTGCCGATTCGGTTTGTCGACGGTAAAAACGGACCGTTTCCATCCTTGTCTACAAGCAATACTTTGCCGTCGTGCTCAAGGTAAAGCACACTTGGTGGGTGGTCCATGTTAGCAACCACTCCGCTCAATCTGTATCAATGATTTCATCGGCGGCACTTTCATGATTGTAATTACCTTCTTCTATTAGTGCGGCCGGTAATTCTTTTTTCACTTTAGCACCGAGTATCTTCAAATCCTGAGTTCTTTTGAGAACATTTCCAGTTCCACCAACCAATCGATTTCTGGCTTCATCGAATGCTTCAGCTGCTTGCTTTATTTCGAAACCAACCACCTCAAATGAATCCATGAAACCAACAATTTTATCGTGAAGTTTCCCTGTTTCTTCCATTAATTTCAACTGGTTAGCAGATTGATTCTCTCGCTTCCATATTTCTTGGATTAACATCAGTGTAGTTACTATTGTCGCACCGGTGACAACCTTTACTCTGACATTACCGGTAATGTCGATGTATAGGTCAGGGCTATTTCTCATCGCCGCTCCATAAGCGCTCTCAAGAGGGACGAACATCAACACAAAATCCACCGAGTTCACCGATGGTAAAAGGTGATAATTCTTCGAGGCCAAATCCTTTACATGATTCTTGATCGATTTACAATGGGCGGCCATTGCCGAATCTGCGCTCACATCATCTTCAGCATTAACATATAATTCCCATGCTTTTAATGACACCTTTGAATCGATAATTACGTGGCGCTCTCCCGGTAAATTGATGATAAAATCAGCTCGGGGTCTAGTACCATCGGGTAGTGTTTCCGAGAATTGGCGTGAATAATCAGTTCCTTCAACAAATCCAAGTGATTGTAATAAATTTTCCAGCACCAATTCACCCCATGCTCCCTGAGCTTGGGCATCTGCTTTGAGGGCCCGAGTCAAATCCTTTGTATCCTTGCTCAACTCAATTCCCAATTGAGAAACTTTGCCGATTTCGCTTTCCAACTTTGTACCTCTTTGAATATTTTCTCTCTCAATTCGGTTTGCGTTTTCCATATAGGTGCTCATAGATTTAGATAATTCTTCTGTAGCGGCTGAAAACGATTGCTCCTTTTGGGCATCAGCTTTAGCCACGACTTTATCAAGTGCATCTCGAGCAAGTATTGTGAAGGTCGATTTTATTTTATCCTCGTATTCCAATTGCTGTTTTTGGAATTCTTCGTCTCGACTTTCGAGTCCTGCCTTGATAATCGAAGTCTCATTTTGAGCCTCTTGAACCATGATTTTTCTTTGCTGCAACATAATTACCCAGACAATTATTGCCGAAAGTGCAGCGGATGCGATGATGTATAGTACTTCCATCTTAGTCCCTCGGAAACGAAATAATTGTCGGGGGTTTTTGAACACTCTGATTTCTAAGGTGATGTTTGCGCTTAATTTGAAGTAGAACTTGCATCACAGATACCGACATGCGAGTCGAGCAAATCAACGAGGGCGTTTGGGCAATGACTTATCTGGTCGTGTGCGAAGAGACAAATAAAGCGACTTTGATCGACCCGGTTTGGGATAATCTCTCAGATTATTTGTCGATACTAGAAGAACAAGATCTGGAATTGACCCATTGCATGGCGACTCATACCCATGCCGATCACATAACGGCTTGTTTCACCCTTCGTGAACAAACCGGATGCGAATATCTAATGTGGAATGGAACACCATCTTTAGGAGTGAGTATTATGGTCGATGAAGAGACCTCTATCACCATGGGGGAAGTGGAATTTCATTTCCATTACACACCAGGCCATACAGCCGATTCAATGGTGATCGAAGCCGAAGGTTTCATCTTTACTGGGGACCATTTATTCACAGGTAAGGGTGGAGTCGGTAGGGACGATTTACCAAGTGGCCGGCTTCATCATCACTGGCAATCTCTTGATGTATTGGAACGATTCGAAGGGGATGTCTTGGTCTGTACCGGACACGATCCCCCAGGGACGGAGATGATGAGTCTAGAGTGGAACCGTGAAAATAATCATATTCTAAAAATGGATACTTACGAAGACTTTGCAAATTGGCAAGTTGAGACAAGTGAAAAACTAGGTGGGGTTTCAAAAATAAAAATCGCATTGCCAGCTAACCTTTTTGCTGAGATTCCAGCAGATATTCCTTGGCTTGAATGAACTTGGTTTAATCAAGACTTAGTTCTTTAGGAATTCTTTGTTTACTAGTGTTTCAGCAACATTTCCATCGAGGGTAGTCATTACTGCTGCAGCGATATCGGTGCCAACCCTTTGTTGAGCTTCCAAGGTCGCTGCTCCGATATGAGGAGTTCCGTGAAAATTTGGATGCAGCATTAATGGATGGCCATTGGTCGCTGGCTCGATTTCGAATACATCGAGTGCAGCACTTGTAATCGTACCTTTTTCGAGCGCATCCAATAGATCCTCTTCATCGACTATTCCACCGCGTGCACAATTGACAATATGATTACCACATTTAATTCCATTCGCCTTACCTGGCATCAAGGCCATTCGCTTTGCATTAACCAGATGATGGGTTTCATCGCTTAGATTACAATGGACCGAGATGTGAGTGCAGGTCTCAAAGAGGGTGTCAACCTTTTTGTGCAAAAATGCACCTTGTTGGCGGGCGATTTTTGGAGGGAGATAAGGGTCGTAAGTGTGAATTTGCATACCCATCGCTTTAGCGACAGCAGCAACGCCTTGGGCGATGCGGCCGAAACCGATGAGGCCGAGCGGCTTACCACTCAATTCGGTTCCTATCATCTGTTTTTTCTCCCACTTTGAACGCCTTAAGCCACGGTCGGATTTTGGAATATGGCGTAAAGATGCCACAAAATGTCCGATCGTCAATTCGATTACAGATTGAGTCGAGGCCCGTGGAGCATTCACGACTTGAATCCCGGCTTCTCCAGCCGCTTTCAGATCGATATTGTCAACTCCTACCCCCGCTCTTCCAATCACGGTTAGTCCTTCGGTAGCAGCGATTATTTCTGCGGTTAATTTAGTCGCACTGCGTACTATAATAGCATCGAAATCCGAAAGTGCACCGGCTAGTAAATCATCTTTTTCAATGAATTTGAGTACCACTTCATGTCCTCCTTTTTCAAGGATTTCAACCGCTTCAGGTGCCATACCGTCGGTCACAGCAATGCGTGCCATATTGAGAGGTTGCCCCGCCCCTACTCCATGAACGTTCTTGAGTAAGTCACACTCTGGTCGGTATCATGGCAGGTACTATCGACCTCGAGAATCTTCTCTGGGCGCTCGGGATTCTCTTACTCCCACTTCTGCTTGCTATCCCCGCAAGAATCTTCTATCAAACCCTGTTTTTAGGAATCGGTCCGGCCGAAAGGTCGTATCGTGCGATGGTCCAGCGCATCTTGGACGCCGGAATGCAAGTCGAGCATTTCCGCGATGCTCTCAGCAATGAATCTCGCAAATTAGGAATAAAACCAGGAAAAGCTCGTCTTAATGAAACCGATTTGCTCTACCCTTTGGGTTTGGCGCATTTCTTGTTGACACCAATGGTTCTCATTCTCCCGGTTTTAGCGGTAGCGGCATTACCGATTGTGATATTGGGTGCGCCTGTGCTGTGGGCTCTTGAGATCATTCTGATCAGGCAGCGTTTACTCATCAATATCATCAAACGCTTGGAAACTTGGTTTGGAAAGCAAATCATCCATATTCCTGATTCAGGCCATGGCCATGTGAGCGAATCTTCAACTATTTTGGAGACCTCAAATATGGCGGTTCACTTTTACAAAGTCCCCCGTGTGGTCTTTTTAGGTCTTTTTGCATGGTTAATTATCCATTGGATGTTCAGATTGGAAACAGGCTTAATCGAGATAATTCTAGCAAGCGTTTTGTATATCTTCATGCTTGGAGTAATCGGAATCATCACTACCGCACTCGAATCTGATCTCGTGCTGGTAGATCCTTCCAAAGGTCGAATAATGCCCATCTCCGATTGGCTTGATTCGATGCTTAACCCAATTGTAGGGGTTGGTTTGCTCTTTTTGCTCGGACGAGATTTGATGTTTGAAGCCCGTGATGGCAACGCGGTTTTATTCGCATTGACCGTCCTGATAATCTTGTATTGTGCAACTGCGGTCGGGATTACCTTCCAATGGGGGTATGCTTGGTGGCGTGGAAAACAGATCAGGGTGCAATTTGAGGCTCAAGCGATTGAAAAACTCAATCCGTTCTCCTATGATTTGACCCGCAATCGAGGTCGAATCCAACTCAATGTCAGGTGCACCATGGCCGAACGTTTAGCCGATCAAATAGGCCCTAAACGCGAGCTATCATTCGCGGATTTGGATAATTTGCCATCTGCCCATAGCGGGGTTATCACCAGCCCGTCCAATCCTTTGAAAAAATAGCCCCATTCATCACTTTCACTTTTTTGACTAGGCGTTGTATTCTAAGCCTTGATGTGCGTGATTATACTAATCCTCGTCTTCTTCATCAATCCACTCTTCATAACCGCTTTCCCGGCGGCGCAAAGCATCCAATAGCATGACAATACAACCGATGAGGAGGGTTACTACCCCAGTCATCACCAATGACGACTGCGATGAGAAAAATCCATCATCAACCGGAGCAGGGTCGATGTAAACATCGAGTGTGAAAGAATTATTTTCACTACTTTCATCGACTACATTGTCTGAGTCTATAATAATCACTAATTCTAACTCGCCAATCCAATCAGGGACCCATTTGATGACGACAATACCATTTTCGAAATCTTGAGCCGTGATGATAACGGTTTCAATCTCCTCAAAAACAATTCGATCATCGACCAATGTATTTGCACCAAAACTCAAATTTATTTGTTGATTATATTTGCTGCCTTGGTTGCTGATATCTAGTTTTATTGAATTTTTTTGGCCCAAGATAATCGGTTGCGAAAATACATTTGCAGAAATAATTTCAAAATCTGGTCTTGTCTCTTCAATAGAGATCCGGAGAGGCCATGTTTGTGCTGAGTATCGCCGACATCGAACCAACATTCTAGATAATCTCCTCTGATTGTTTCGAAACTAAGATTGACAACAAATCTCGAAATGTCGCCCCCGATAATCAGAGTCGCCTCGCCAATTATCTCATCACCCAGAGTCGATAATCCTGATTTGGCAATACATGTTACCGGGATATTTTCAGAGTTCAAGCCAGCATCGATCTCTTGCAACTCGAATTGGAGAATTAACCCGGTTGAATTCATTGCGACCATAGCCGGTTCAAACCCAATGATCGTCGGTGCTTGGTCATCTATTTGCAACCGAATTGGAATTGGTGTAGGCTCGATGATGCCATTCCCAGCATAGACTCCGAGAGAAACCGAATATGAATAGCTAGGTGGAGCCAAATCCACCGCCACAAATCTGACCTTCCCAGTAAATGTTAATGTGGTTCCTTCAGCGATATAATCGCCTTCAATCAAACTCCGGTTTCCAGCATTTAAGGTGAAATTTTCAAGCATAATATCAGGATTGAAATGCCATATTACCCCGGGGTCGTAATTTTGTTCACCAGATGAATCGGTCACTTTGAAAGTCAAATCCCTGTCCTCAACGCCAACCCCTTCAAATTGTGGACTTGCCATGAAAGACAAATTGAGATAAATAGAGGAATTAACCTCGAATAAACTAGAGGATTCGATTGTCAAATAAGGATAGTTTGAAACAAATTCTCCACCTCTTTACCAAGTAAAACCGCGTGTCAATTCAATTTCCTCCACATCTTCTAATCCGTTAATATCAGATAATGTTAGATTGATCCAAGCCAAATGTCCTGGGACTAATGTATCTCCTCCCGGCAATGTGAAACTGAAATTCTCTAAGGTACTTGATTGTGGGACCAGAGATGTATAATGGATGGAATCATTTGCGACCCCGGGGCCAGATCCAAGTAAATTTCCAACTTTGTCCGAGCCTTCGATGAAAATTGAAACCAATTGGCCGTGAGCATTGAAAGTATCATCGAATTTCGCATGAAAATAATCCGATTGGTTTACCCGCAATAATGGCTTGTTTGCATACTCTGAATATTGCGGGATTCCATCACCATCATCGTGGAGACCTTCGACCCAATCATTAAACTTCCATTATCTAAGCCGAGTGAATCGGAACCATCGGTAATCGTTACGTTGAATAATTGATTTTGCTCAGGTAAAATTCTGGTTCCAATTGGGCTATTGGCTAACATCCCTGGACTGGTTGCATCAACATTGAAAGTTAGGTGAGCCAACCCCGGGGTCGTGTAATCGTTAATCGATAAATTCGCTCCGATGGTTAATCCATCATATTGGTTCAAACTTGGAACCTGAGTAAAAATGGAATAGGCACCACTAGAATCAACAGTTCCATTTCCGCTAATATTTTGAAGGTTGATCACTACATCGTTTACCATTGGATAACTTGTCTCATCCAAAAATCGGATGGTTCCAGCCACTCTCAAAGTATCACCGCCAGCGACCCATTCAGTGGGCTCAACTATGGTCGAACTATCGGATGGTGCCGTTTCATCATAAACAACGAATGACGTGATATGGAGCCTATTTTCATGGAATGTTTTTTGACTAGATGGCCGGTTAACACTCAAACCGTCTACTGTCCATGCTTGAGTTTGCCAAATCACATTTTCGAGTACTGGCCAGTTCCAATTAGAACTGAAATTCCAGGACATTCTCCCGGTATCACTATTCAACGGATTCCAATACCCACTCATGTTATCGACAAAATTACTGGGATCGTTTATCCAGGTAGTATCGTTTTCAAATGAGTGGAAAAACATTGGTCTACTCGCAACATTTGAGAGTAGCGGATACATCGTAACCCATGACAAATTATTCAAACCTTGGTAACTGGTTACCTCTATGTCTATCGAATCAATTTCGCCGTCTGGAACAATTGTATTTCCTGGTAATGAAATTGCACCAATCGAAGGAGGACGGTCGCCTTGACCTAGCCAAAGGTTGAGTAATTTGATGCTACCTGCACTACCGCTTGTTACATTGATTGGGATACTAACATTTCCAGTTGCATCAACTGTTCCATTCGATAAGTGTTGATTCATTTCACTCAATAAATCATTATTTGGTGAAATGGTCACCGCTGCTTCCCAATCGTATTGAACTTCGATATCGCTTATTACCAAAGTTGAATTCCCAGTAATATTTAGTGGAATGTCAACGAATTCATTGCCCCAATCATCGGTAAAACTAGCGCTAGCATTTGCTAAATAGTCATTGAGAGTATTAGAAAAGTCAGGTATAGACGAAGCATTGCTAAGGTTACCGGTATGGTTCCATTCAAAATTGCCATCTGCTCCGACATCGAGTCCAGCAGTAACATCATCGCTGCCGGCGAAGGTAATTACCAAGCGGGGACCATGTGTGGAATTTTGTCTTGCGATAATGGTCAAGCGGGAGCCATCGGGTTTGGAAGTATTTTCATCTCCGGTGAGTAATAAGCCATTATTTATCACAGTACCATTGGCCCAAGATTGAACTAAATCGGTGAGGTTTTGGTTTTGATAATTTAACCAATTCATCTCAAGATTAGCCGGTGAATCATAAACGATTCCAACCGAACTAAGTTTATCAGCACCGCCTGATGCTCCAGAGGCTGACCACGCAAAATCGGTTCCAGTGACATTATCAATCGCGTTATTCCATGTCACACCAGGACCATTGGTTACTGCAGCATTGACCTCTTGGCCCTCTTCCCATTGTTTTGACAATGGGAAAATTGTATAATAATGGGACGTGGTTACAGTTTGGGTCGAACCGGCTTGCTTCACCCCATCGCTGACAAATAATGATAGGTTTGCATCCAAAACTGTAGCTCCGGGCAATACACTCAGATCAAACCAATATACGCCGCGATAGATATTCCAATTTGCCCACTCGGTTTTACCGACTACCGTGTGGGTATGGTTCCCGAAATTTTTATCTTTATTGGCCGCATTTCCATAACTAGGATTTGGTTGATGTAAATAAGAATCTCTAACATCGCTACCGCTCAATGTCAATGTGCTCAAGGTCGAAACTTGTAGCGAAGATGAAGTCACGGTTGCATTCAAGGGTAATCTCAGGTAATGAGAGATTCATCGCAACTCGGCTTGAACCATCAGAGAATACATTCAGGTAACCGAATGAACCGTTTCCATCCCCTCCCCAATACCATTCCAAATCACCATCATCCCCAATATCGATAGCAATCGTTTCTGGAGACGTTCCATTGAAAGCTTGGCCGCTGATATCGAGATCTGCTGAACTGATAACCGAAGATGCTCCAAGAGTAATATTTGTCGTTACATCGTACCCTGCCTTAGAATAGTTTAATGTCATCGTTGTTGGGAATCCGGAGTTGCCAAAATGAGTGGTTGAGCCAGCAAATGCAGGTGCGGCTGGAATCGAGGCCAGCAACAAGAATACAATCACCATTGCGCGGCCTCTCATATTTTGGAATGGGCGCAACTAGGCATTGATAGTTGTGGTAACACATATTGCTACATCTGTAATTTAGATTGTCCCAAACCGAGAAAGTCCACTTTGTTTTTGGACACTGCTCTCAAAAAAGTGAAAGTGATTAACGGTCCAATACATTGAGGTAAATAACCCCAATTTCGATTAAAATCAATAGTAAAATTACGGCCCAGCCTCCGCTTACATCGGAATTGACGATCACATTGAATTCGCCTGCAAAACTCATAGTTTCACTTTCACCCGAAAACGGCCAAGGATCTCCTCCTCCGCCACCGCCGCCATCATCCCCTTCCAATGAGCCGATCATGATGTGAAAATCCTCGCCATCAGGTGCCCAATCAAAAGTTGAAGCATTGCCTACAGAAGGTCCACCTGCGACATAATCTATATTTGCGGAGCAGGATACTATCTCGCCGTTAGCATTACCTCCAGGCAATTTCTCGAGTTGATCAAAAGTTGCGACATCGATAATTCCGACCCATACCTCTGAGTCGTCCCAATTTAGTACCACGTCGATGTCCAACATAGCACCAGAGCCTGGAACATCGGAAAACGCTTCTTTGGTCACGCCACAGAATCCGGCATCCGGTTTAGGAATTTCAGGATAGAGTTCTTCGCTCGACCAACCGACCAAAGAGCCGATTATCAACAAGCCGACTACGACGCTTATCACCGCTTTAGCCCCGGCCATGGAAGTGGTTGGCAAGACCTAGCCCATAAGTCTGTGGCGAGCGTGTTCTTCAAGAACCCTCGACAAAAGCCACAGTTCATGGGAGCGAGGATTCTCATCCATTGTGACCTCGATGCATTTTTTGCTGCGGTTGAAACCCTCCATCACGACCTTGATCCTGAAATTCCGTTAATCCTTGGTTCCGACCCCAAAGGGGGACGGGGTCGAGGCATCGTCTCGACCTGTAATTATGCTGCAAGAAAATATGGAATCGGTTCGGCCATGCCAATCGGTGAGGCATGGCGCCGCTGCCCAGGCCCGCCCTTCGGGCCAGGGAATTATCTCAAATCTAGCAGAGGGCTCTATTCTAGAGCTTCGAGAAAGGTGATGGAAATCCTTGAAAAATATGCAGATAAATTCGAAAAAGCCAGCATCGATGAAGCGTACTTGGATGTTACAGAATATTGTGATGGCGATTGGGACAAGGCTCTTGCACTATGCAGAGTTCTACAAAAGGAAATCATCGACCAACTCGGATTATCAGCATCGTTTGGAATCGGGCCGACTAGGATTCTTGCCAAGATGGGGAGCGAAGAGAACAAACCAGCAGGTATTCATCGAACAATGCCGGACCAAATAACGGATTTTTTTGAAAATAGACCGGTTAGAGAAGTACCAGGTATCGGTCCAAAAAGTGCAACCCGTTTAGCCGAATGGGGAATAGACACGGTTAGTGCGGCTACCGAAATGGGGGAAATTGCGCTCAGTCGTTTCACCTCAGAGCGATTTGCATCGTGGATAATGGGAATGGCTGAAGGCGATACTAGCGCTGAGGTGAGTCAACTTAGAAGCAGAAAATCGGTAGGAAAAGAGCATACTTTTGAAAGGGACCAACGGGACCCTGAAATCGTTTTGGAGAGACTTACAACACTTGTTTCTAGAGTGATGAAGCGAGCAAAGCAAATGGAATTAGCAGGGAGACTTGGTGAAGTCAAAATCCGCTACCAAGGCTTCGAAACTCATACTTACGGTTATTCGATAGCGGTTGCAATGGACGAGGAATCGGTATTCATGAGATTAGCCCATTCTTTATTTGCGAAAAACGTCGATCTTGATCGCCCGATACGATTGATAGGATTCCGTTTAGGAAATCTGGAAATGCCGGAAACTCGTCAAGTTACCTTGAATATTTCAGAAGAATAGAACTAAACTCAGAGGTAGCCGCGTTTCTTAGCACAACATTTGACAAATTTTTTCCCGCTATTGCACGGACACTTTGTTCCTCTCATGTGGCATTTAGCATATTGTTTTCCAGAGCCACAATTACATCTTGCTTTAGGTCCATTCGGTAAGCGGGAGAACCCGACAATTTCGGAGACCAACCCATGGTCCTTCGCCATTTGCTGCTTTTGGTAAATTCGTTTTTCTTCAGCCGAAAGCGATTCCCACATTTCAAGATCGATATCATCGATAACTCCATCATTATTGATGTCGATTAAGCCCTTTGGTAATTTGCGTTTCGCCTCTGGTAATGCTTGAGGCGGTGGGCGGGTTCGCCCTCCACCGCTAGCACCAGCTGCTGCTGCCGCACTCGATTCGCCATAGATTCGGCTGCCTAATTCTTCTTGCATATGTCTTAATTCTGCTAATGATTGAGCGAAATCTCCAAGGTTAATTCCAGCCTCTTCAATCGTATCATCAGGGATGAAACTAGATAATCCGATATCTTCTGCTCGCAATTCTATCAAGGATAATAGATCACCAAAAGCACCTTCTGGTAATAGCCTCTTATCTTCTGCTCTTTCGATTTTATTCTGAATTGCTCGCAATTCCTTTGAGGATGCTGCGCTCCGAATATTTTTCTTAAATTTATCAACACGCTTGTGTCTTTTATGAGAAGAGCGCATTGTTACGACCCTTACCATGTAGAACAATATCGTGCCTCCTACGGTTGCCATCGAGAGATATTGCCCATATTGGGTCTGAATTAGAGTGATGTATTTGCCGATGAATGGTAATTCTTCATACCATTCGCCTTTGACTTCGTCTTCGACGTCATCGATTATTTCAGAATCATCGATTATACAGCCTTCGGAATCAACTTCAGTATCTTGAGGTGTATCGGGACAAGAATCATCCCAATCGGGAATATCGTCATTATCTTGGTCTTTCCATATTTCACAGCCGTACCAATCCACTTCCCTTCCCTGGACAGTTTCACCACAATCATCGACTGAATCTGCGACACCGTCATTATCTTCATCATCGAATGATATTTCGCATCCGGTGGTATCGACACCAGCTCCAACTCTTGTCAGCGGGCAGGTGTCATCAGGATCATCATATCCATCGTTATCGTCATCATCATCTTCGGTTGAATCCAAACAGCCATCGTGGTCATGGTCTATTGCTGGGTTGCGGGTATTTGTATCCCAACCAGTCTCACCGATATAACACAAATCATCTGCATCACCGATCCCATCATTATCATCATCCCAATCTTCAGTGCCGTCTTTACAGCCATCAGCATCGTAATCAGTTGTTGGGTCTGAAGTCCAATCATTATTTCCATCAGGACATTGATCATTTTCATCCCATATTCCGTCGGAATCTAGATCCTCTCCCGATCCATTTTGGTTTGTCGAGCAGCCACTTGAATCTACAGTTTCTCCTTCAGTAGTGTTCGGGCAGGCGTCCTCCCAGTCTTCTATACCGTCACCATCGGCATCGAATCCTGAACCATTAGAACCTCCATCGAATATTGAACATCCATTACAAATAAATCTGAGATTACCTGTTGTATAATCTAAATGTGAAACGATTGGTTTACCATTTTGATCATAAACTAGCGATGGATTAATTCCAACTCTATTTTCTTCATTGCCTCCACTATCTATGGTTGCAACATTCCATACCTCTCCATTGTGGTGAGCAAATTTTAGCGTATTAGAATCTGTAGGGGACATTCCACCCTCGGTAAATGCAATACTTATTCCAGTGTATATGCCTGCACTATTCCAACCATATGAAAGAGAATTATCCGAGCCACCATTGGTATCTGCTATATCAGTCACTTGCCATGTATTACTCCTCTTTGCTAATTTCAACATTGAAGTATTTGCTTCAACATAGGTAACGCCTGCTATATTCTGGCAAAGTTGGCATTGGCTCATTTTCAGAGATAATATTGATCCAGCCCCTAACAAATTTACATCATTATCAATTGTTTCTGTAGTCCACGATGTTCCATCAAAATACGAGTAATATAGGATTTTGGCATCTGCATCATAATATGCAATGCGTGGCTCATCATCAACATTCAGATCAATCGAATTAAAGCCGGTCAGAGAACTAGTTGCAATTGTTTCAAATTGCCACTCAGTGTCCTCACTTTCATCAAATGAAGCATACATCAAATCTCCATTCCAATTGGTACATTCATCACAATAAAATGTATAAGAAATGTGAGTTACTAGGCTAGAGCCAGCACCCTCAACAGCAAGGGAATATAGTGCATAAACATTCCAAGCAGTTCCAGATGTTTCAGCAGCAACAACTACCGGTTCAGAGTTCCAAGTACAAGGAGTATTACCGCCACCGCCGTTCGGCATTGAATATTGAATTCTCAACTGTCTAGCATCTTCACTGTAGTACAATATTACTGGGCAATAGCCATCCGCAAGCACAAGTTCTGTCGAATGGACACCAGCATCTCCTAAGCCGCTAGCTATGGTTTCCGTGTACCAGTCTGTTCCATCAAAAAATCCATACCTGACCTCAAGATCACTAGTCACATCGTAATCATAATATGAAACATGAATATTCCCATTATCATCTATTGCCATTGATGAACCAAATCCCTCATTTCTAGAAGACTCAAGGACCTCCATCGTCCAAGAGTTACCTCCTCCTCCTCCAGAAGTGGGTATAGTTACACAGGAATTTTCCGTTGCAACTTGTGTACCATCAATGAAAAGTCTCACTTGTAGACAATATGTATATCCCCGATTAATACCATTCGCGTTTTCAGGACTGCTTAATTCCCATTCATCCCATATTACAAAAGAATCACTCCCTGCAGTAAAGTTTTCAGCACCTTCATCAATTAATGTATCCTGGCCTTCTTCAGACTGCCACAAGTAGTAATATATGCCATACGACTCTCCAAGAGTCAAATTTGAACTGTCAATGTCAGCAGTAAGGTTCTCACTAGCTGTATCAAAATTGAGATAAGCAGTACTATCCTCACTTCCGCCGGATGAGCCGCCGGAGGTTGATGTTGTGGCATACTTCAGGTCGTGATTGGTGACATCATAGTACGAGATATGCACATCATCATTGGAATCGATAGCCAGTGAGGTGTACTTGCCCACGACGCCTTCGGAATCGATGTGGCATACTTCAGGTCCTCATTGCCATAGTACGAGATATGCACATCATCATTGGAATCGATTGCCAATGAGGTATAAAGGCCCACGGCGCCGAGGGAATCGATGGTCGAGGTGACCCATGAACCGCTGGAATCGGTGGCATACTTCAGGTCGTCATTGCTGGTGTCATAGTACGAGATATGCACATCATCATTGGAATCGAGAGCCAGTGAGGTGTACTTGCCCACGACGCCTTCGGAATCGATGGTCGAGGTGACCCATGAACCGCTGGAATCGGTGGCATACTTCAGGTCCTCATTGCCATAGTACGAGATATGCACATCATCATTGGAATCGATTGCCAATGAGGTATAAAGGCCCACGGCGCC
>PSPR01000061.1 GCA_004195515.1 Methanobacteriota archaeon | reverse complement strand
CGCCCCGATGCTCGAGAAAGTCCAACTGAAAAATAAAGGAGTGAGTATTATTTTCGCAACCATTCCAAACAAGACCGTGAAGGTTCACGGTCCAATCGAAGATATCAAGGTCATCAAAGGCAGAACCACTCATACAATTGCTAGAGTTCAGCAACATTCAACCTTGCCTTTCGAACCACTTTGGGGTGCAATCATCAGCAAAGATATCGTCGAAGCCGGTGAATTCGATGCTTTGATTTTGGTACCAAATGACCAGGAGGAATTGGTCGTCTCGGGTGAATGGTCTCAAGTTTCAGTTATTGAAGCCAAGAAACTCACAAGCCTAAAAATCGAAGGTGAACGAATCATGCGGGTTGTGACCATCGCAAATTGCCCTCAATTATCCAAGTTAGATATCAGACGCAGAGTTCTGACTTGTGCCATCATCGAATGTCCAAGCATTACCTCGATTCGAGGTTTTGGCGACCGTTTACAAATCTCGCCTCGCCCAGAAAACAAGAACTTTGTTTCTATCGGTGGCTTTTGGCACGACGTTCCAAGTTGGTACGACGAACAAGTTGCAATGTTGCGAATCGCTCATTTCGATGCTGATCCGACCATTGGCGATCTTGTTGACTGTGGCGATTTGGGTGGAATCACCTTTTCTCCCAGCAGCTATGATGGCCCCGGGGGTCTATGTCATTGGAGTGCGGTTTTCGATATTGCCGTCGATGAATTATCACTTGGAATCAGTATTCCAATCCTCATAGAATACATCCTATCCAATCCGGTTGAAGGCCTTGATGCACTTATGAAATGGGCTGATGAAAACCAGTCTCGATTCGACCAATACAAGGCGATGAGGGTTTTGGTAAGTCTGATTTGCAGAGGCGTTGACGAAAATATGATTCACGAGGCTCGAAACAAGATTTCAGCACTCAATCACGAATCACCGATGCTTTCGGTCGAATCGGTCAATAATTTGACCACGGCACAACTCGGTGGTCGCTGGCGCAATTTGGTTACCACCGGCAGTGATTCATGGATGTTCAACGATTGGCACTCTCCACTCAACTCGGTGATGCCATTCGGCCGGCTCGACCTCGAGATTTGGCTTCACAGCGATCTCGATTTGAAATATATCGGTATTGACGAGGAGACTGGGAATTTAGCCAATAGAATGACTTTGCGCAAGCCGATTGGAAAGAACCCAAGAGTTCGATCTATGTTGGTTGCAACCTTGAGTGCATCTGGCCAAATTAGAACCGACCAGCATTCCAGTCAGCGACTAAATGAATTGGTAAATTCGGTTTATACAGATCCACGAATTACAGCAGACCCATTCTGCTGTGAATTCATCATTCTCCACTTGAAGGCATCTAAGATGGCTACAAAATCGGTCGTAAGAAAGTTGGTAGATGGCATCCTTCGAATGAAATCTCCAACTTGGGCTAAAGTTGCATTATTGGTTGGGATTACCGAGCAAATCAACCCACCAAGTGCAAGGATGGCTCTGCGTCGATTAGCCAGTGATAAGGAATTATCATTAAAGGAAGCGAAGGTGATCAACGAGATTGCCATCGCTGGAAAACGTGCTTTCAAGTCTGGAGCAGTAAACCGGCCGGAATGGCCGTATCTGAAAAACTGGGGGCGCGAATATGGCTACTGAAGGAGGAATTAATATGAAAGGAACAAGTGTAAAAAAGGCTGAATTGATTTTGAGGCATCAACTGAATATGATATGGGCAATGCCTGAGAACGCAGGTGTTGTACCACCGTTGATGATTTGGGGACCGCCGGGAATCGGTAAATCTACTTTCATTCGAAATCTCTGTGAAGAGTTAGATATCGGATTCATCGATATTCGGCTAGCTCAGCGTGAGCCGGTCGACATTCGTGGATTACCAGTACCTCGAGATGACGGTGAAGGAATCGATTGGATAATTTCTTCCGAATGGCCACGCGCTGGTCAAGAAGGGGTTCCTGAAAAGGGAATTATTCTATTCGATGAACTGACCGCAGCAGATTCTACTCTCCAAGTAGCAGCTTATGAATTCATTCTCGACCGCCGTCTTGGTCAATTATACAAGGTGCCAGATGGCTGGTACATCGTCGCAGCTGGCAACCGTAGTTCAGACGGCGCAGTAGCTCGCACCATGTCGAGCGCATTAGCAAATAGGTTCTGTCACCTAGAGCTGCGAGCCGATAGCAAAAGTTGGTTAGATTGGGCCTTGGTCAACAATATAGACCACCGGGTCACCGGTTTTATTCGATATATGCCCCAACGAATATTTTCGATGAAGGGCAATAAAGAGCGGGGCTGGCCAAGTCCAAGGTCTTGGGAAAGAGTTGCGATGGAGTTGAAGATGGCTCAAATAAATGACTTGGATAGCGATTTACTCAATATCATCGTCGAGGGATTGATAGGTGAAGCTGCAGCTATCGAATTCATTGGATATCTGCAATGGTCCGAAAAGATTCCCGACGTCAGCAAGATGCTTACTGGTGAAATAAAAGCCGAGGTCCCAACACGACCTGACCAAAGATATGCGATGGTTTCAGCTATCGTTCATAATTTGCGCCAAAGCGAACATCCAGAAAACCTGTTAGACGGGCTGTTTGACATTTTACTCAAGTTCCCGAACGACTGGATTCAACTGGTCCACCATGACCTAACCCTGGCTATGGATTCGGATGGAAATGACGAGTTCTTGATAGCATTCTTCGACCATCCTCGCCACCAAGAACTCGAAGGGAAAATTTTACTATGAAGGTGATCTTAAAATGACAGAAAAAGAGGAAAAAAAGCTGGTGGAAGCCGTCAAGCCATCCACCGAGGATGAGAAGGTGAAAGCCGAAGGGTTAGCAAATTGGACCGGTGATAGAATGTCCTTGATGGCATGGAGGCCATTTATTGGCACTTTGGCAATGAACTTAGAATTGATTCCAGTAGTCGATCATCGCTGTGCGACCGCTGCGACCGACGGTAAGAGGATCTTCTTCAATCCCCACTTCTTGAATTCGCTCACCCAAGAGGAACGGTTGACTATATTAGCTCATGAAATTTGGCATTGTGGACTTTCACATTTCAGCCGAGAAGATGGAAAAATCGAAGAACATGAGATGTGGAATCATGCGATTGACCACGAGGTCAATTCCTTATTACAAGATGATGGTTTTACTATACCGGTTCACGCGGTTTTGTATCGTGAATACAAAGGAGAATCTGCTGAGACCGTTTTTGAAAAAATCAGAGATGGTGAAATCAAAATGCGCGGTGAGGTCATCGACGACCATAATCTCAACAACCCTTCTGAAGCGGGCGACGAAAACCAAAATTCTGGGACCGATGGTTGGTCGACCATCGAGGCTGATGGAGATGGTAATTTGAAGGTCAAAGTCGATTCTGATTATACTCCGCAGCGCAGCGATGATGTCTGGAAAGATTGGAAGAACAAGATGATGGCAGCAGCCCAACAATGTCAAGATCGTGGCGTTGATATGGGTGCATATTCTGGTAGGCTAGAGGATTTATTCGATTCAAAAATTCACTGGCGTGAGTTATTGTGCCAATATCTAACCCCGCTATTTGGAAGTACTAGAAAGTGGCTACCACCTAACCGGCGTTATGTCTACAAGAAGATGTATCTTCCATCGATTAGAAAAGAAAAACAACTCAAAATCGTAATCGCGGTTGATACTAGTGGTAGTACGACCGGTCATATCGTCAAGACTTTCGTCAGTGAGGTTTTCTCAATTCTCAACACCTTTGGTGGATATGAGCTTCGGCTTATCCAATGTGATATGAATATCAATTGTGATGAAACTTTCGATATCGACAATCCCTTCATCGCCGACGATTTCGTTCTAAGAGGAGGTGGAGGCACAGATTTTAATCCAATCTTTGAATTGGTAAATAAGGACCAAGAACCACCAGAACTCCTGCTTTACCTCACCGATGGCTATGGGCCAGCCCCTCCAACTCAGCCTGAATACCCAGTCATTTGGGGTGTAATCGAGGGCGGAAGAATGCCGTGTGATTGGGGTAAAGAAGTGAATATCGATGTCGGCCGATGATTTTACTTACATCATATAGAACATATCATCGCTATCATCATCCCAATTCATTCGAGCCATTTGTTTACATCGAGCGATGTTTTCAGAAAACATCGAGATTTTCTCATTCATTTCTTCTTCATCTAACCCACTTAAATCAATCAAATCTATCCACCATAATTGCTTGGGGAGAAGCGGATTCCTTTTTCTATTATTCTTGAGTTTAAGTTTATGATCGGCGATGTCTTTCGGGTTCTTTATCCAGCTAGAATATTTGACCAAACCAAATAACTCCATGTGTTTTTTCAATCTTAATTGCAATATTTCGACCGATTTTTTGACATCTTTTTTTGAGCATGGCACGATCATATGCAATTCGTCTCCACCCAATGCTCTAGGGCCTAATAACATCCGGTCCCCGGCATATTTTGGATAATATGTATCGTAATCACAGATAAAACCAACTAGAGAAACCTCGATCAATGGCGCTAAGATTCGTGCGGTTCTAAAGCACTCAATCCAATTTTCATCGCTGCGCCAAATTAATTCACTCAATTGAATACAATCGAGATAAACAAAAGTTTTATCACAATCAATATCTTGAGGTAATATTGACTTGCGGTTTTTATCGGATTTCCTAAACTTCAATATGTCTTGCCACATACTTTGAATCGCTCGAAACCGCCTTAACCCTCTAGCTGCAGCATATACTAGTACATCAGTCCAAAGAGGCAAGTCACGAATTGGTTCTCCCCAATCAGCCTCTTGAATTGAATCGTTCGATGGTTTACTCGGCTTTCGCTTTAGAGTTTTAATCGATCTTTTACCGCCCCGATTGGTCTCTAGCCTAATGAGAGAAGATGAGAATAAAGACAAACTGTCTTTGTCGAATGTAATCATTTTTTTGATCTTCCGGTTTTCTTTGGAATCCTCTTCGTCACAATATTTTAGCAATGCTAGAATCAAAACTTCATGAAATTTTGAGCAAAATACTTTCTGTTGCTCCAAACTAAAAGTATCGTGCTGATGAAAGAAAAGTGCACGCCCTGGAGTTCTTGAAAGCAACCACGCTCTACCACCAAATATTTGGGCAGAATTTTGATAGGATAAATCGATTGCCCGTTCAAAACAAACCGTCACCAATACACTCCAACCCCATCTTTTCGATTGATCCAAATTCAATTTATTTGCGGCCTTATGAATATTCTTTAGAGAAATATGAATTAACCTTCCCTTCTCTTTGAGATAATCATTCAAAATACTTTGTAATTCAACCTCCTGTTGACGAGGTGGCGATTCTCTGGTAATCGAGCAGAAGCCAAGAATTCGATTTGCCAACTCTTGGTGGTCGGGAATCGAGTAAGGGTAATCTCTAATGTACGAAAGAAAGCCCAAAATAGAACTCATGAATTCGCGCTTGTTTTTGAATTCATCTATCTTTTTTTGCCGGCTAGTTGGGAAGAATAGATTGCATTTTATCGCACAG
>PSPR01000007.1 GCA_004195515.1 Methanobacteriota archaeon | reverse complement strand
CGAGGACTTTTGCCCCGTTGATTCCGCGTCCTGCATCACTGATCAATTTGATGATATGCTGGTCTTTTCCCTCAGAAAAATTCGGAACGCACTCAACGATTTTATTGCCCATATTTCTTTTCACCTCGTTTTAATAAATAATCATCTCTATGTTAAGTGCTCGAAATATGATTTCCAATCCATTCGATGATCAATTCATCGCGTTCTTTGTTACTAGAATTAGTACTATGGCTGAGACTTTGGATTAGATGTGACGAGAGGTCGGTGAATTCTTTGATTATTAGGTTATAATGATCCATGCCAAGCCTTTCATCATTTGCTGCTTGTAATAATAATGTAGGGCAGGCTGGTTTTGCCCAATTAGGGACATCGACATCCTCCCAATTGAAATTCGTTATCTCTGGATGAATTTTCTTTAGAGCTCTTGTTGCCATCCATTTGAATATTGGATTCAAGAAGGTCAAACGACCTGCTTTCTCCTCCATGATTGGAGTGAATGCCGCCATCGGTGATTCGAGCATCAATGTCCCCATTTTGTTAGTCCACCATCCACTATTGTTTGAGTTGGTCATACCGGCTGCTAAGAAGCCGCCAAGACTGTGACCATAGAAATGGATGGTCGAAAAATTAGCAGAATCTAAGGAATTCAATAGTGTCTTTAAATCGCCTATAATTTTGATTGCAGTCCATTCATCAGTTTTTGGCGCCATTCCATGATGTCTCAATTCTAAAGCTAAAGTGTGGCAACCACGTGCTTTGAATATTTCCATCCGCTCAAGGAATTGACTGGTCGCCGAACTCCAACCATGTAAGAAAACTACAAGTGGTGCCTTTTTATCGAGATTATTGAATTGCCCAAATACTTCAATACCATCATTATCGGCTTTAATTATTGACCAGTCTGGGTGGTTTAATGCTGGCCGGCCGTTGGTCGGACCGGCGTAAATTTTCTTAAGCACATAATGATATATCACAAAAATTAAACCGCCAAAAAAGTATGGACTAAAGTAACCTAAACCCAAGATTAATAATGAAATCGATAGCAATTGACCATTACTATATGTCGCCATACGGCGCATGGGACTCAGTCCTTACTTTGATCTTCTGAATCATTTTCTGCCTTTGCTTGTTTGGCTTTATTGATTTTTTCTTCAGCCCGTTCAGCTCTTTTGGTTTCACGTGCTGCTGATTTCTCTGTGTATTTATCGCCGAAATCACCGAGGGCTTCAAAGCGTGCGAACCAACCGGTTTCTTCGCCGGTAGCAACGTGTTTGACCAGATAACATTTGAACATCATATCGAAAAGACCTTGACTATAATCTGAATTCTTTTTGAAGAAAAAGTTTACAACCCAGATCACCATCAATATAATTCCAATCACGAAGTATGTCAATTCTTTTTTATCCGATAATTCAGACATCGATGTAAATACAAAGAAGAAACCAATCAATGAAAGGAATCCAAGTAAATTATTAAAAATTGGGTGAAGGAATAGTGGTCGGTTTCCATATACATTGATGTATTTGGTTCGTGATGTAAACTCGCCAAAATTCCTGCCAGTCCAAACCGGCATTATCATTGTATTTACCAAAATTGCAGCGATTGCGCCTGCCAGAATCCAAGTTGAAGCACCAGGGCCTCCGCCACCAGATGAAGTGATATTCATACTAACTCCCATGATTAGCAAACCGAAATTTACAGCGAAATTAATCAACCAAGAAATATACCTTGGCATTCCACCCGCCAATTCAAAACCTTCAGGTAAACCTGTAGGTCGTAATTTAGCCTCTCGAGTAGTTGTTTTTGCTGCTTTTGCAGCTGGCCTTTTCGGTGTGGTTTTTCGGGCAACAGCTTTTTTAGCCACAGCTTTTTTTGCCACAGCCTTTTTAACAGGCTTTACCTCTTCCAAATTGTCTACTTTGTCCAATAGTCCCATTTCATTCCACCTCAATTATACATTGCGCCAACAGCACGATAAATTTCAAAGTCATCCGAATTAACGAATTCCGAAACTGCGTCTTCTGGCATTCCACCAAGGAGTGCATCTACAACGGCAAAAAATTCAGCCCGTTCGGACTCATCAGCATTCGCAGGGTCCGAACCGACATTGCGGTATACTTCGAAACCATCGGTTTCAGTAAAGGCGGTAACGGCATCCTCTGGAAGGTTGTTTCCTAGGAGCCCATCTACTATCGATACAAAATTGATGAAAAGATCATCATCTTCGTGTTCATATTCTTCAACATCACCATCATCTTCGCCTTCCTCATCAGCCATACTAAGAAGGTCATCAAGGTCAGCATCGCCTGCCATGACTGCTTTGATCATCTTTCTCTCAGCCATTAAACCCTCAAGGTTTGGCCTTAATTCTAGTAATAATTCACGGTCCCCATCGGCTTTAGCGGTTTGATATTCAGGTTTTAATCGGCGAAGTTCGGTCTCGACGCTCTTCAATTGGGCGTTCAACTCAACCATCGTTTCGCCATCGATTAGAGATTCATCATCTGCTTTTAAATCGGCTCCGACAAGTTCGATGGTAGGTGCATCTCGAATTTCAGCGAGCCTATCATCTCGAACATCTTTTCGCATAACGATGATGTCCCGGTCGAGTTGATGTCCAAATCGGTCAGCATATCTGTCGAGTAAACTACCGATATTACCAGTACCTATCCGTTCAATATGCCCATATACTTGTTGAAGTGGCTTCCCGCTCTTTTTGGCATATAGGCCAGAGTATGAACTATCTTTAGAATCCTCCTTTGATTCTTTAACAACAGGAATTGCAGTTGGTGCCATTGCTTCGACTGCAGGAGCGCCAAGGTCTAGGCTCATTTTTGGTACCTCCACTATTTGGGAAGTTGGAAGGTTTGCGATGGCTGGCAAACCTGGTGGTGTAGGCATGGCCGGAGCCGGTGGAAGTGGTAAACCAGCACCCGGAGGTGGCGGTAATGGTAAGCCAACTAATCCTGGTGGTGGCGGCAAATTTTTTGCTCCCTTTTTCTTCTTACCCAGACCCATCCTGTGCACCTCATTCCTCGTGGGACGGAATCCACCCTTGAACATTGTCATTAAACGGTTGGTTATTAGCCATGATTACACCCTTTATCCAATCCACCGAGCCCAGCCCTTGAGAATGAGGAACGTCGCCCCTGCTTCATGTATTTTTACAATATCTCCTTTAGAATAATCAACCACTCTATCATCAAATCTGGCAATTGCGTCGTCAACAATCATTTCGACCTTGATTTCGCCCTCTCTTGAAAGAGCGATTCCTTCGCTCAAAGCGTCGAAGGGGTTCGAACCGTCGGGATCTAACCTAGAAAGTGGAAATTCCGTGACTCTCATACCAGATTTACCATGCAAGGAACCTGGCCATCGAATTTGCCGTCTGGTGTCGATTGTGACAACTTCATCGGTTTCACCGGCATTACCGAGTACTACAGAGGAATCCGCTTTAATCAAATTCTGAAATGTTAAATCTAGTGAACCTAACCCTTGTAATTGTCCACCTATTACTCGCTCTCTTCGACCTGGAGCTTGCATTTTTTCGGCCAATTTCAATATAGAGGGTTTTCCTCTATTACCCTTCAGTCCTTCTCGTGCGTGCATTTCTTTCAACGCTTCAGAAAAATATGTCAGCAATTTGGTATTACCATTGTGGATTTCATCTAATTTTTCAACCACCCGATTGGTGCCAATTTTCACTCGATTGGCCCATGATAATGAATTCTGATGCCTAGATCTCCGCATCAGGTCTGTAACCTCTACTCCTTCACCACGGATATGACTTACTAGTTCCCTTCTAGCTTGAGAATCCAAATGAAAAAATTTAGGGTCGCGATAATGTAAATGGAAACCGCGATGACCCGAAAAAGTCACTTGGAGGTGTTCTTCTTTGAATCCAAAATCTGGCTCTAAAAAATCGTTCCATAGCGACCAAGCCTGTTCGTGAATAACCTCCATCATCGCAGGAAAATCTTTGTCGGTCACCCCAGGAAGATGATCGCCATCGAGATCAAAAATTAAATCTGCGCCCAGCCAGCCCTTATCATTCATTTTGTATTCGTGAGGGCGTTGCCAATATGCGGTTGAGTAAAACACCGAATGTTGCGGTCTCTCGCAAAGAAAATGCCTGACACTTTCAATATTTGAAAATGATTTGTGTCGTAAAGGCATACCACCGCCAAATGGGATAAACATCCATTCACGGGTTTTTAATCGAGGAGGAGTCCAAAGAGGAGCGTTTCGATAATATTGGGTGAACCGGTGTGCGAATCGTGCCCAACCAGACATTATCGGCTCACTCTTTCCAGAAGCGAGTTTCTCTTTCTCTTTCGATGGTCGCGGTATCTGCACCTGTAACCTCGACGTAATGCTCCCAGCAATAATAATCACGATTTACAACCATTGCAGATCCAAAGGTCATGCGGGTACCACATGACTTGCAGCGCGGTCCGAGTTCACCATTTGGTGACTGAGCCAATTCGATGTGGTCGTGGGGCATGAGGTCCTCTCCGTTTATGTCCTAGGGGGTGGGGTCTTTGAATTTGATGGCTTTAACAGGAAAATTTTACCGCTTGAGCTATGTGCTAACAAATCTAATGCAACCTCACATAATTGTGCTACCTCGATGTTTTAATAAAACACTATTAGTCTTGAGGGCTTCACACAATATCTCAATCGCTTCAGGTGATCTGTCATCGCCTAAAGAAAAAACCGCTTTCATCGGTTCAAACATTTTGATATTCTCATCAAGAGAATTGTTTTAAATTGGTTTAAGTCATTACCATCACAAAGAGGTACTGGGTCGACTGAACCATATTGAATCCCGGCAAACGGTTAGCAACGCTCATTTCATTCACCAGGTTGGCCGATAAATGCCATTCCATCAACGTCGAAATCAGCACTGATCATTCCAATTTTCTGGCCTTCTTTTAGGAAGAGCCGAATAGACTCTCGGCCTTCTCTTTGATAATCAATAGTTCGTTCATTGACATACATTTGAACGAATTGCTTATTTGTTTCATCATCGATACCCCGACCCCATTTCTTTGCAAACTCCAAAGCGGTATCAGGGAATTTAATCGAATGCTCTATGCTCATTTTTGTGTAAAGAGTTACATCTTCCATCATTTTCTGACCGAGATCTCTCCTGACTACATTGCCGCCCAATGGCATTGGTAGTCCACCGGTTTTTTTATTCCACCAAATTAATTGGCCTTCGTGGATAATTAGTCCCGACATGTAGGTGTCATCAAGGATTCTCGGAATGATTTCATCGAATGGTACTACTTCGTATTGGATTTCTCCCCAGCATAATCTAATGCCGAGATAAGCACTTGTTTTTAGGCCTGGAATCGCAATAACATTCGCTCTTGCTTCCTCTTCATCAACCCCTTGTTTGCAAACGACCATCGGACCGTATCCTTCACCCATGGAAGCACCGCAATTCATCAACGCGTAATCTGAAGAAATTTCAGGAAAGGCGTGAATACTAACCGCTGATACCTCAAGATCACAATTCATTGCCCTATGGTTAAGAGTTTCAATATCTTGCAATTCGTGAACGAAATTATATCCAGGAGTTGGGAAGGCACCAGTGGTCATGGCATGGAACATGAAGGCATCATCAGGGTCGGGTGAGTGACCAATTCTGACTAGGATATCGCCTTTACCATCTACGGGTAGTTTACTCGCCATGAATCCGGCGACCAGCACTTCTTTCAAAAGACCACCGAAGCCTTAGAGCATTCATAACTACGCTAAATGAAGACATAGACATTGCTGCTGCTGCTGCCATTGGTGGTAAGAACCAACCAGTAAATGGTTGTGCTGCTCCCATGGCGAGAGGGATAGATACAGTATTGTAAGCAAAAGCCCAGAATAAATTTTGGCGAATATTCGCTCGAGTTCTCTTTGCTAAATCCAATGCATCAACTGTAGCCATCACGCCATCTCTAGTGAGCACGATGTCTGCAGAAATATCTGCAAGGCCTGAGGCTCCTGCCACCGCTATACCGAGATCTGCTGCGGCTAAAGCTGCTGCATCATTAATGCCATCTCCAACCATTGCAACATTATTGAGGGATTCTATTAATTTCAATTTATCCTCTGGGCTTTGGTTATACCTTGCGTCATCGATCGAGAGTTCACCACTAACTCGTTTAACCTCTGTTTCATTATCTCCACTCGCAAGAATGACTCTCGGTAGGTATGATAGGGCTTTTTTAGCATCATCCCTAATCTTATCTACCAATGTTATTTTGCCGATAACATTCTTTCCTTTTTTTATTTCAATCCACTTTTGGCCTTTTCCGACGGAAAATTGTTCTCCATCAATTATTCCTTTGACCCCCCATCCCGCAATCGTGCTAACATCGGTTGCTTGGGGGTGATTTGGGGCTGCCTTTACAATCGCCTTTGCAATTGGGTGAGATGTATGTTTTTCTAGTGCTGCTGCATACTGTAGTGCTTCTAAATCATCACAGATGACTTCCGGATTACCTTCGGTCAAGGTTCCGGTTTTATCCATCACAACCACCTCGATTTTGGAAGCGGCTTCCAATGCTCGATGACCTCTCAAAAGGATTCCATTTCGTGCACCGGTAGTGGTGCCGACAAATAATGAGATTGGGGTTGCTAAGCCCATAGCACATGGGCAAGCGATTACTAAAACAGTAACACCAATTTGGACCGCGCTCTCTAGACCTTGACCCCGCCAAATGAAACCTGACACCAATGCTAATATAATGACAATCGGAACAAATACCGCGGCAATTTTGTCAACCGTTTTTTCGATTTCTGCTTTTTCTGATTGTGACTTTTCAACCATACGGATTACATCGTCTAATCTTGATGAACCAGAATCTTTGGTTGCTTTGACCGTGATACTGCCGTCGATAGAGGTAGAACCTGCCCATACTTGATCTCCTCTGGTCATCCTTACAGGAAGGGATTCACCAGTAATCGCTGCTTGTTCAATATCTGAGATACCTTCGATGATTATTCCGTCGACTGGAATAGTCGAACCTGCTGGAACTTCTATTTCATCGCCCTCGCTATAATTTCCTTCAATTCTTTGACCTGCTAAATCTGCAAATGTAGAGGTTGCGGCGCTTCGAGCATTCGATTCTAAAGCATCTCCGAATGCAACGAATGATGGAACTACGAATGAGGCTTCCCACATTGTTGATTCTAAATGGGTTATACTCCATAGGACTGATGCAACGGTTGCCAAAAGTACCAAAGTGTACATATTAACGCCTGTGCGTAAAGATTTCAGGCCTTTTTCGACTACACTCCAACCACCAAAAAATAAAACGGTGATAAGACCTAGTGGACCGATTATATTTTCATGATTTTTAATCAGTAAGAGGTACAACATTGCCGATAAAGCAATTATTAGACCGATTAATGCTAGGGACAATTCCTTTTTCGCATTCGCTCTCTCGGACTCCCATCTCTTGGTAAAATCAATTGGAATCGAACCAATATATCCCGCTTCATTCACCGCTTTTATAATTTGATCCAAATTGACATCGCCTTGATATTCTGCCTTTCCAAGAGCAAGATTTACAGCTACTGAGTCGACGCCATTTACCTCGATGATTGCTTTTTCAACATGACCAACACAAACCGCACATGTCATGCCTTCAACATCAATTCGGCCCATACTTGGGCGTTATAACAACAATATATCAATCAATGCATAAATTAGCCGTTATCCTTTCAAGCCAGAGCGGTTCTACCCGTAATACGGCGGGGCTCACCATGATGGGGAAGAAGTGGATTTTTGCACTTATCTCTCTCGTGTTAATTTCACCTATTTCTAGTGCGATCCCGTCAGGCTTGACCTATATGGATGCAACCTGGGCATTTGAAAATGCAGATGACTCCAAATTGCTTTCATTGAATGAAAATAATACAATCTTGGCAGGAACAAACAATAATTTTGTAACTCTGTTCAATGCATCCGATCTTACAGTAATTGATAGGTTTACATTTGATAGAGATATTACTGCACTTGAATTTTCGCCGGATGGTACTTCTTTGGCAGTTTCCAAAGGATCAACCACTCAGTCTAAAGAATCACTTCGGATTATTGATGTAATTAATTTGACACTATTGGATATCAATACTTTGGCAGATGATAAAGCGAAAGATATTGCTTGGAATTGGAATGGGACAGAAATAGCCGCTCCTGGACTAAACGGTGATGTAGTCATTTTTAATAAATCTGACTTGAAGGCAAGAATCACTCTTGGTTCAGTTCACAATTCGGATGTTAACTGTATTGATTTTAGCAATAATGGACAATTCATTATCACTGGAGATCGAACAGGCCGCTATCAATTCTGGACTGCTGGTGGGCAAAAGCATGGTAGTTATCGCTCGTTTGGGGAAGAATTATTGGATTGTACTTTTTCACCAGATGGTTCAACTGTATACCTTCTTGGAAGTGAAGGTAGATTCGAGAGCCGAGATTTAGATGGTGCATTGATCAATGAAAAATCCTTTCCGGGTGGAAAACAAATTCTACAAAGTTTGAATGGGGAGAAACTCCACTTAAGCATTGTAAAGGATAGTTTCAGAGGCTTGTATACCCTAGAGGAGGTCGATCTTTCAATCGCACTTACAACCACTTTTTTCCATCTGGTCGAAGATATGGCAATTATTGAAGATGAAAATGGAAAATTGGAGAGCATATTCATATCTACAAATACCGCACAAATAGCTATTTATCGCAGAGATATACTTCCATACGGATTTGGCCACGCTGGATCTGATTTTGTCGATGAAGATGACGATGGCGATGGCTTAATCGATGAATGGGATAATACCCTTGATTGTGATGCTCCGGATAATGTTCAATGCTCACGATACCCTGACCTAGGAAAAATCCGTAGAGTGACATTAGAATTTGATGATTTTTTAACAATATATGACAGGATTACTCTGCCGCCTGAAGCATCTTCCCATATCCGCAATATAAGTCGAAATTCTAATTCTGATGATCACAAATTATCTGATAATGAAGTGGATCTATTCGCTTCTGCTATTTGCTTAAATATGGATAAGGAGGAAATTATTGACCAATGGCGAGAATCTATATCTCTTTCAAACGGGGCAATAGGTGATGCTACCGTACATTGTAAAATAGAGAGTGGAATGGAATTAATAAGGGAAGACGATTATTTAACNNATGGTGGAATAATGGTGAGGAGATTGTAGAATTAACACTTGAAAAAGAAGTGATTGCTGAACCGACCGATACACAAAAAATCATTTTTTGGGCCGCCCACCCGCTTGCCGTTTCGTTCTACTTGGTCGTATGTATGGTTTTGGTTCTCATTTGGATTCGTAGGGATAACATCATCGAGATGAATCTCGATGACGAAGATGACGAAGATGATGAAGATGACGAGGAGGTTTATGATGATGTTGAGGATTTCGAGGATGAGGTGAATACCGGATTCGTAGAACCACCTGAAATACGTACTCCACCGAAGCGAGTACCGCCAAGCAAGATGTTTCATTGAATAAAGACGGACCCATAATGAAAACGAAAAGACGAAGGCTGGCTGTAGATGAGCCGGTTGTTATCGCTACAAAACGAAAGGTGATTTCGATGGGTTCAGAAGAAGCTGTTATAGAACGGAAAATTAAAACTAAGAAAGTTAGGAAGCCAGAACCCGTTCCAGAACCCGTTCCAGAACCCACGAAGAAAAAACGAAGAAAGCCGGTTCGAAGAAAGAAGCAAAAACAAGCTAAGAAGATCGATGAAAAAGCAATGCAGAGTGACCTCTTATCAGGTTTTATTGGTGAAGAGGAATAGGATCACCAAGCAAATTCGGCTTCGTTTTCCAAACCGCATCCCATACGCAAAAACGCAGAAAGGCCTTGGAGATCTTCATCATCCATTCTATTGATAACCTCCCCAAAATATTTATCCATTCTTTCAATTGTTTGATTTGATTTAATCGAACTCAATTCAAGGACTTCATTTCTAATTACTGGATCGGTCTCAAAATTGATTAATCGAAGTAATAATTCTCGATGCGCCCCTTTTACATCTTCTACATTTGAATCTCTCCGAGTCGCAAAAACGCCAAAAACCATTGGCAAACCACTCAGTTTCCTCCATTGTGCCCCCAAATCTAAAGTCACCAATTCGGGATAGGTATTGGCGGCTTCTAGTGCTCTATCACCAATCAAAAGGCAACCATCACATCGTGCAAGCATAGAATCCAAATCCGGACCCATTTCGACCAAATCTGGATTTAATCGATTAGATTTAATTAAAAATTTTAGTAATGCCACCGAAGTAGTTGAATCGGTTGGTAATGCTATGGTTTTCATCTTAGAAAATTCCATTTTTCCGAGTAATAATACACTACCAACTTCACCTTTGCTAGAAATAGCGATATCAGGTACTAATACCAATTCCTTGTGATAACGAGCATAATCGGCTGCAGGAATTGGGGCTAGGATACAATCTCTTCGCAAAAGGTGCCCTGTTAACCAAGAAGGTGGAGCAGGAAGGACCTTCCAACTGGGGTCAATATTGTAAAAAAGCGGTTCGCAATTTACGAATTCCACTCTCCCAATAGTCTTCCTCCAAGCCATAAATTTACCTCATTGTATTATTGGAAGTGATATTCTTCGATATGTCGAGAACTTTGTATAAACCGTATTTCTTTGAACGGCGACCGCGCCTATATTTGAAATGATTTTTGTCAATGATTCTTTATCGTGATCCAAAGGGGACGAAGACCCAGCTAGATGCATTATTGTCTCCTTTTGAACAGTACCATCGAGGTCGTCCGCACCGAAACTAAGTGCTAATTCTGCCATATGATCACCTATATTCATTCTATATGCTTTGATGTGAGGAATATTATCCAACATAAGCCTTGATACCGCGATGACCCTCAATATTTCATTGGCACTTGCCAGTTGTGCCTCGTGCAATCTTGAGTTATCAGCAAGGTAAGGATAGGGAACGAAACATTGGAAACCATTCGATAATGTCTGTTGTTCTCTTAATTTGAGCAAATGGGTTAATCTTTGATCGATAGTTTCTATCGTTCCAAATAACATCGTACAATTTGTTGGGATTCCAATTAAATGAGCTATCCCGTGAATGTCTAAATATTCTTGAGAAGATTCTTTTCCTCTGCAAATAATTGCCCTAACATCATCATCGAGAATCTCTGCACCGCCACCTGGCAATGACCCCAGCCCTGCCTTTGATAGTTTTGTCAATGTTTCTAATATACTAATATTCGATAATTTGGAAATATGTTTAATTTCCACCGCGGTTAATGCTTTGATATGAATCTCTGGAAATTTAGATTTTGCAGATCTAAACATTTTCTCAAAATATGATATATCCCAATCGGGGTGAAGTCCACCAACGGAATGGATTTCATCAACTTCATCTGCGTATAGTGAAATATCATCCACATATTGTTGAGGACTCATCGCGTATGCATCTTCTGCTCTTCTCCCTCTTCGAAAGGCGCAAAACCTACACGCTAGCGTGCAAATATTGGTTTGATTAATATGGACATTAACGTTGAAAAATATTTGTTTTCCAAATTTACTTCGCTTAACAATATTTGCTAGTTCACCCACTACATCCAACCTTGATGTTTCGAATAAGAATTTGCCATCCTCTCTTGAAAGTGGGATGCCATCACTGAGTTTGACAACAATTTGAACGAATTCTTTTGGCCATGATCGTGAAGATAATTCGGATGTGAGCAAATTGTTCCATTCAGGGTTCATTCCGGCCAGATGCTTGTCACTTGTCCATGAATTCTCAATCGAACTTTTGAGCGGTTTTTCCCTCAAATCAATCAAGCCCTTCTTCTACGACGGTTAGTACCAACCTTGAACAAACCAGCATTGACCAATAATTTCCTGAATTCCTCAAAGATAAAGACAATGCTTGCAGTTGAAACAATGATTATCCAATCGCTCGCTTTCAATGGAATGGTGGAAACCAGTTCGCCTATTGCGAAATCTGTAAAGGGCACAATGAGATTTGCTCCTTGGACCGCTATGAGCAATAATGTCATCGAGATAAAGATCGCTAAATATATCGCTCTATTGCTGAATAAGCCCAATTTGAAGACGCTATCTTCGACACTTCTACAATTCATAACGTTGAATAATTGGAAGATAATGAAGACGCTAAAGCACATGGTCCTAGCATAAGCCTCTCCTTGAGTTAATGCAAGATTGTAGACGATTAGTGTGCCTATGGTCATAACGGTACCGAGATAGAATATCAGTCCGAGATCTTTGAGATTTGGCAAAGATTCATCGACAGGACGTGGTGGCCTATCCATAACATTCGAATGCTTCTTTTCAACACCTAAAGCTACTGCTGGGGGCCCATCCATCAATATATTAATCACAAGAATCTGGGTTGCTGTTAATGGTAATGGCCATTGGAATACGAAGGAAGCAAAGATCAATAATGCCACCGCAGCAACATTTGTAGAAACCTGATATCTAACGAAATTTCTAATGTTTGCATAAATTTTCCGCCCTTCTTCTACCGCATGAACAATATTTGCAAAATTATCATCTTGGAGGACCATGTCTGATGCATCTTTAGCTACATCCGTACCTGCAATACCCATTGAGATACCAATATTTGCCCTCGACAGAGCAGGAGCATCGTTAACACCATCTCCTGTCATTGCAACAACTTCACCCTCGTCTTGGAGTGCGATTACAATTTTCATTTTTTGTTCAGGGGATACCCGGCTAAAAATAGAGGTGTTTTGGACAACCATTCTCATTGCATCATCATTCAATTCCTCTAATTCTCTACCATTATAGGCATCGATGTGAGGTTTGGTAATTTGTAAATCTTCACCAATCGCTTGTGCGGTAATTTGTTGGTCCCCTGTGATCATCTTGACACGAATACCAGCAGCTTGACAGCGCAAAATTGCATCGTATACCTCTGCTCTAGGTGGATCGATAATTCCAACCAAACCAAGGAAAATGAAATCGGTTTCCATAGTTGCAACTTCTGCCAAATTATCACCGTCAGAAACTTTTCTAGCACAAAGTGCGATAACACGCATGGCATTGGAGGCCATACTTCTATTTGCGATGATTGTTTTTTGAATGTCTTCTTCCTCTATTGGGGAAATTTTTCCATTCTTGATTATCCACTTTGCCAAATTTTTGTAACCGTTTGCTGCACCTTTGGAAAAAAGCCAGCGTTCACCCTCGTACTCATGTAATACTGACATTCTCTTTCTTTCTGTATCGAAGAAAAATTCATGTCGCCTTGGGTGGCGAGTGGCAAATTTCCGAACCGAACCATTGATTTTGTAACCAAGGACAGCACATGCACTATCGGTAGGGTCACCAATTGCTAACCATTGACCATCGACTTCTGCGATCTGTGAATTATGGCATAACGATAGGCAAGCCGCAGCTAATCTAAACCCTAGATCACCTTGCATTTCTGACATTTCAGAATCGCTTAATTCAGTTCCGCCCATCGATAAAGTACCCGTTGGTTCAAAGCCCTCACCGGTAATGTCATAATTTCCTTGGTGCATCATTAACCGACGAACAGTCATTTGATTCTTTGTCAAAGTGCCTGTTTTATCAGTACATATAACGGTTGTAGATCCTAGAGTTTCTACAGCTTTCATTCTTCGAATTATGGCTTTATGCCGAGCCATATTTCTCATACCGAGGGCGAGAGTTGTAACCAATATAATTGGTAGCCCTTCAGGGACGATAGCAACAAATATTGCTATTGCAACTATCAATTGTTGAATCGCGGCTTCCCAAAGGTCACCACCATCAAAATATGTAATTATCATCTCGATGGATACCAATAAGGCTGCTACAACCAATGCTATGAAACCAAGGAATCTGCCAAGGGATTCTAATTTGTGTTCCAATGGTGTTTTTGGAGTTTCAGCACTAGCAACATCGCTTGCAATTTTACCCAATTCGGTTTTCATGCCGGTAGCGATTACGATTCCCACGGCTCGTCCTGTGGACACAGTCGTACCCATGTAGAGCATGTTTGTGCGGTCTGCAAGAATTGTATCGAAGGGTAAGGCCTCACATTGTGTATTTGTGGGCATCGATTCACCGGTTAATGCCGATTCGTCCACCTTGCATTGCCAGGACTCTGTCAATCTTATGTCTGCGGGGACATTCAAGCCTTCCTCAAGTTTGACAATATCGCCTGGTACCAATTCCTCGGTAGATATTTCAGATTCCATTCCATCTCTACAAACCACACATTGAGAAACTGACATTTGTTTGAGGGCACCCATCGCCTGTTCAGCTTGACTCTCTTGCCAAAATCCAAAAAATGCATTTGCGGTTAAAACAATGCCAATAAAAATTGCATCACCTGGCTCATTCGGATGAATAGCTAATGCGACTAGTGCCGCTCCCATCAATAAATAGTTGAGCGGATCGTGATATTGTGAAAGAAATCTAAAAAAAGGTGGAATCTTAGTCGGTTCTTCCAATTTATTCAGGCCGTGTTTATCTTGACGATAACTTATATCTTTTGAAGAAAGGCCACCTAAGGGGATGTTAAATTCATGGATAGCATCTTCTATCGATTTATCATGCCAAGTTTCCAAAGACATAAAATCACCAATAGGAGTCCATCCCCTGACCTTCGGGGCATCGAATCCATTTATCATTATACGGGTGGTACTCCCACAGCAATTTAGCCGATTAATTCACAAACCCATCCTCTTTGGCCTAACCGATGAGTGCCGAAGGAGAGCCTTGGATCCCTGCCGATAAAAATATCGCAGAATTAACCCTAAGGGTCATCGTAATCGGCATACTGCTTGGCGGAATAATGACTGCTGCAAACGCATATCTAGGTCTCTATGTCGGTATGACGGTATCTGCTTCCATACCCGCCGCGGTGATGAGTATGCTCATTCTGCGTGGATTCAAATTCAAAGATGTTACAATTCTTGAAAATAACTCGGTACAAACTATGGCTTCGGCAGGAGAATCATTAGCGGCGGGAATTATTTTCACCGTTCCGGCATTATTGGTTTTGGGTATTTGGACCGAAATTAATTGGTTTGACACATTGATGATTGCGCTCTTAGGTGGATTATTAGGCACCATGTTTACAATTGCTCTTCGAAGATTATTCATTGTCGAAGAAGCCCTACCTTATCCCGAAGGCGTCGCATGTAAAGAGGTCTTGGTAGCTGGTGAGAAAGGCGGAGAAGGTTTGGTTGCAATTATTTACGCCCTATCGATCGGTGCTATTTACGGTTGGTTTGTTAAAGCCTTCAAGGTAACACATGCTCACGTAGAAGGAGCGGTTGAATTTGCCGGAACCAGATTGTATGCCGGTGGTGAATTATCTTTGGCGTTACTCAGTGTTGGTTTTATCGTTGGTTTACGAATCGCTTCATTCATTTCCTCGGCGGGGTTATTGGATTTGGAATTTTAGTTCCGGTCTATGGTCTGTTGAAGGGCTGGCCTGGAACGGGTGATTTAGTTGATGATTTCTATACTGTTTGGTCTGACCAAATCCGCTACGTAGGTGTCGGTGCGATGGTTGTCGGCGGTGTATACACTCTCTGGTCGATGCGAAAAACAATCGCTGAAGGACTCATTAAGTCTTTTAAATCTAGCAAGAATGGAAATGATGAAGTTCTCAGGACTGAGAAAGATTTACCTCTTGATAAAGTAATGATGTTTTGTGGAGTGTTAATCGTATTGACTTTCTTATTTTATTGGTATGCGACCGGTAATCTAGTGATGGCTTTGGCTGGAGCATTATTCTTAGCTGTTGTTTCTTTCTTCTTTGCTGCTGTTGCAGGATATATCGCTGGTGTGGTTGGTTCATCTAATTCTCCAGTTTCTGGTATGACCATTGCAACCCTATTATTCACCATTGGATTGGTATGGGTTGTTGGCGGTTTGATCATGAAGATGAGTCAAACTGATATGATGATTGCAACCATGTTCATCGCTGCGATCGTAGCGACTAGTGCCGCGATTGCTGGTGATGTGATGCAGGACTTGAAGACCGGTCACATGGTTGGTGCAACACCTTGGCGTCAACAGACCGCTGAAATCATTGGAGTGGTTGTCGGTGCATTGGTGATTGGCCCGGTATTATCTATCTTACACAAGGCATTCCAAATTTCAAAAACCGCATGTGAGAGAACAAATCTTGGTCTTGCAGAAGTGGACCAATATGATTGCAAAGACGCATTATTTGCGCCCCAAGCAGAATTGATTGGTGCGATTGTAGATGGAGCATTTGGCGGTAGTTTAAATCTACAAATGGTTGCTTTAGGGGCAATTATTGCTTGGATTTTGATCAAATTAAAAATGCCAGTAATGAGTGTAGCCATTGGTATTTACTTACCACTTGCATTATCGGTTCCAATAATGGCTGGTGGAATAATTGCCCATGTCTTATTGGCCGGAGCTAGATTCAGGATTGACGGCACTCTTCAAGGTGAGCCTAGTAAAGCAGCTAAAGTTGCGATACAAGAAGTCCAAGATAGAGGAGTTTTAATCGGTGCTGGATTCATTGCTGGCGAATCGCTAATGGGGGTGCTGCTCGCAGTATTCATCGTAGCAGATATCAACCCTGCCGATTGGATTGGCGGAACTTTGGGCAATATGTTATCCTTGGTATTCTTTGGCTGGTTTGTTGCTGTCTTCATCAGTCTTTCAGCACGGTCTTTACCCGCAAAAGGTAACCTGTTGAATGATTCTATGGAAGTATTATCAGATGCTGCTGTAAGACTCAAATCCGTGCTTACGCCGCCTAAGAAATGAACACAACGATGATTAGCCATAGTCTAAGGCGAATGGTTTGCGAGAGGCGATTGGATGGCTGGTATGAGCATCGAAGAACTTGAGAACATGGCGAGGGATTGCCGTGCGGAAATTTGTAAAATTACCCATAGGGCCCAAGCTGGCCATCCGGGTGGCTCATTATCTGAGATCGATATACTATGTGCACTATATGGAACAAGGCTCCGTGTTAGACCAGAAGAGCCAAAGTGGTCAGACCGCGATAGGTTCATATTATCCAAAGGTCATGCTTCACCTGGCATGTACGCTTTGCTCGCAAAGAGGGGTTTTATCTCTCACGATGATCTTGAATCATACCGGGTATTGGGTGGCATTTGTCAAGGCCACGTCGACATGAAATGGTGTCCAGGCGTTGATTTCTCAGCTGGTTTACTCGGCATGGGACTTTCATACGGATTGGGTTGCGCTTTTGCGGCCAAGTTGGATGGTAGTGTTCGTAATGCTTACGTAATGCTAGGAGATGGAGAATTACAGGAAGGTAGCATCTGGGAGGCTGCTATGGCAGCAGCTCACCACGAGGTTGGCAATCTAAAAGTATTCGTCGATCGTAATCGCATCCAAAACGATGATTTTTGTGAAGTTCAAATGAGAATGTTCGATATCCCAGCAAAATGGGCCGCATTCGGTTGGGCAGTCAAGGTGATCGATGGTCACAACATGACAGAAATCGTTGATGCTATCCAATGGATGGATTCCATCACCGATAAACCTGCTGTGGTCGTCGCTAATACCGTAAAGGGCAAAGGTATCTCATTTATGGAGAATAATCCTGCATTCCACGGTGCGGCACCAAATGATGAGCAATTGGCTCAGGCCCTATCGGAATTGGGGGTGAGCGCTTGAGTAGAATGGCTGCAACCCGGGATGGATATGGCGATGGCCTCCTCGCATTATCAGATAACCCAAAAGTGGTAGTCTTGGAAGCCGATCTTGGTAAATCAACCAAGTCTTTACACTTTAGAAAAGCTAACCCTGATCGAACTATTTCCTGTGGAATCGGCGAACAAAATATGCTTTTAGTCGGTGCTGGTTTAGCTTCTAGTGGATATATTCCATTCGCATCAACATTTGCAATTTTTACCGAGCGAGCATTCGAACAGATGAGAAATGGAGTCGCTCGACCTAATTTGGCGGTTCATCTCTGTGGTTCACATGGTGGTACCCACACCGGAACAGACGGTTCGAGTGCCCAATCAATCGAAGATCTGGCGATTTTCAGAACTTTACCAAACGTGGTCGTAATGCATCCCTGTGATGATATTTCAACCAAGGTTTTGACCTGTCAATTACCTGAACTTGGAAAACCGTCTTACATGCGTACTGCTCGTAATAAGACCCCGGTTTTATACGATGGACGTGAAGATGAAATTCAAATTGGAAAAGGTATACAACTAACCAAAGGTAATGATGTTGCAATCGTTGCCTGTGGCGTTTTGGTTCATGAAGCCTTAGAGGCAGCAAAAATACTTTCTGTAGATGGAATTAATGCTTCTGTAGTTGATATGCATACCATCAAACCATTGGACACCGATTTAATAGATAGATTGGCAGATACCTGTGGTGCGATGGTTAGCGCAGAAGACCATTCGATTATCGGTGGTCTTGGTGGAGCGCTCGCTGAACATTTGATTTCTTCAAAATTAATACCTCTAGAACGCATCGGGGTTCCAGATCGATTCGGAGAATCGGGTGAGGCAGAACAGATGTTAGAGATGATGGGGCTAAAATCTCACCATATTGCGGCAGCAGCAAAAGCTGCAATCGCGAGGAAGGCTTGAAACACCCCCTGCGCCGGCAGGTCCATCATGGAGTTCTTCCTTGACACAGCCGACGTCGATGAAATTAGAGAAATCGCATCTTGGGGTATCCTCGATGGTGTAACAACCAATCCATCACTAATCAAGAAAAGTGGGCGAGATTTTAAGACCGTAGTTGCTGAAATCGCATCGATTTGTGATGGTCCAATCTCTGCAGAGGTTACAGCGATGGACACTGCTGGGATGATTGAACAAGGACTAGCTCTCAAAGAGGCATTGCCACCAAATGTAATCATCAAAATCCCTTGTACACCAGAAGGATTAGCAGCAACAAAAGTTCTAACTGCAGCAAATATCGATACCAACGTGACACTTGTGTTTTCAGCGAGTCAAGCCTTGATGGCAGCAAAGGCTGGAGCAACCTATGTATCCCCTTTCATCGGCAGGATCGATGATACCGGTTCTGATGGTTTGACCTTGATTTCCGAAATTATGACCGCATGGGAACATTATGGTATTACCACCAAGGTATTGGCTGCTTCAATTCGTCATCCAACACATGTACTAGCTTGTATGCAAATGGGCGCTCATACCGTCACCATGCCGGCAAAAATATTCCACCAATTGATGAGTCACCCTCTAACCGATAAAGGCTTAGATGGATTCATGAAAGATTGGGCAGAAGTCGAAGCAGCGGGCAAAGCCTGATACAGAACTTTTGATAGGGGGTCGCCCTACCGAATACAAATTGGAGGAGATTGTTTTGTCGGATAGAAACGAGATGGTCAAGCGTTTACTAGATGGTGACATCGATGAAGCAGAGATTGCAGCTGACCCAGTCCTCTCAAGTTTAGCCGAACGGATTTTCGGTTTGACTATCGAACCGATAACCCCTTCGAAACCTAGCCATGGGACCTCATTACCGCCATTGGAACCGGAAGCAACAACTGGTGCAATGCCAATGGTCGAGGTCGTACCAGGAGCCGCACCTACCTTGATGCAATTGCCGAATTTGCCAATGATTCCAGTTGAAAATAAAAAATCCAGCGGAGGCAAAGGATTGAAAATTACCGCCATGGTTTCTTTTATTGTTAGTTTTATGAATATTTTCGGGTTATTTGGTTTCCTAACCAGCCTGTGCACAGCAGATGCATGTAATGGCGGCGCAACTCGAATCAATTTGCTCTCAATCTATAATATTACCAACGAGCGAGGGTGGTCCGCGCCATTCCCAGAATATGGCATACCGGACCTTGGTGCGGTAATCGCTAGTTGTGCATTATTCTTCTTTGCAATGCGAAAGTGATGCGACATCTTGATGAAGCGGACTCCACCGAGTATTCTTCATGGGCAAGGGTAGGGCTAAGCGCGGTATACCATCGAAATCCGAAGATTTCAATGCTTGGTATCCATTCATTGTCGAAGCGGCTGAACTTGTTGACAAAAGATATCCAATCAAAGGAATGGATGTTTGGCGACCATATGGTTGGAAAACCATGCGATTAATCGATGCGATTACCCATCGAGAAATGGAGGCTACCGATCACGAAGAAGTTAATTTTCCGTTATTGATTCCAGAAAACCTCCTCGAGAAAGAGAACGCTTTGGTCGCACGCCTCAAAAAGGCAAGAGAAACTGGAGTAGACCCCGATGAACTTCGTGATGAAGTCGAAGAAGGTGGCTTCAAAAAAGAAGTATACTGGGTTAAACATGCTGGCGAAAATGATCTTGATATCCCAATGTTTTTGCGTCCAACCTCGGAAACTGCAATGTACACAATGTTCCCGCTATGGATCCGATCACATACTGATTTGCCTCTTAAAATATATCAGATGGTTAACACATTTCGTTATGAAACAAAACAGACTCGTTCCTTCATAAGAGTTCGAGAAATTCACTTCTTTGAAGCACATACGGCTCACGCAGATGAAGAATGTGCTTCTATGCAGATAAAACAAGATTTGGAAATAGTAGATCGGATTATGCACGAATTATGCTTGCCCATCATCAAGGCTAAGCGGCCGATTTGGGACACTTTCCCTGGCGCTTGGTATACGATAGCTATCGATGCGATTATGCCGAATGGAAGAACCCTTCAAGTAGCATCTTGTCACCATTATCGTGACCAGTGGGCCAAAGCATTCGATATTTCATATGAAAACAATGAAGGTGAGCAATCCTATTGTCATCAAACAACATATGGTATGTCTGAACGTCTACTCGGCGCAGTTGTTGGAATGCATGGTGATGATTACGGATTGATTATGCCACCAACCATAGCACCTATTCAAATCGTGATAATTCCAATCGTCAAGAAAGAAGGCGGAGAAGCGGTGATGGCTGCTGCATCGGAATTAGCTAATAATTTAAGAATTGTCGGTTATAGAGTTAAAATCGATGACCGAGATTTGCGACCTGGAAACAAATATTATGATTGGGAGATCAAGGGCGTACCGCTACGATTAGAACTTGGCCAAAGGGATTTGGATAATGGTAATGCCTTCTCTGCAAAGAGAACTGGTGGCAAAGAACCTATCCCACTAGATGATGCCTCGATCCATGTGCGAAGGTTGCTGGGAGAAGTTGCAGACGAATTACGGTCTCGCTCCTCTAAGCATACAGATGATGTAATTCAGCCTTTAACCTCTCTTGAAAATATTGAAGATGGTAAAATTTATGAGATGGCATTCGATGGAACCGATGCTCATGCAGAACATATAGAACGCAAAACTGGGTTGATTTTCCTTGGAGATGCAACCGATCCTTTCACAGAAGAGAAAGAATGTTTTATGTCAGGAAAATTGACTACAAGAAGAGTGCTCTTAGCAAGAACTTACTGATTCTTCTTCTCTTCCATTTTTTCAAATAATGATTGCATTAATTTTACCGATGCTCTATCAGGAGCATCCCTATTTTCAGGTTTCCAGATTTTTGGATGTAATAAGAGCAATGCCGTCATCAATTCCAAACGACCAAACCACATTAAAATAGATGTAACGAATAAGGTTGGACTTCCCATCGTTGACCAATTATTTGCAGGGCCGTAATCTCCTAAAGCTGGCCCGGTATTTCCTAGCGATGAAGCGACAACCGATACTACGGTCTCAAAATTAGAATGAGGCATCAATGCAGCTAAAATAACACAAGATAATGAAAATATTCCAATCCACACAAACAGCATTCCAGTGATCAATCCTAACTGTTCCCGTTCAACCACCTCTCCGTTCATTCTAATCCGTTGAATTCTTCTTGGCTGGGTAATTCGACCTATTTCCCGCCAAGCAACTTTGAAGGCAAGTGTTACTCTAAGGACCTTTAATCCACCCCCGGTCGAACCGGCCGATGCACCGATGATCATTAACAAAAACAGTAGAATATGAGTGAAAACCGGCCAGGCCATATAATCGGCTGAGCCATAACCAGTCGAGGAGCCTATCGAGACTACTTGAAAGATCGCATCTCTGAACGGTGAATCATTACCGTTTTGGAAGAATAAAGAGATGAAGACAAATAAAGTTATTATAACCAGCATGAAGGTATAATTTCGTCCTTCTTGGTCTCCGAGAACTTTATTCCATTGTTTTTCCCATGCAAACCAAATTAAAGTGAAATTTATTCCAGCCAAAAACATGAATACGATAATTATCGATTCAACCATTGCTGAATCATAGAATGCTATCGATGCATCATGAGTAGAAAAACCGCCTGTGGGCATCGTTGTTAATCCATGGTTAACAGCATCAAACACGCTCAAACCACCAAGTAACCACAAAGCCAAAATTTCGAGCATTGTTAAAACGATGTAAATTATCCACAATGTCATTGCAGTCTGTTGTAAACGAGGTCGAAGTTTTGATAATGAAGGTCCGGTTAATTCTGCTCTTGCCAAAGCCATCCCGCCCCCTAATACCCTACTAAGAAGCATCAAGCCTAACATGATGATACCCATTCCACCGAGCCATTGAGTAGTGGATCTCCACAATAGTATCCCTTTAGGTTGAGCAAATATACAATCGACGGTTTGAGGAGTACAATTTGGACTCATCGATGGGTCGATCACAGTCGCACCTGTTGTGGTAAAACCTGACATCGCTTCAAACCATGAATTCAAGAATCCGCGCAATAGATCTTGAATTCCGGGATAATCTGTAAATGGGCCATGAAACACTCCACCGAACCAAAAAGGGAGGGCACCAATCAATACTGCAACCGGCCAAGCCAAAGCCACAGCGGCGAAAGCCTCCCGGTCTCTCAGCCTCTCTCTAGTATCCTCTCTGACGAATAAACTCAATAACGAAATTCCAATAGTTCCGGCTAAAATTGTTGGAATAACAAATGCTTTCAAAGCTATTTCTAAATTGTCAAGCCAAATAGTGACAGCAGCGATTACCAATAATGGCAAAATCATCGCAATCATCGTCCAACCGACGATTAATGCTAAAACGTCTCGGCGCATCTAAATCATCACACCTTGAATTTGCGCTCGATGTCGTAAACTCTGTCCGGGGGTAGGAATATTGTGAGCCTATCATCCTCCAATAGGGGTTTCTTTGGTGAAGGGCGCATTGTCTCCCATTCCCCCTTGGTGTTTTTTCTTTGAATGAATGCAACTTTACACCAATCAGGTATTTTTGCATCTGCTAAGGTTTTGTTGACAAATTTTAGCTTTTCAGTCACCGGTAAACAAATGCCAACAACGTCAGGTACGCTTGATAATACCGCATAAGGGCCAGGTAATTCGGTGTGAATAAGTGCAAGTATACTATCGACTGAAACTCTTTTAATATCAACAGCAAATGTGATTCCCATTCTACGGACAACGCTTACTAAATCAGCTTCGTAAAGGATTAGACCGGTTCTTTTTACCCCTGAATCACTAGCCAATAAAGCAGCTGCAATTGAGGCATGGTCATTGTTTAATGCGGCTATCGCGATATCGTGAGATGATATTTCAATTTCATTTAATAAGTCCTTATCAAGGTAATCGCCATGAATGATTTCTAGTTTAGGGTGGTTTCCAATTACAGCACCGGCCAAATTATTGGCCTTTTGTAAATCTCTTTCAACGATGGTTACCAAACCACCACTTTCGAGCCAGGCACTAGCCAATCGTACACCCACTCGATTGGCCCCAAAAATCGCTACCTTTGGAATATCAGGGAAATCGATCGCTTCATGACCAAAAATTCGTAAAATACGATTGAATGATGACTCTCCGGCAGTTGCTATTGCAATTCGGTCGCCAGGAATAATTTGGTCATCAGCATTTGGAACTTTACCAGGGCTGTTTTCACGCTTTAATCCAACGATCAAAGGCATTCCCCCCTCAACTTTTGCCCCAGACTCCCTCAAGGAGAGATGTACGACATCTGTCGCTTTTGCAGTTACATCCAATTCGACGATATAAGCGTCTGCTTGAAATGGAATCACCTCAGATAAAGAGGAGGATCTGAGCCCTGACATCAATCGTTTAATAGCGTCATCAACCGGGTGTACGACTTGATCAACGCCGGCCCACTGAGCCAATTTTCCTGATTTTGCTTCTTCGATAAAATTCGGATTCCTAATCCTACAGATTGTCAATAATTCTTTCTTCCCTCGAGTAGCTTCTTTATGGGCATGTTTTGCTAATGCGCATGAAATTATATTTCCTTCATCCGAATCTGTAGCAGCAACATAGACCTGTGCATGTTCAATACCGGCTTCTGAAAATTTGGATCTTTGGGTTACATCACCATTAAGAACTAAAATATCGATACCTTGAGCATTTTTTACCGCTCTTGGATCGTTATCGATCAATACGACATCTTTGTCCTCATTGCGAAGAGCACGGGCGAGTTCTGTACCAACTCTGCCACCGCCACCGATAATAATTCTCATTCGAAGGATTCCTCCAACCACTTATTATTCCAAGTTCCACCGGTAATTTCTGCGTTACCTTGGGTTGAGAAGGATCGTAATCTAGCAAGATTAGAACTCATAGAACCTCCTGAATAATATCCATCAACATTTGTTGATGGTGCTTGCTCGATCCAATCGATATACGCTGTTGGTGTATGTGTTAGCCATTTGTGGTTGACGACATCTACTACGCCTTCGACATAGCAGGTGTGTAGAATAATATTATTCGCTTCGCAATATTCATCAGACAATGGTAACATGACATAAGCCCAAGCATGTCCTTGCCAGACATTGAAATTAGAATCTGCTAATGCGCCGAAAACATACCACGATGGTATTCCTTTAATCCTCATAATACTCATGAATGCATTTGATTGTTCATCACAATCTCCAATCCCATTATCGAGGCACTGTTCGCCACTTCTAGCCATTATTGGTGCATTGATATCGTATGGAACATTCGCATTCAGCCAATCAAAGGTAGCCCTCGCATAAGCATAAGCATTATTCTTCAAACTCGAAGGTAAACTTGCGTCGATAGCAGCAGCGGTTTGTGCTACTGTAGGTGCACTTGCAACCCGGCCGTCGATGGCCCAATTTGAAGCGCCATTTGGATTACGATCATACCAATTCAGGGTTGAGGCGAACAGAGTGTCACGGGTACCGCCTCCTCGTTGAGCTACATCTTGTAATGTTCCCGAGCGGTCTACGCTAATACCCTCGGCTTTCCCTTCGATCTTACCATCCATTCTGGTAGAATGCCACCATGTGTGGGTGGTTGAGGAAAGGCTTACTTGAAAATCGAATTTAGTATATTGTCCAGGTTGAATAGTGTACTTAACTCTGACACACGGACCGTGTTTACACAAATCATCACCAGTCCCTTTTGCTGGCCACCAAACCTCATTGCCAAATGCTGTTACATAGGCGTTATCACGCGATTTATGTGGGACAGCACCATGAGGTATAACTATGGTTTCACCATCTATTTTCAGTTTTATCGTTTTAATTGTTTGAATTTGTTGTTTTTCAATATTAGTACCATCTTCGTAAGCGAATGAAACTGCACCATTTTCATTCGAACTGACATTGATTGGTACTGGAATGGATTCCAAGAGGCGGCCTTCTTGGCTACCATTATTCCACAATTCGATCGAACGAACCATGGTGTAATCTGCTTCTAGAGGATATACTTGGTGAGGTGCTAAACCGGCCATCGCATAATCTTGGGCTTCCGCCCATTTTGAGAGAACGAATTCACGGGCATCGGGAGAAAGGAAAACGAAGGCGATCAAACCCAACATAGCTAATTGGTAAATACGGCTCTGTTTCTTTTTCCTTAGCCGTTTAGGTTTTGCAGATGAGAACCTTGGGGCAACTCCAATGGTTGCTTTCCGGGTAGAACCGCGCATATATTCACCTTTAGCACGGTTATCCATGCCTCCAGTTCCGGTGATTACTCGGCCACAACTATAGCAAATTGAATCTCCAGCGAGGGTTTGGGCTCGGCAGAATGGACAGGTTCCCATCAAACCCAACCCTGTATTGGCCCCCCATGAAGGTTATCCCGACTCAAAATCTTCATTCATCACACGCGAGGCCACGATTAATCAACTTGCTAAGTACAAGTAATTGCGTACTTACTCTTCTTCTGATGCACTAGTTCTACTCGCATCAGCCCAAATCCTTCTGAGTCTCCTCCGGGCAGGTTTTGGAATAGCGGACCAAACCCAATCTTGGGCTGCTCTTTCGGCAAAAATCATGACTGGAATGATGAAGATCCAAATCAATGGATTCAGGACTGCAGTATATAGTGCAGAGATTAGTAGTACTAGCCAAACGAAGGTTCTTATCACCGCTCTCAATCTCATATCTTTTAGCATATTGAAGCCGTGTAAACAGAAAATCAAGGCATGAGCTCTTGGACTAATTATTGCTACCAATAAGACCGTTGCCAATAAAATAATTGATAATTCCTCTCGCTCGAATAAACGATAGATCAAATACATCGAAACCATTCCACCTACAGATAACCCAAGCGCCCATCCTGTGGTAGGTTGAGAACCAGTAGAGCGAACCTTTTTTCGTTTGAGCATCATATGCACTACTACGGCCATAATCAAACAGATCAATAGATTTGATAATGAAAATTGCCCTATTCCCAAGTACGGACCGAGAAGAAGTTTATCGGTCCAAAGACCGTAAAATCCACCGATGAGGATTCCCCAAAAAATCATGCTCCAAGCAGTTGGAAGATCATAGAATCCAGAATATTTGGTCATGACGCCTCGCCATCCGAGGCTCATGCCGACCAACGCGGTAATACTAGCGATTTGAAACAGTGCTAGTTCACTGACCATGTTTGGCCGTCTCGGCATCGTCTTAACAATGGTTTTGGACGGCGAGAGGTTCAAAGGCCGGTAGTGTAGCCCTTTGGAACATGGCGAGACTACTATTGTTCGGAGGTAAGGGGGGGGTCGGCAAAACCACCACCTCGACCGCAACTGCGGTTGGATTAGCCGACGCTGGCCTCAAAGTATTGCTTGTTAGCAGCGATCCGGCTCATAGTACGTCGGATAGTTTAGGTGTGGAATTATCATCAAAACCTACACCTGTAGCCGGCGTAGACGGTTTGTGGGGTCTTGAATTAGATCCGGAGGCAAGGATTTCGGATATGATTCCAAAAATGTCTGAATCAATCGCTCCTTACATAGGTGGAGAAGATGCAGAACTAAATGCATCTGAAATGATACTACCTGGTTTGGATGAAGCGATGGCATTTGATGAGTTATTGAAACATCTTGAGAATCCAAATTGGGATGTAGTTGTATTTGATACCGCACCAACAGGGCACACACTTAGATTTTTAGCATTGCCCGAGATAATTGAAAAGTGGTCTGACAAGATCATCAAAATGCAACGACTAACCGGTGGGATTAGAGCTTTGATGTTTGGTGCAAAGGAAGGTGAAAAGATGAAAGAGGAATTAGCTAGATTCCGGCGAAGAGTTCTCCATGTGCGGCGAATATTATCCAATCCTGAAATCACGAGTTTCACCTTGGTAACCATTCCAGAGAAAATGGGTGTCAACGAGACCGTACGGGCTCATGAAGCACTTATGGAATTTGAATTGCCAGTCAAAGGTTGTGTTATTAATCGGATGACTCCTGATTTAGACCACGAATTCATCCAGCGCAGGAAAGCTAGTGAATCAACCAATGTCGATTCTCTTAAAAATGCTCTTCCCGGATTGGTTTACAAGGAGATTGAACTTTTGGACTCAGATGTTTATGGACTTGAAGCATTGAGGAAAATGTTTTCCTCACTACATGGGAATATAGAATTAGAAGAAGGCCTGGGCCCATTCGATATTGGGCTTGGATTATCTGTAAATCGAGGTAGTTGGAATGAAGGAGATAATGTATATTTGCATCTACCTGGGATCGACCGTGAGGATCTCAGTCTAAGATCGGAGTCCGGAATTATTTTGGTCGGAATCAATAATCGAGAACATGCAGTCGATTTCCCAAGAGCTGCGAAGGCTTCTGATGTCGATGCGAAACTTGAAAACGATGTTTTGAGATTGAAATTCCCTCCAGAATGAATAGCCGTTGGGTTCAAACATCATGGGCCCTGTGGCTCGGCTGATGGCATTAGAGGGTTTGAGCCGTGGTATCTTTTCCGCGCTTGGTTTACTAAAGAGTCGTCGTAAATTAGATGAGGACGAACTCAAGGAGATGTTGCGGTCTTTACGACGGGCGTTGCAAGAGGCTGATTTCAACGTTCGTCAAACCAAAGAGATCACTGAAAGGCTAGAAACTAGGTTACGCGAAGATGAGCCAGGACCTGGTATTACCCTCCAAACCCACGCCCTCAATATCCTCTATATCGAATTGGTTAGACTTCTAGGGAAATCTCGAGAGGTTAGAGCCCACCAATCGACCATTTTAATGGTTGGACTTTATGGAAACGGTAAAACTACTTCGACCGCTAAATTAGCCGAATGGTATCGAAAGCGCCACGGCGTTAGGGTTGCAGTCATCGAAGCTGACGTACATCGTCCCGGAGCATACCACCAATTATGTCAACTTCTCGAAGATAGTACTGTAGAAGTATATGGTGAACCTGATAATACGAATGCCGTTGAAATCGTAAAGAATGGATTAAAAGCCCATTCATCGGCGGATTTGGTTATTATTGATACCGCTGGTAGACATAAACTCGATCAAGAATTAGTCGTCGAATTAGAACAAATTTCCGAAGTTGCTAATGCAAACGAGAGATTTCTAGTCATCGATGCTCAAGTTGGTCAATCTGCTGGCCCTGTTGCAGCAAATTTCCATGATTTAGCGGGAGTAACTGGAATTGTAATCACCAAACTTGATGGAACTGCTCGGGGTGGTGGTGCACTATCTGCTGTTGCAACAACCGGTGCTCCTGTAATGTTTATTGGAACTGGCGAAAAGATTGGCGATATTGAAAAATTCGAATCGGATCGATTCATCTCAAGACTGTTAGGCATGGGAGATATTCGCGGATTAATCGACCTTGCCCCCGATGATTTGGACGAAGAAGAAGCCATGCGTATCACTCAGAGAATGATGTCAGGCAGATTTACCCTCAACGATATGTACGCACAGATGGAAATGATGTCTAAAGTGGGAACTATCGACAAATTAATTTCATTTTTGCCATCTGGTATGTTTGGCGGAATGGGTGCGATGGGTAAGGCTCAAAAGGAAGAGATGCAAGGAAATCTTGACAAATTCAGAGTGATCATGGATTCGATGACCACCAAGGAAAAAGATGAACCAGTCAAAATAAAAGCAGAACGAATTCGACGGGTTGCCAGAGGTTCTGGAGTCAATGAGAAAGATGTTCGAGAACTCATTTCGCAATGGAATAGAAGCCGAAAGATGATGAAAGGCATGAGTGGAAACCGCAAGATGAATAAACAGATGAAGCGGATGATGAAAGATACCGATATGGATCTTGATAATCTTAGCATTTAATCCTAAAATAGTGTTTTTTGACCCTTTTGTTCAGTTTTCTCCTCAACCTTAACCGGTTCTGGATTGAAGATTATTTGAGCTTCGGGTATTATTTTGGTCTCTCTTAATTCCGCATATCGTTCCATCAAATCCTTTGTTGACTTTAGCGAAACTTTTAATCCACAAATGGCGACATGTTCCTCAGGTGACAAATCCAGAGCAAGTGAAAGTGCAAAATCAGCGCCCTTTGCAGATTGAATGGCAATTAATGAAGGCAATAATTCCTCTCTAGCGGTTTTATGAGAACAACCGCAAGTGGCTACTAATCTCTCGATTACAGATTTTCTAACCCACGCAGACCCATGGCGAAGAAAACCCGGGTATGAACAAAATATTCTCCCTTCTATAGTCTTTTGACTTGTAATGCTTGCGCTAAGACTTGCTAATTGACTACCCCAATACCATGAACGATGAGCAGTACTTCTGAATTTTGATGTCAGTAACATATCACCTAAAATTAGTGATTTAGAACCACGTCTTATTGCAGGAGGGTCGTTGAGGACCACTCCATTATTCCAAGAGATCCAAGCGATCATATCTTCAGGACTTTTGTCAAGAGAACGGGAAACCTTTAGGGCTTGTTGGGCGGTTTTTGAACGATATAAGGCGTCTAAACCGGGGAAAATTTCTATACTGGTATCTCTTGTTCCAGTTTCTATATTTTGGATGACTAAGTCCTTATCTATATGGCCATTTGCAAGGATACTCATCACTTGAAGATCTCGAACAAGAGCTCGTAAGTCTCCGGGGTTATTTTCGATTAACGCGGTTATTGCACTAGGATCTGCTGTTATGTTTTCTCGATCCAATACCCTCTGAGTAATTCGGCGTAAGGCCTCTGTATCTGCCCTGTCGAATCTAATCAAATTAAGATGGCGGGAGAACCGGTCTCTAGTCGTTCGCCAATTCGAAGAAGAACGGCCCCACAAACCCATTTCATCATTGCATGCAAGGATGACGGGTTGACGGGTATTTGCTAGCAGGTCCAATAATTCGGCTTTTCCACCACTATCGCCTTTGAGAGATTTTGATGGATCTGCAGCCCCAGATAATGAGAAGGAAATTCGTTCTGAAGAAACTGCTCTGAGTCCGCCAGAAAGATGGTCAACTTCATCAAGTAGAATCAGGGTTTTTGGGGGTTTTTCCCCGGGGGTCATGAATAGAGAACCGTGAGTTGATGCATGGGTTGCCGCCTTTCGAATGGCTCCTGCATTCCTAGCATCCGAAGCATTCAGTTCGATGACATTCCATCCCATGTCAGCTGCGACAGCTCTAGCGACGGTGGTTTTACCGACTCCAGGTGGGCCGATAAGGAGAATTCCGGGTTTTTTGGGTCGGCCGAGTTTCCATTGGTCGAGCCAGGAACGTATTTTTTTGCGTTGGGCCTCGTTACCTTCAAGGTCGTTTTCGCTTGCTGGGCGATAGCGTTCGGTCCAATCACTCGCCAACATGAACACTGGTTATCGAGGCAACCCTTGAACCTTACAGTTCATATTAAAAAGATAGGTCCGAAATTGCAACTCTACGCTGTTGACCAGTATCTCTTTGCCTTAGGGTAACCATGTTGTCAAAGAGTGAGTCATGGTCAACAGTAATGCACCATGGAACTCCAATCTCATCCGCACGCGCATACCTACGCCCAATCGAACCACTAGCATCATAAATACTGAAAACACCCTTTTTCGAACACAAATCCCGGTGAATGGTTTCAGCTAATACACCCATTCCATCCTTCTCATACAAAGGTAAAACACAAACATCTACCGGAGCAACTTCTTCCGGTAGTGTAAGCAGGCAATAATTCTCGCCTGATTTTTGTGTTTCTAGATATGAATGGTCCAATAAATGCCAAATTATTCGATCGATTCCAAATGCTGGTTCAACCACGTGTGGAATGAACCATTCACCGGCAATAGTCTCGGTTTTTTGGTTTCGTTTTACATGTTCAGGGAGAATTTCAAGCAATTCACCTTGGAGTTCGAGTGTTATTGGGAAACAAGAGTCAGAATCCAATTCTTCAACCGCCTCCTTGACCTTTCCAGCAAGAGCCCTGAACGCCGGTCCGGCTTTTGCTCCGTCAGTTGTCCAGCCATTGGTTTCGATAACTTTTGGTTCATCGAAAGTCCTCCAAGCACGCAAGCGTTGACCGGTTGCTTTTTCATGAGATTCCAAATCATAACAACCGCGGTGTGCTATGCCTACACATTCGATCCAACCATATGAGCCGAGAATTTCCGCATCCCAACAATCTTGGGCATAATGAGCCATTTCATCTGGTCGGTGTTGCCGAAACCTCAGGCCTTCAGGTTGGATTCCTACTTTGGTAAGAAAATCCATAGTCCAAGCCATAAAATATCCAACTGTTCCGTGACGAATAATTCCTTTCGATACAGCTTCACCAAAAGTCATTGATATTTCTCCATCATCTTGGGAGATGAGAGTTACCGGTTTGTCCCACTTGCTAAAATCATGGTGGGTATCGACTTCTGGGTCGATAAAATATTCCAATTCAGCCATATTGAATTCTCTTAGCCTAATCATCCCTTGTCGAGGACTGATTTCATTGCGATAGCCTTTGCCAATTTGGACCGCACCAAATGGAAGACGCTCTCTGAAATGTCGATAGATAGATGTAAAAGACGTAAACATACCTTGAGCGGTTTCAGGCCTTAGGAAACCCGGCCTACCAGATGAACCAGCACCAATTTTGGTATTGAACATCAAATTCTCGGCTTTAACGGGCCCCCAATCACAAGCCTGACACGCAGGACATCTGGGCTCCATTTCGTCAATGTAGGCCTCTAATTGAGATTTTGAAAATGATTCTGCATTAGGATGATTATTCTCAATCAAATGATCGGCTCTGCTAGCCTCACCACAAGCAAGACAATCGGTCAAAAAATCACTAAATTCTCCCACGTGACCACTAGCTTCTAGTACAGCGTAAGGGGTTACTGTAGGGCAAGATATTTCGACTATATTCCCAAGTGATTGCCAATGCTCAATCCAGGTTTGGCTAACTTTTGAGCGAAGTCGCCCACCGACAGGCCCAAAGTCATACAGCCCGGCGGAACCACCATGAATCTCAAAGGCCGGTAGAATAATTCCTCGGCGCTTCAACATGCCTGAAAGACGGCTTAGCCGCTCAGGTGTAAACTCGTCCATATCCGAACCGGTTACACAGCAGGTACATGAGCCCACCTGCCCATCAACTTGATTGCATAGTTAGTTGGGCACAATATCTGATGGGCCAAGCAATGGTTGACATTCGGCAAGAGGATTGTACCGGTTGCGACCGTTGCATCCCTCATTGCCCGTTCGAGGCATTACTTCCCTTGGCAATTTGCCCAGACGGATTCAACAAGAGACCTGTCATCGTTAGAGAAGAAGCATGTGTGGGTTGCCTATCTTGTATTGGTTCTTGTCCAACAAATGCGCTTTTTGAAATTATCATTCCCAAGAATTCACTTAAGTCTCCACTCAGCCACCCAAATAAGCATCTACTAACTCAATCGATTGACCGTTGGTCTAAGGCCGGATTGAAATGGGCTTAGAAGCGTAAGGTTCTTCAAGTCAATTCGCACGCTTTCCTAATACGCGCTGCGGAAGTGAGAATAATGGCAAATATTGAATATTTGGACCAACCTCACGAAACAGAGGAATTATTGGAACATTTATGCCAGCCGGTTCGTAATTGGTTCAAGGATAAATTCGACGATTTTACCCCTCCTCAAAAACTTGCAATCCCATCGATTCTCGCTGGAAATCATCTATTACTGTGCTCGCCAACAGGATCTGGAAAAACCTTGACCGCATTCTTGACCATTATCGATAAATTGGTTCGGCATGCTTTGGATGGAACTCTTGAAAAACGGGTTTATTGTTTGTATATTTCGCCGATTAAGGCATTAGCAAACGATATTCAACGTAACCTAATAGGTCCACTAAGCGAGATCGAAGAAAAATATTTACCCGACAGGGCTCAAGGTAAAATCAAAGTTGGCCTAAGAACTGGCGATACCCCGCAATCAGAGCGCCAAAAGATGCTTAGAAACCCACCCCATATTCTCATAACAACTCCTGAAAGTATGGCAATAGCTATTTCATCGCCTCGATTCCAACCAATAGTTTCCAATGTAGAATGGATAATTATCGATGAGATGCACTCTTTGGTGCCAACCAAAAGAGGAGTCCACCTAGCTCTGACCATTTCCTTATTGGATACTATTCTTGAACGGCCCGTTCAAAGAATCGGAATCTCTGCAACAATGGAGCCATTGGAAACAGTTGCAGAATATTTAGTGGCCAGTGATGATAGAGAAAGTCGAAAGGCCAACCAAACTATAAAAATTGCAAAAATAAGTGGGGCGAGGGAACTTGATTTGGATATTTTGCTTTGCTCACCAAAATTCAATGATCTGAGTGTGATGAAAGTTCTAGAGATGAATGTGGATATGATCGCCGACCTTATCACCGCTCACACTACCACTCTTGTATTCGCAAATACTAGAAAGATGACTGAAACCTTAGTTCAAAGGTTGCGCCCATTCCTTGGTGAGTTAGTTGCTGGCCATCACGGATCGATGGATAAAGGAATCAGACACGAAGTTGAGAAGAAACTCAAACTAGGGCATCTTAGAGCAGTAGTAACCTCATCTTCATTAGAAATGGGTATAGATATCGGTTCTGTTGACTTGGTAATACAGGTCGGCTCACCAGGAGACATTTCAACGGCATTACAGCGAATCGGCCGTGCTGGTCACCACGTCGGTGGAATTCCTCGTGCCCGATTCTTACCTTCAAGCGTCGATGATCTGATGGAGTTAGCAGCTCTTCAAGCAGCGATTCAAACCGGTGAAATGGACTTATTGGATTTCCCTCAGAATTGCTTAGATGTATTAGCTCAATTCTTGATAGGATTAGTAATTATCACTGAACGTGATATCGATGAGGCATTCGAAATTGTCACTAGTGCTTGGACCTATAGAACACTACCATACGATGATTTTATCGAAGTTTTAGATATGCTTGAGGAAGAGCGCCGTGTTTGGATTGACTGGGAGGAAAACCTCTATGGCAAACGTGGTTATTCCAGAATGATTTACTACACAAATATCGGTACAATTGCACCTGATAACTCCTACTTGGTTTTTAATGCTGAGGGGAGTATTCTAGGACAATTATCTTCATCTTTCGTCGCAAATTTGCGAGGGGGCGATGTCATCCTATTGGGTGGTTCTACATATCGCGTTACAAATATTCAAGGTACGAGGGTGAATGTCAGTTCGGTTACAGGATATCGACCAACCGTTCCATCATGGTCCGGAGAAGCCCGTAGTAGGTCCAGAGAATTATCAGGCGCCTTGCTCAATTTACTCGGCCATTGTGCAACCGCACTTCGGCGTCAGATGGACCCGCGAAAGGTGTTGAGGGATGCCTATGGACTCAGTGAAAGTGTATCTAACACAATAGCACGACATTTGGAAGAACACAATATTGATACATTCCAGGTCCCAGATCCTAACCGCATCTTGGTCGAGCAAATTCTATCCGGCGGAATGCCAACTTATGTCATCACCTCTTGTCGTGGCCGCGGTTTCAATACAGCTTTAGGATACTTTATGGCAGGATTGGCCGAACAAAACGGAATTGCTGTCATCGAACTATCATTCGATGAAAACGGATTATTGCTCAAAACAAGCAAAGAAGTAGACCCTGGGGATATGTACGATGCTTTCTGTAATAATAATCATGTGGAGGTAATCGAGCGATATATCATCAATACTCAAATTTTCGCAAAACGATTCCGAGAGGTTGCAGGAAGGTCTTTGATAATTCCAAAACGAATCGGTGCTGAAGAGATCAGTCCTCAGCAATTCCAGCAACGTGCAGATGCATTATTGGTTCGTCACCGGTCTATTGAGGACTCTTTATTGATTAAGGAAGCAAAAGCTGAGATCATGTTTGGAGATATCGATATGAAATCTTTGACTCAATTTCTTGAATCAACCAAAGATTCTAGCGCAAGGATAGTCCATACCAAAGTTGCGGTGCCATCTAGACTCGGAATGAGTCTATACATGAGTACGTTTGAAGATTTATTATCAATGAAAACACGAGCCTTCTTGGTCAAAGATATCGACCCTGAAATTCTAAAGCGTTTACTTGGCAGTAGAAGTCTCGCAACCGAGATGACCGATGAACAATTGAAGGATTTCTATCTAAGCAAGGTTCCCGTGCCAACTAATGCTGACCAATTACTTCATCTCATGGCGAAGGGTGGTGGTCTAAACCGTGAATGGGATAATCCATTATATGCGAGTAAATTGGCTGGAATCAACCACGAAACTATCAAAACCTGGGTTATTGAATTAGCGGAACAGGGTTTGATCACTAAACTCAAAGGAACAGGTCTCGATGAATTAGATGACAAATGGTTCTCAACCTACATGGCAGAAATCCATGGCACACTCGGTTGCATCGCAAATATCGGCGGAAAAGATGTTGAGGATGTTAGAGACCTATACACAAAGGGCGTAACATATCAAACATCAACCACTTATGACGGAACAACACCTACCGATTGGACCGAGCATAAAATTTCTGACCCTCATGAAGCACTTAGGGTAAAGATTATCGAAATGTTAGGCTCTGAAGGTCCAACTCAAAGCGAAGCAATCAGTGGCCGTTTACCATTTCCACAAGGCCAAATCGATTCCATCCTTCACGAATTAGAGATGCGTAACGTCATTTCGGTTGGATTCTTCACCCAAACAAAAGAGGCAGAATATATTCTCAAAGTCGATGAGCACAGAATTACCGGTGGCGAAGACGATGTAGTTGAATATCGCTGGGTTCAAAACCTTGTTATGGAAAAATCATTCGCTCAATACAAGGATGGATTCGCTGCTTTCAATGAACATATATTATTCCAAAAACAACAAGAGATGCTGTATCGTGTCGATGGTTTCCGTTATGCTGATTGGAAGGATTTGCTATTGGATTCAGACGTCATCATGGGTCGGTTACTCCACAACCGAATAGGATATACAACCATGAAAAACATTCCAATGTTATTGGGGCTCAAGCCAGAACCTTGGCTCGGTGAAATGGAAAAATTGATCCTCGAAAAAATACCACAGGGTGAAAATCTCACCAGAGTTGAAATTCTGGCCGAATTCCCCAAAGGTGAAGAACATAAGTCACTTCAAAGAGATCTTAAAAATGCTTTAGCTAATCTCGAGCGCCAACTATGCTTGGTCAAACAATTCGAAGATGTTGTCGGGCGCCGCCGCCGTCTATCTTTGTTCCATCGAGTTATCGATGTTTATGAAGCGATGAGCTTTGAAGATGCATTGGAAATAGTCATAAAGAGAATGGGACCTGTCAAAGCTTTTACCTTACGATATTATGTTTCGAGAAGCGTCGAAGAATTAGCGATGGCACTCCGGAACCTAGAACGAGAGGGGCGCATCGCTAAGGTGATGGCTTTGGTTCCTGAACCCGAGGCGTTCTATGTTGTACCCGATGAAGTTGCAATGCTCAAAACCCCAAGGCGGGAAGACCGGAAATTGAGAATCCTAACCCAATCAGATCCGTATGTATCAAGATTCATTTGGGAGGTTCGAGCAATTCTTGAGCGAGGTTGGTACTTACCGGTCTTCAAGGGAGTTGACCCGATTGGAAAGGTCTTGATGTTCAAGGTTAACGACTATTTGGAAATCAAAGATATGCATATTCCGTACGCATACTTGGATGAATTTTGTGAAGCGTTCGAGATATTGCTCAACAACCATTCTGACCAATTGGTCGATGTCGCGGTTCTCACTAATTTCAATGGTGAAAATGTAACTACTCTCGACGACGATACCAGATCTGCTCTCGAAAATATCGGCTTCAAAATAGCTGGTGAAAGGATGATTAGAGGAGGTGTTGTAGATCCACAACCAAGAGAATTGGCCGAGCGTGCTCTATTCCACCGCCATAATCTTCATCAAGATTCGAGGTTACAAACCGAAGTTGATGCCTTAGATAGCGTTCAGGAAGTTAGAGATGACTTCGGTTTGAGAGGCAGATCCGAAGTATACCGTGTCAGCTTGAAAAACATGGCTAGTGCAAAGAGATTGCATCAAGGAGTAAATCTTCGAAGTCACCAAGTCTGGGCATCTTATGATCACTTCTCGACTCTGCTGGCGATCAGAGGACAAGAACCTGATGATGAATTACTCGATGTGATGGATTTTTTCAGCGAAAACTCTGATCCTGCAATTTTCATGGAACGGCATGCATTAAAACGAGCGGCGTTCAGAAAAATCATCCAACCTCTGCTCAGAAGCGGCCATATAGTTCAGGATTTCAGAGGAGGATTCAGATCGGTTTATCCACGACAAGGAATGGATCGAATAATTTTACGCAGGGAATATTTACGTCGAATCGTTTCGGATTATCCGGTAATCACACTCAAGCAATTCTCAAAATTAGCTGGAACTCCATTCAAACCTGAAGAGCTCAAAGCAATTCTAACCGAATTCGAAGAGGATGGGACTTTGATCAAGGGATTCTTGATAGAGGATTTGCACGAGGTTTGTTGGGGGCGTAAAGATCTTCTTGAAACCTCGAAGAGCCTAAAACCAGTCCGTGATTTAGTGCTGCCGCCATCTGATCCAATCGCGCCATATTTCTCAGATATTCTAAAGCAAAGATTCGGATTCGGTAGTGCGTATTTGGTTTTCCGAAACGCCGAACCAGTAGCTGCTTTCAAAGCAAATATAAGAAATAAGGAAATAGATGTCACAGATTACGAAGGCTCTGAAAAAGGTTGGCGAATTGTTAAAGAATTCGCCTGGGAGCACCAGATGCCTCTCAAGACCGAACTCAGAATCGGTGGCAAAAGAATTAAACAAAACTGAGACGATTTTAATATTGTCAAAGGTCTGAACCAGTTGTGTAATAGTCAATAAAATGTCCCGTAGGGACATGTGGCCTTGAAGCGGAGCATTGAAGAACAACCGAATTCCATTTGGTAATATGAACCACAAGGCCTTGTTGATGATGGCCCTCATGCTAATGGTGACCGCCAGTCCCTTGGTAACACCCGTAAGCGCACAACTGGAAGACATTGAAGTCCTCGAAATGGTCGTAAACCCGGCAAATAATCACACCTACTATTTGCTAACAGCATCATCATGGACCGATGCGGCACAAGTTGCTCGAAGTTTGGACGGATTCTTGGTCACCGTGAATGACGAAGCAGAAGATCAATGGCTTTTCGATACCTTTGCAACCGATGGTGATATTACACGCCATATTTGGATCGGATTGACCGATCAAAACGCCGAAGGAGAATTCCGCTGGCACGATGGAACTCCTTTCCTCTATCGAAATTGGGGAGATGGTCAACCCGATGAAGGCAATGATGAGGATTATGTCCATATTACTGGCACAAATATGGGCAGTATCGACCCAGCTACTTGGAACGATTTGGAAGATGACCCTCAATATTTCCCGGTTTATGGAGTGGTTGAAGTTGGTGAAGGAGCGGATTATGCTTTAAGATTCGATGGCGATGATGATTATTTAATCGCTGAGCACGACGAGGGACTGATAATTGAAAATGACTTATTCATCTCGGCTTGGGTTAAGCCATATACCGCTAATGGCAACCAATTCATTGTGATGAAGGGCGATTATGGTTGGGGCATGTACCTTTCCAATGGTAACTTAGCATATTCCTCCCAATACAGTTTAAGTCAACATCCAAAATCAAATTTCACTGTTCCCATAAATCAGTGGAGCATGGTATCTATTCATGTTACCAATCAATCCATTACTTTCACACTCGATAATGTCTCAGAATCGCCAATTGCTCTAGAAGACCATCAGATTCCTCAAGGAGACTTTGGGTCGAATGATTGTTATCAATCTGGAGAAGCCTGCGATGAATTCTATATCGGTAGAATGGGTGCTGGATGTGATTGTTCATATTTTTACGGATTGATGGACGATATTGAGATATCGAGTTCGAACCAATCTATTAGTGATTGGTCCTTCCCAGAGGGAGAAGGTGCAACCACCCTCGATAATAGTAATAGAACTGCAAATATCAATGGAGCTGCATGGGTAATGCCTGACGGTACAATTATTGCCCAAGCGATAGAAGTCAAGAATGGAATAACTGTTTCTAGCCTTTCGGCCCAACCCGGCGATACTCTGCTTTTCTTCGTGGAAATTCCAGAAAATACCCGTTATGTCCAATTGACAGTATATGCTTGGGACAATTGGGGTGATGAGGAGAACGAAGAAGAATTTCAAGAGATTGAAATGAATATTTATATTGCCAATAATCGCATTCCTACCGCGTGGGACCATGATGATATTGTTGATGGGTGGGGATACTATTCCTACGGCTATTATGAATGGCCTGAAGCCGGTACTTGGTGGATGACCATTACAACTAAAACCGGCTTCAATAATGCTGAACTGAGCGCTTATTGGGAAGAAGCACCAACTCCACCCGAATTGGATGACATGACAGAATTGAAGAATGGAATCGCAGTTACCGACCAAGGAATTGGTCGAAATAGTGATACAAAATCTCTATACTATTATGTCGATGTGGTCGAACCCCTAACAGAATTAAGCGTCAAAACTTTTGGTGGAGATGGCCAATGCGACCTTCATATTGCTTGGAAGGTCTTGCCTTGGGATGACTTCGGTCAACCTTGGATTATCGATAACTGGGATGACGGAGAATCTACTACAGAACCCGCCGATGCAACCAGTTCCTCCAGCACAATCGATCATTCTCAAAATCCCGGCAATGACGAACGCGTTAGCATCTTTGATGCTCAAGAAGGGATCTATTATGTTATGATTACATCTTATCGACAATGCCACGGTGTCACTATTCAAGCGGACTTTGTTTACGCACCTGATAATACTGCACCTGATGATGCAATTGAATTGAATGCTGGAATACCATATGGTCCAATCTCTGGATACCATGGGCTTGACCAATACTTCTTCATCGATGTTCCAACTGGAACAGAACGTTTGGAGGTTGATTTAGACAATGGAGCAGGTGATGCAAAACTTCTGCTGCGATTAGAAAGCACTCCAACTTGGACAACTTACGATAAGCACTCCACAACCCCTGGTGCAGGTGATAAAATCGCATTTAACGACCCTACACCTGGCCGATGGTACATTTTGGTTGGAACCGAAGAATCATTCAGTGCATTGGACATTACAGCATCATTCGCAGATCGCTACGAATGGACTTACGATGGTGAACCAATCCAATTATTCAATGAAGAGTCGGTCGAAGGAATCACCGCCCCAGAAGGCGAAGAGATGTATTTCTTCATCGACTTAGAAAATGATGCTACCGCGATGAAAATCAGCACTTGGGGCGGAGATGGTGATGTAATCCTTAGCGTTGAAGCAGAAGGAAGAAACTGGGATGAGGACGATATTATAATGGGTCGTCAAGGCTCGACTTCCAATGAATTTGAGTCTGACCATGGCGGTCCTGAACAAAGCGTTGAAATTTGGTATACAACCGGGCGAGTAGATATAATCCTAAAAGCAAAAACAGATCTTTCTGAAATAGGAATTATAGCTATTTGGACCGAATTCGATTCACCTTTCCCTGAGCCAGAACCTGAGCCTGAGCCCGAACCTGAAGAAATAAAATCATGCGAAGAAATCGCTGAGGAATTATTCATAGAAATGGATCGCAATAACGACGGGGACCTTTCACATTCAGAATCTCCTGATTTAGAAGAATTCGATTTGAATGAAGATGGTGTTATATCATTCAATGAGTTGAAGCAAGAGGTATGTTCTTGTGGAAGTGAATTGGAATTGGTATTTGAACAATACAATAAGGACGAGGTCAGTTTAACCGATTTGTCAAGTCGTAAGTGGAACAACGACCATGACTTCTTCGCAATCGACCGCGATAATAACTTGCGAATAAGTACCAAAGAGGTCGAAAGGAATACAATGGCTTGTACAACCACTTACGATGCGTTTGACCGCGATGGTGATGGTGTGCAGGACAAGGATGATGCTTTCCCTGATGACCCTGACGAATCCAAGGATAAAGACGGGGATGGAGTCGGTGATAATGCGGATATATTAGCCTCAGTACCGAATGATTTGGTATATTCTTCAGCGGGAATTGTTGGAGTAATATTGATTTTATTATTAGCTTTCATGCTTGTGGGCAATAAGCGCGGTGGTTCAGGCCCTGCTTGGGAACAAGAGCAATTCGATGAGAGGATGATGGGAATGGAACCTCCAACGGTTGTTCCCCCTGCAATGGATTTGGGGCCGGTGCCAGAGGTACCAGCAGAGATGGTAGTTTCTGACCTATTCGAATGATTCTACTTATCTGGCCATCCAATTTTGAGAACGATAGGGGACTATAAATAGGACGTGTTAAACCCACAAAACATGTTTACTAAAAAACAATGTGCATTTATTATTTCCTTGTCAATTGTACTAAATTCGCAATTTTTGCTTAGTGACTCAACCCTAGTTGACACTAAAACTATCGATTTCAGAACAGCCGAAAACAATGCTGAACCAACTATCTCATCATTGAACTCTACTC
>PSPR01000060.1 GCA_004195515.1 Methanobacteriota archaeon | reverse complement strand
TCGCACCCATACTCAGAGTGCTGGAAGATGCTGATTTTTTCAACGATAGTACCGATATTTACTTCATTTCACCAATAATTCACCTCCACCTTGCTTCGTGGTTGATAATCTCGGCATTAATAGGTAAATTTTCAAAGGATAATTTGGCGATGATAGCCATGTTATTGGCAGCTTATACCTTCTTTACCGCCAGTTTGATTCAACCAAATTGGGCAAGCCATGATATGGGAACATTTTGGGTGATGACAGGTAGTATTTTGGGCGCTATTACCATTGTAGTGGCCGTTCACAATACGCCTGATTGGCACTCAATCCCACGTTCTATGTTGGCTTTTGCAAGCGGTTTGACCGTGATGGGATTAGGTCATTGGGCTCAATTATATTCAACACCTTGGCTCCAATCTAGCAACCGGTTCCCGGTCGAAAATGAAGCGCTCTGGCCACTTCTCGTGGTAATTGGATTACCGACTATAATCACTTGGATGGTTTGGAAAAAAGGTGTAGAAGACCTCGCTCAATTGCGATTGTGTGGGCATGAAGTAGGAGTGATTCCAGATGGAATAACTCTCAAAGAATGGGAATCCGAAGACCGTTCGGCTCACCCGGTTGAGATGTTGAGCCCAAAGGGAATTCTGGCAACTCCGATGGTTGCGGGCATCCTGTTTGGTCAATTATGCGATGGGCTGGCAACCATGGTTGGAATAGATTGGTTTGGCTATAACGAAAAGCATCCAATTAGCGATATAGTGATCCAGTTCGGCGATTCATTTGGCCTTCTCGGCAATGGCGCTTGGCTATTCTTTTTGGTCAAAGCATTACTCGTTGGCTTGATAGTTTGGATGTTCACTATGATGCGGGTTGAGTCAAGACAACAGCATCTGAGAGTATTGATTGTTCTCGCGGTAATGATTGTAGGAATGGCCCCAGGATTACGTGATATTGGTCGCTTGACCCTAGGGGTTTGAGCGGTTGATTGAAGACGACTAGAAACTTCGCTATTGCTAGTGAGGGGGCAGAGAGATGGACCGTTTAGCAACTCGTGTCAATAAGGCAGACCCGGATTTTATCAGGCGTCGAGGTCATAATCTCGAGCTAATATCCACTCTTCGTCAACGCCTCGAGCATGTTTCAAACGGTGGCGGTAGCAAATATGTCGAACGCCATCGAGGTCGTGGCAAGATGCTTGCTCGTGAGAGAATTGAGAAAATAATCGACCCGGGTACGGCCTTTCTTGAAATGTCTCCACTGGCGGCGTTCGAATTATACGATGGCCGAGCAAACTCGGCCGGAATCGTTACCGGCATCGGAATGGTACACGGCCGTGAATGCTTATTCGTTGCAAATGATGCTACGGTTAAGGGTGGTTCATATTATCCGATGACGGTTAAAAAACACATTAGGGCCCAAACCATCGCTCATGAGAACAATCTTCCTTGTATTTACCTGGTCGATTCCGGCGGGGCATTTTTGCCAATGCAAGATGAGGTCTTTCCAGACATCGGCCATTTTGGACGAATCTTTCGCAATCAAGCAAAAATGTCTGGCGACGGCATTCCGCAAGTTGCTGCAGTTTTAGGTTCTTGTACCGCTGGCGGCGCTTATGTCCCTGCGATGAGTGATGAGAGTATAATCGTCAAAGGAAATGGGACAATTTTTCTTGCAGGCCCACCTTTGGTCAAGGCCGCTACTGGGGAAGAGGTCACTGCCGAAGAACTCGGTGGGGCTGAAGTCCACACCGTCCAAAGCGGTGTGGCTGACCATTTTGCCGAGGATGAAGCAGAAGCATTGCGAATGGTTCGCAATGTGGTCGAAAACCTTGGCAGCCGAGAATTAGCACCCTTCGATCGTATCGATGCTGAAGATCCTCATCACTCAGTAGAAGACTTGCTCGGCTTGATCCCTGATGACAATCGGACCCCGGTCGACATTAAGGAGATAATCGCCAGGATAGTCGACGGTAGCCGATTTCATGAATTCAAAGCCCGATATGGTACAACTCTAGTTTGCGGATTCGCTCATATCCATGGTTTCAAAGTCGGGATCATCGCCAATAATGGCATCTTATTTTCTGAATCTTCGCTCAAAGGAACTCACTTCGTCGAGCTTTGTGGCCAAAGAGGAATCCCATTGGTATTTTTGCAAAACATCACCGGCTTCATGGTCGGCAAAGCATACGAAGCCGGTGGCATCGCAAAAGATGGCGCGAAATTAGTCACCGCAGTTTCATGTGTTAACGTTCCAAAATTCACAATCATCATCGGAGGGAGTCATGGTGCGGGAAATTATGGAATGTGTGGCCGCGCTTTCGATCCTCGATTCTTATTCATGTGGCCAAATTCAAGAATCTCGGTCATGGGCGGCCCACAAGCTGCTGATGTATTGACCACGGTCAAACAAGACCAACGGGCTCGAGAAGGATTAGAGCCGATGGCGGGCGAGGAATTAGAAGATTTCAGAAAACCGATTCTCGAAAAATATGAGACCGAAGGCAGTCCATATTATTCGACCGCAAGATTGTGGGACGATGGGATAATCGACCCAAGAGATACCCGGGATATTCTCGGATTATGTATTGCTTCAAGTCAAAATGCAAAATTGCCAAATGAACGTTTTGGCGTATTTAGAATGTAATTGCAAAAATTAAATTATCAATTGGAGAATTAAACATGAATAACCAACCATCGACTTCACTTATTCAATTGGACATCGATGGTTGCATCGCAAGGATTTCTTTGGCAAGACCTGAAAAATTCAACGCGATGAATATCCAGATGATCACCGAATTAATCGAGGTCTTTTCATGGACTGCAAAACATTCAGTATCGACACAAAATAGTTTGACCGATAAACAGGGAAACCCACTATTGCGAATACTAATCATAAATGGTCAAGGCAAACATTTCTGCGCTGGAGCCGATATCAATATGATGAGAGATGCTGGAGTCAATAGTTTGGAAGAAAACCGCATAGATTCAAAACGGCTCGACAATTTATTCCATGGCCTTTGGTCACACCCTTGTTTCACAATTGGTTTGATTCAAGGGGTTGCTCTTGGAGGCGGCGCAGGTTTGATTGCTTGTCTCGACCATGTAATATGCGAATCCAAAGTAAAAATCGCTTTGAGTGAAGGAAAACTTGGGATTCTGCCTGCGGTTATCGGCCCTTACGTATATCGAAGGATGGGTAGTGCTAATTTCCGCCGTCATGCTATGCTTGCTGGACGAATGAATGTCGATGAAGCTCTGCGAATCGGAATGATCGATGAAATCAGCGACCAACTCGATGCGAGTAAAATAATTGACGAAGTCCTAACCACAGGTCCAAGTGCGGTTAGTGCTGCTAAAGAATTGACACTTGGATTCGACCGTTGGCAAGGCGATGATGAAGGATTGAGAACTTGGACTTTGGATTTCACCAGCAAAATGAGAGGGAGTTCTGAGGGCCAAGAAGGGTTATCTTCCTTTTTAGAAAAGCGGGCAGCAAATTGGAAACCAGAGGAGTGATTCAGCGTGCTTAAACGTGTTCTTGTCGCTAACCGCGGTGAGATTGCGTGCCGAATTTTACGGGCTTGCCGCGAAGCCGAAATCGAAGGTGTTGCAATTTTCGCGGCCAATGATAGTGGAACTCTATTTACCGAATTGGCTGATATTTCTATTCAATTGGATGGAGAAGGCTTAGCAGAAACCTATCTTAATCAACAGCAAATAATAGAAATCGCCCAACAAAATGGCTGTGATTCGATACATCCCGGTTTTGGGTTTTTATCCGAACGGGCCGATTTTGCCCAAGCGGTAATCGATGCAGGCCTCATTTGGATCGGCCCATCACCCACGGCCATCACCCAGATGGGTGACAAGATGACCGCTCGAATCACCATGAGAGCAGCCGGTGTACCGGTGATTCCGGGCGAAGAGGTCGAGGGTGGGCTTGAACAAGTTCTTGCGCTTGCACCTTCGGTCGGATATCCACTATTGCTCAAAGCGACCTCTGGTGGTGGCGGCAAAGGAATGCGGGCGGTTCATGACGCTGCAGATCTCGAAAGCGAAGCCAAAGCAGCGATGCGAGAGGCACTCAATGCATTTGGTGATGACAGAATATATATCGAACGATTATTGGTCGGTTCAAGACACATTGAAATCCAGATTTTAGCAGACCAACATGGCCGAACCATCCATTTGGGTGAGAGAGAATGTTCGGTCCAACGGCGCCACCAAAAGGTGTTCGAAGAATCACCGAGCATCGCTCTGGATTCTGAACTGCGTGAGCAGATGGGCGAGGCTGCTTGTGAAGCAGCCCGAGCGGTCTCATTCGAAGGTGCGGGTACCGTCGAATTTCTCCTAACCCCAAAAGGCGAATTTTTCTTCCTCGAAATGAATACCAGAATTCAGGTCGAACATCCGGTCACCGAAATGGTGACTGGCGTCGATTTGGTACGAGAACAATTGCGTATCGCTGCGGGTGAACCGATGTCCTGCGGACCACTTTCGATGCGTGGCCATGCGATAGAGGTCCGTCTTTATGCAGAAGACCCCGCTAATAATTTCTTGCCTGCTATTGGAAAACTTCAGATTTTCAAACCACCGACCGGACCCGGAGTCCGTTTTGATACCGGGGTTAGGCAAGGCGATGAGGTCACTCCAAATTACGACCCAATGCTAGCCAAACTGATCGTTTGGGCGCCTTCAAGAGAGGAGGCTCTGCTCAGAATGGGCCGGGCTCTCGATGAGTTTGTGGTATTGGGCTGTGTTACCAATATCAGATTTTTGCGTGAATTATGTGATCACAAGGATGTGGTCGATGGTTGGACGACCACGGATATGATCGACAGATTATGGCCAGATGGTTGGGCACCCGACCAAAATTCTATCATCACCGATGCAGGATTATTAATCGCATCTAGTTGTGAAGCCGCAGGATTCGGCAAACAATTATCGACAAAATCTTCCGAACATATTTCACCGTTCACAACCCTAAACCGGAGGTTCCCTTGATGGAGTTCAATACTGTGGATGGAGTGGTTGAAATCGAGCCACAGCGAGATGGTTCGACCTTTTCATCAAATGGAATGTTATTGGAGGTTGGCTCGGATTTATGGCTTGAGATCGATGGCCGCAAATACAAAGCTCATGCGACAAAAGTAGGCGATGTTTGGTGGGTTCACATCCAAGGACATACCATGCGTTTCGAGTTGATAGAGCCGGGGGCTGCTGGGGCCGATGATGATGGTGGAATGGTTGCGCCGATGCCTGGCAAAATTCTAGAAGTGATGGCAGAGGTTGGTCAAGAGGTAAAAACCGGACAAACCCTAATGATTATGGAAGCCATGAAAATGGAACATAAAATCACCGCAAATCAAGACGGCATTATCCAAGAGATCTTGTTCCAAGTAGGGGATCAAGTCGAACAAGGGGCGCAGTTGCTCAATATCGAATAAGCAGTTTTTTCCACAAATCAATGCACATATTTGTGCAACCCATGACTCCAATTCTTCAGGTTATTTTATTCTAATTTACCTGCCAAGTATGTAATTAATGAAATAATAAGAATCACACCTGAAATAGTCCAACAAATAATAATGGCAAAAACCATTCAATGCAGAGGTTGAGCAGCATCGGCTCTAAACGCCCGCTTGTAGGCAAACTTCCACAACGGTGCCATCTGTTGGTGAAATTCTTCCAAGGATATCTTCCCGTCTTCTCCACCGAATCGTTTCATGTAGGCCATCGCTTCGTACGACGTCATGCCCCACTCGACAAGTAGCAATTCCATCTCCATCAGTTCGATATAACCCGATTTGTCGATATCGAGGAATTCGAATATTCTTTGCGCCTTCGTTTTATCATCATCGTCCATAGCGCCAGAGGTCTTCACAGCCATCACCCGAGACTCCACATTCCCTAGTGCCCAAACGCTCTTGCGGAAGGTGTCGAAATCAATACCCTCGCCCCCACCACAGCGATCAAGAAAGGCTTGCATTACGTGAGGTGTTGCATGCCATGAGGTGAGTAAACTCTCGATTTCCTCGACATCAAGGGTGCCTGACTCATCGCGATCGAGTGATTTGAAAGCTGCCTTTGCAGCGTCGATCTCATTGTATTCTGATGAATCTTCTTCAGTATTGGATTGTAACCACAAAGCGCGAGCATCGTTATTTATCGTTGCTGAATGTGTACGTTCCTCCATAAATGTGCGGTATTCGTTCTCTGTTGGTTGCATAATTAACTTGTACAGTTTGATGTGCACAATTATTCCAACGCAAAATAATAGAAGCCCGGCAGGACCTACCACGAAGTGTATTATTGTAGCACCGCCAGCCATAGTTCCTACTGTATAGGTGGACTCTGGAATGGCTTTATTGACCCAAAGAGCCCGACCATATATTCGTACGAACGCGTATGCCTGAAGCGTAATCCAAGTTCGCTCTACCCATATGAGGCTGGTTGGATCTAGTGCGACGTGCACGGCAGAGTAAATATGCAGGGTCGAAATACCGATGTATGCAGGTACCATGATGCCTTTTGCACCGAATACGCCCGGTGTCTGAAAGAGAGAGGATGGGCCATGTGCTACAATCACACAGGCTGCCATTATCAGCGCCCAACTAGCACCATCAAGCAGGATACTTTGACCAGTGTATAGACAATACCATGCCAATGCACCAACGATTACTTCTGAAGTACCGCCGATGATATGAGTCACAATAGAAAGTTTCCGCTTCGGCAGCATGAGGTATTTTGGATGCGGCGGTTGGGTCCAATGGTAAAAAATAATGTAGACGTTAAGGAGTAATGACAATCCAACAAATCCCATAAATTGAACTTTATGCTGTATGACTGAATCCATCCATGAAACTCCGGTCCCTTCCCCGAGGTAATCAAAGAAAAACCAGTATATCGCTACATATACAATTCCCGTGAGAAATAGTAGAAGTTCGTACTTGCGTTGTTTAAACATATTTGCAAATACCACGAGATGTTTTTATCTCTTGTGGCTATTATTAAGAGATACTTTCATTTCTGAGTTGTTTGACAGAGTGCCGATGAAGGCCAGAAGGGTTGTGGTCCTAGGGGGGGGCTATTGCGCACTATACGCTTGTTCGAGATTTCGACGTGCGGTAAAACGAGGGAAAATTGAGTTGATTGTTATCACCAAAGAGAATTTTCACATATGGCACGGATTCATTGGCGAGATGATTGCGGGATAAATTTCACCTCGGAATATTCTGACTCCTGCGAGGCGTGTCTTTGCTCCAGCCAAAGTGATTCTAGGGATAATCAACAGGATTGACAGGGGAAACAAACTGATCCACTTCACACGCGAGGTAGATGGACTACCCGATGATATCGAGTATGATGACCTGATCATCAGCATTGGAACTCGTCAAAATACAGGCTCATTTCCAGGACTTGAACAGCATGGTTACAAATTAAAGGAATGGGAGCACTGCTTCCAATTGCGAAATCATATACCA
>PSPR01000059.1 GCA_004195515.1 Methanobacteriota archaeon | reverse complement strand
GAACCTGTGTTTCTATCGTTCTTACTCACTGTTCCGGTGAGATCATTACGCCTTAAATAGGGCGTTTTTCGTAGTCTTAATGGGACACTGCCGGGCGCAACACGCGCTACAGTCTGTATCTCCAATCAAGCACTATGAATAGCATGCCCCAACGTCGCCAAAACGGCCTCGTGAGTCATTTCGGTCATTGTTGGATGAGCGTGGATTGTCCCTGCTATATCCTCGAGCAACGCCCCCATCTCAAGGGCTAAAGTCCATTCGCCAACCAGCTCTGAAACATGGGTGCCAGTCGCTTGAACCCCTAGGATTCGGTGATCATCTTCTCTTGCTACCACTCGAACAAACCCGGCGGTTTTCTCGGCCTCTTGGGTAAGAGCCCGACCATTCGCTCCAAGCGGGAATATCCCGGTGATAACCGGGTGGCCTGCGGCCTTTGCCTCATCTGGCGAAAGCCCAACCGAGACGATTTCCGGCTCGGTAAATACGATTGCAGGTACCGCGACCGGATCATAAATTCTGTCTTCACCGGAGATGATTTCAGCGACCATCTCTCCTTGGAAGCTCGCTACATGAGCGAGCATCTCGCCCAAATCATTTACATCGCCAATTGAATAAACCCCGCTCATATTTGTTTGGCATCGCTTGTCAACCTTGATGAATCCACGCTCGTTTAAGGCGATTCCTGTCGGTGCTAATCCTTCACTTCGTGGTCTTCGTCCAACGGTTACCAGAACCTTATCACATTCGATAGATTGGATTTTTGAATCGTCATCAGCATGGTTTTTATTGACAAATAAAACCTTGGTTCGGCCATTATCCATGTCCTCGATACCTTTTGCGAATACGCCGAGGTTTACTTTGATTTTATTCTTCTTCAGGAATATTTCCAATGGTCGCCGCAATTCTTTGTCAAAGATTGGTAGCACGCTATCCATCGCTTCGATTATGGTAACTTTTGCTCCGAGCATCGAGTGAACGATTCCTAATTCGAGTCCGATATAGCCGCCACCGATGACGACCATATGCTCGACCGACTGGTCGAGGTCGAGCGCTTCTTTGCTCGAGATGACGTTATTGCCATACTTCATGAATGGCAATTCGATAGGTACGCTTCCGGTTGCGATAATTACGTTCTCGGCTTCGATTTGAGTATCGCCAACAACCACGGTTTTTGCGTCTTTGAATTCGGCCCATCCGGTGATGAGTTCAACACCTGCTGATTTTAGCAAGTGCTCAACACCCTTGTTGAGCCGATCTACTATTCCGTCTTTCCAACCCTTTAGTTCTGACATTTTGAGTTCAGCAGGGCCGGGGATCGATATTCCCATGTGACCGTTCTTTTTGGCGAACTTTGCCATGTCGTGAAATTTGTGAGCCGCATGAATCATCGCTTTTGACGGAATACAGCCTCGAATCAAACAGGTTCCACCCGCTCTCTCCCCTTCTATGATGACGGTATCCATTCCTAGTTGCCCTGCTCTAATCGCTGCAACATAACCACCTGGGCCAGCGCCGATGACTAGAACCTTGCATTTTCTAACCTGCATGATATATCACCTAATTTCACATAAAGAGAGTAGCCGGATTCTCGAGTAAGGTTTTCAACCTTTGAATCAATACCGCTCCGTCCCAGCCATCGACCACTCTGTGGTCCCAAGAAGAAGATAATCTGAGCATTTTGCGGATGACGATTTGGCCATTGCGAACCACCGCGCAGTCGACCGCGTTGTGGACTCCGAGAATTCCTACTTCGGGCTTGTTGATGATTGGGGTTGCACCCAATCCGCCCATTCGGCCAAGGCTGGTGATGGTGAATGTTGAACCGGATAATTCTGCTAATCCAGCAGTACCGTCGCGAGCTGCTTGTGAAACCCTCATCATCTCAGATGCTGATTGCCAGATATCTTGGGCCTCGACGTGCTTGACGACCGGGACGTAAAGTCCTCGCTCGGTCTGGGTAGCAATACCCAAATGAATCGCTTCATGACGGGTTACTACTCCAGCCTTATCATCGTAAAGTGCGTTGCAGATTGGGTTTTCACCGAGGGCTTTTACCAAGCCTTGCATCAAGAACGCCAAGTAGGTCAACTTTGGTTGGCCCTCTTTTCTGGTTGAATTGAGGTGGACTCGTAGTGTTTCTAAATCGGTGATGTCAACCTCCTCAAAGTATGAGAAGTGAGGGATGGACGAGTAGGATTCGACCATCGATTCTGCGATTTTACGACGAAGTCCAATAACTGGGATATCGGTCGTTCCAGTCAGAGCAACCCGTCCAGGGCCTGCAGCTGCAACCGGACTTCCCGCTTGTTTCCAAGAATCCAAATCTCCGTGGGTGATTCGGCCAGAGGGGCCAGAACCACTTACCGAGTCCAGATCGACACCAGATTCACGAGCACGCTGGCGCACCGCCGGGCTTGCTAACTTTCGTGTGCTAGGCGCAGATGTTAGCACCGCGCTAGGTGTTGAAACGGGTTCAGGAACGATTTCTTCTACGATTTCCTCTTCGACAGGTTCTGGTTTGGCCTCGGTTTGAGGTGTGCCTTCGCCATCTGTTGTAAACTCGATACAGACTTGGCCAACCGCCAAAATAGTACCCGGTTCTCCGACTCTGGATTTTACAACACCGTCGGTAGGTGATGGGATTTCGACGGTTGCTTTATCGGTCATAACCGACATAATCGGATCGTCTTCTTTGACGATATCTCCAACTGAAACCATCCATTCAACAACTTCTCCTTCTACTACGCCTTCTCCAATATCTGGTAATTTAAATGCAAATACTCCCATGTTTATGCCTCCTGTGTTTTCTTTATCGCCGCAGCGATTCTCGCTGGGCTCGGAAGATAATCCCACTCGGTTGTATGTGGGAATGGTGTATCCCAACCGGTGACTCGTAAAATAGGTGATTCAAGGTGCCAAAAGCAGCGCTCTTGGATAGAGGCACTCATCTCAGCACCGAATCCACTTGTCTTTGGCGCTTCGTGAACGATAACCACTCGGCCGGTCTTTTTGGCCGATTCAACTACTGTATCACGATCCCAAGGTAAGAGGGTTTGAAGGTCGATCAACTCAGCGTCAATCCCACTTTCCTCGATGCCTTTTTGGGCGACGTGAACCATGGCTCCCCACGCGATTACCGTACAAGCAGATCCCTCTCTGACGATATTTGCCTGTTCTAGTGGCATAGAAAAGTAGCCATCTGGTACATCTGCTTCGGGGTGACCTTTCCAAGTTGGAACATTGTGTGGATCTCCATAAAATGGTCCACGGTAGCAGCGCTTTGGCTCAAAAAATATCACCGGGTCATTGCATTCGATAGCACTTGTCAACAAGCCTTTTGCATTGGTTGGATTCGAGCAATAAACCACTTTCAATCCAGGGGTATGGGTGAACTGAGCCTCAGGGCTCTGGGAATGGTGATGGCCGCCTTTTATTCCTCCTCCCGCAGGGGTGCGGAAGGTTACAGGGGTTGAGAATTCGCCGCCGCTGCGATGGCGCAGCTTTGCGACTTCGTTGACGATTTGGTCATATGCTGGGAAAATATAGTCGGCAAATTGAATTTCTGCGACCGGCCTCAAACCGTTGAGGCCCATGCCGAATGCAATAGCAGCGATGCCGCCCTCAGCCAGTGGAGCATCAAAGACACGGTGTGGGCCATGCTTTTCTTGTAAGCCAGCAGTTACTCGGAACACGCCGCCAAAATAGCCGACGTCTTCGCCGAAAATAACGACGTTATCGTGTTTTGTCAACAAGGAATCTAAGGCGCTGTTAAGCGATTGAATCATATTCATTTCAGTCATGATGAATCCCCCTCACTTACCGAGCTCCTCTCGCTGTTCTTGAACATGCCAAGGGACGGTTTCGTAAACCTCGGTAAAAATAGTTGAAGCCGGTGGATATGGGCCATTTGCCAAATCTCCAAATGTGCAGGCTTCTTTGTAAGAAGCCATAACGGTATCATCGATTTTTTGTGCCAACTCTGCATCCTTCTCTTCCGACCAAGCACCGATGCCGATCAAATGCATTTTTAATCGGTTGATAGGATCTCCACCAGGCCAATAATCCGCTTCGTCTCCCGGGCGATAAATCGAAGGGTCGTCCGATGAAGAATGTCCACCTGCCCTATAGGTGTAAACCTCGATATAAGTTGCACCCAAACCGGCACGAGCACGCTCTCGTGCCCACTTGGTAACCGAATATAATGCCAAGAAATCATTGCCATCCACTCTCAATGATGGAATCCCATACGCCAAGCCACGGGCGGCGAAATTATCGCCTCCGGTCGCAAGATTACGGTGGGTCGAAATCGCCCATTGGTTATTGACAACATTAAGGATGACCGGTGGTTTGAACACCGATGCAAAATTAAGACCATAGTGGAAATCGCCCTGAGCACTCGTGCCGTCGCCCAACCAAGTGATGGTCGCTTGGTCATCGCCCTTGTAGGCCGATGCCATCGCAACACCGACCGCTTGAGAAAATTGGGTTCCTACCGGCGATGAAATCGAGATAAAATACCCCTCTTTCCATGAATAGTGAACCGGCATTTGCCGGCCACGAATATTGTCCTCGGTATTGCCGATGCAATGGCAGATCATGCTGACCATATCTCGGCCTCGGACAAATTGTGCACCCGGTTGGCGGTAAGAAGGAAAGATCCAATCGGTGTCGTCCAATGCCATGGTTTGAGCAATCGCAATCGCTTCTTCACCGAGCGAACGCATGTAGAAAGACAACTTTCCAGTTCGCTGCATTTTGATCATTCTATCATCGTAAATCCGCAAGGTCATCATCAATTCGAGTCCACGAATCAATTGAGCAGCATCCAAATTTGGATTCCATTCACCGCTAGCAACGTGCTCATCGTTTAGAACTCGAATCAAGCCGTGGGCATGGGGTTGAGTTTGAGCAGCCTCACAAGTAATATCTGGCCGATTTAAGTCACCGGGTTGTTCGGTCCAAGGACCGCCAAAATCGGCGGTATCACCTGGTCGAAATGGCGCGCAAGGAACGGTATATGGCTCAATACTCGCTTGATTACCGTCCGTCATGTTAATCCCTCAATCCATTTGTGTTCTAAGCCTTGCCGTCGCTTTGGCTAGCAAATCGCCTGCTCTATACGAAGACCTAACCAAAGGTCCCGATGCACAACCCAAGAATCCTAAACCTTCAGCTACGATTGTCCATGCATCAAATTGAGCAGGCTCTGGGAATCGGTGAACCGCTAAATATCTGTCACTCGGCGCAAGGTATTGACCGATTGTCACCAAATCAACACCTGCGTTTTTTAACAAGGCTAAAGCTTGGTTGACCTCTTCATCGGTTTCACCAAGGCCGACCATTATCGAGGACTTGGTCAAAATGTCTGGGCGTAAGCGTTTGGATTCTTTGAGAATAGAAATGCTTTGGGAAAACGATGCTCTTGCATCTCTAACCGTTGAATCAAGCCTGGGGACACATTCGACATTATGTGCGAAAACCTCCAATTCCAAGCCATCGAGCAACATTGCCAAATCATCGAGGTCACCGGCTAAATCACTACATAATAATTCGAGAGTTACCGTTGGGCTACGAGCCCGAACCGCCTCTAAGCATCTTCGGTAATGGCCGGCGCCACTATCGTCGAGATCATCACGATTCACCACGGTAATCACCGCGTGTTTCAGACCCATTGTCTCAATCGCATCAAGCGGGGGCGGGGTTTTGATGGTCCCAACCGCACAGAATCTACATCCTCTAGTGCACTCTTGACCTGCGACCATGAAGGTTGCATCCTTTGCAGCCCAGCATTCGTGAATATTGGGGCAGCGTGCCTCTTGACATACTGTATTGAGCATGTTTTCGTCAACAGTAGCCTTGGTTTGGTTGAATTTCCTCGCCTGTTCACCGGTCGGTAATCTGGTGCGAAACCATTCTGGTAAGCGAGGCCGCTCAGGGGCCATTTTCAGTTTCTTCACAGTCATGGTTGCACCCCCCTCAACCATCCCGAAGGGATGGGATGCTAAAAGGCTCGGTTTTTCTCTTAAACACATTCAAGCCCAATTCACACTTGGCCTATCATATGCGACTCGCGGTAATCACCGGTGGTGCCCGGCGGATTGGGGCTGGCATAACCTCTCGATTATTGGAAGATGGTTGGACAGTGATAATTCACTGTCGAAACTCGGTCCAACAAGCCCGTCAATTACTCACAAAAGGCAAGGGTTTTATCGTTCAAGGCGACCTTACAAATAGAGATGATTTATTCAGAATAATCGAAGAGATTCATGATCACGAAGCGGTTAAAAAAGCCGGTGGTATCGATTTGCTAATCCATAATGCCTCAATCTATAATCACGAGGACTTCGATACAATTACTCCGACAGAATTACGAAAATATTCTTCGCTCCACCTCGATGCACCATTTTTCATAACCCAGGGTTTAGCACCTAAATTAAAACAAAAAAATGGCAATATAATCGGCATGGTTGACACCAGTTGGGATCACGCTTGGAAAGGCTTGGCTCACTATACTTCAACCAAGGGAGCTTTGCGCCAATTAATCGTAAATTTGGCTGGTGAATTGGCGCCGGAAATCCGGGTGAATGGGATCGCGCCTGGAGCGATAATGGCTGCGAATTGGGAGCGTGAAAAATTCGAGAAAATCATCGAAAAAGTACCTCTCGGAAGAGCAGGGACCGTCGAAGATATCGCAAATGCGGTTTTATTCCTAGATTCTGCGAGCTATATTACT
>PSPR01000006.1 GCA_004195515.1 Methanobacteriota archaeon | reverse complement strand
GAGCAGTATGCAAAGAATCTAATTTCTTTCTACTCGCATGGCTTAATCGAACTCCAATAGCGGTCGCCTCTGGCAGGATCAACCAGATTTCTTGATGCTAGAATAGCATCTCTCTTGTCTCGATCCTTTGGCTACTTGTCGCTGTTGTTTTATATTTACAAAGTATTCGTTTGAATACGCTGACCTAAAGTTTTTGAATTGACAGGTTCACTTTGCACTAATTACTCATTCTTGCACACAAAATATATTGTGTCGTGAACACTGACCACCTACCTGACTGCGAGCGGTCACGGACCCTTGGGAGGGTGTGGTTTCTCAAAGTCGCTATGTGCTTCGGCTGTGCGTCAGGGTAGATGGCGGCAGTCATAGTCCGTTAGGACTCAGCCGCCAACGCCGACCCATACGACGCAAGCAACCCGCCGAACGTCCACCCGTATATCAAGGTGACTGTGAGAAGAGGGTGGAAAAGCGAGGGACTGCGCCCCAGTCTAGCAGGTAAGATTATTTGAAATTATTCAAGAAGAAGACCCAAGGGGTAATTTGATTGTCTGAGACGCGCTTTTATGATGAAAAAATAGCCTCAATAGGGCGTATTCACGTTGGCGCATGTCGTAAATGATATCTAAGATTTCATGTGGTTTGTGCTGATGAATAGAACACCGTTAAAAAACGAGACGGCCGACCAGAGGTAGATTAGGATTAACCGGGAATAAGGTATAGTGAAAATCATGCTGGCTTGGAATAACAATAGTTCACTCAAGTTTTTTTTTGCTCCTGATTTACGCTGATGTATAGTGAAAATCATGGCTGGCTTGGAATAACAATAGTTCACTCAAGTTTTTTTTGCTCCTGATTTACGCTGATGGATAGTGAAAATCATGCTGGCTTGGGATAACAATAGTTCACTCAAGTTGTTTTGTCATCGTTTTTTGGGTGCTGAAACGACCATTCTGGGCTAGTCTGGGGGCCTAGAATGTTCTTAGAGGTAGGAAGAGTTGTAGCTTCTAATAATGCTCTTGCATATTCTATAAGTTCCCACTCTAATTGCTTTACTTTTCTAGGCTTAAACAGTCTAAACAGATCGGTTCTGCTATGCAGAAGACGGTTGGTAGACTCATCTAGGCGCACACCCGATTTATACTCGGCTAAGGTTGCACACTGAATTTTCCGAGGAGATACCAAAATTATCACCATGGGTGCTTGGTATTCCCTAAGATCTTTCAGCCGAAGAATCCCATCTTTACGGAATTTTACTTCGACTAGAATTAACTCACTAGTCCCTGGATCTTGAACTAGTAAGTCGGGTAAACGTCTGAGGAATTGGTAGGTGTCACCTTCCCATAACGATGCATCCGCAGTAGGTAGATAACAGCGATTTAAATAGTCCTGAGCGAGATGCTCAAAGCCAAATTGAGTTACATGATAACCGAAATTTCTCAATAGTTGAGCGGTTAATAATTCAATGATGTTTCCTCGGATAGTATTGGTCTGAATGCTAGTGAACTTGGTGAACATATTTCTCTCCAATCAAGTCAACCTTCTCAAAAGCTTCCCTTCTTTTGTTGGCTTGGCAGGGGGCATTTATTGAGAATCAGGGGGTGGTTTAGATCTGAGGATTTGATGGTTATTTGAATCGTGATTCCTTTTTTTGGGGCTTGGTTGTTGGCGCTAACTCGTGTTAGAATCGGAGAAGTTGAACGCTTTTTTATTGGATTACGGGTAGTTAAATCGGTAGTAACTGCATGGGTCATGGGTGCAGAAAAACACTCATAATTGTTGGTCAATATATTCCAGTTGAAAGCAATTTGTTGCCGGCAATGAGGGGGCTAGAGGGGAGGATTTGGAGGAGTTTAGCCGGGTGCGGGTTTGTTGAGAAGTGAGGGTCAATATCTTAGATTTTGGACACTCGGTCTCGAGACCAAATCGACTAGTTACAAGGTTGATTTGCTCGTTTTCGAGCGAATTATTGGCGTAGCCAATCCATCAGCATTATTGGTCAAAATATCAGTTGATGGCAATTATTTACCAACTAGCGAGTGACAAAATCAAAGATTATGATTAGTCAGCACCGAAGAACTGGCGGAGCATTGGATGCATTTCCATAGCCTGTTCTTTTTGAATCTGCTCATATGTTCGTAAAATAATACCTACGGCAAGCAAAAGACCCGTACCGCTGGCATTACCCACCGTGCCTAACAAGTCAGCACCTGCAGCTAATAACCCTACGAAAGCACCTGAGAAGTAGGTGACTGGCGGGATATATCGCTCGAGAATACGCTCGAGAACAATAGGGTTCTTTCTGAACCCTGGAATCTGCATTCCTGTGCGCTCGATTTGCTTTGCAACGTCTTTGGAACCCATATTGGTGGTGTCGATCCAGAATTTAGCGAACACCATCGAACCTACGGTCATGATAATCAGATAGAATAGTACGTGACCGCCCATTTGCCAGAGGCTATGGCCGTAAACATCCCCTTGTTGATTTAGCATTGGAATCAGCCAATCGTTGACGCCGTTGACCATTGAAGAATACCAAGCAAAACCACCTGAAGCGGTTGATGAACCGGCCTCGTAAGTCCCAATATATTCGGACATACTACCCCAGCCATCTTTACCAAGAATTGGTGTTTTAGACAGTGTGGGATGGTTCCAGAACAATAAGGTGAACATATTGATATTTGCCAATAGAGCAGCCATCAAAATGACCGGAATGTTAGATGCGTAGACCAATCGTATCGGGTATTTTCCACGATGGCCCCGGACTTTCCCATGAGTCAATGGTAATTCGAGTTTACTCGATTCTGCGAATGCTACAATTAGGAATACCACAACAGAAGAGAATAAAGCTGCGACTGGGTTAACGTGCGTTAACAATATCGTTTCGAAGCCATTTTGAGCGATCATTTCACCATTCGTGGCTTCTCTGAACATATAGAAAATCATTGGTAAAGTTCCCGAAGGAGGATTTTGAAGGCTATATCCTGCAGCGGAGTTAGCAGGCATTGGTGAGAGTGTACCGACGAATGTAGATTGTGCTACACCTGCAGCGATGAACAAGGATATACCAGATCCAATTCCCCATTTGCTGACCAATTCATCGAGCAAGAATACCAAGTATGAACCTGCGAATAATTGAGCGACGATTACAAAGTTCGCCCAGCCCATACCGTAATTGGTAATCAATTCTTGAGTAGGGTCAAGGAAACCATATGTTTGAGGAATAGATTCGATTGGAATCATCAATAGAACCAATAATTTCTGTACACCTTGGTACATTGCTTTGTCATTAGACTCTTGGAGATCGAGACGAATAATTTTTGCTCCTGCGAATAATTGCATGATAATGGAACCGGTAACGATTGGACCGATACCCAAATGCATGATGGTTCCAGATGCGCCAGCCATGATCGAACGGAATCCACTAAACAAATCGAGTGCACTTCCAGATAGACCCCAAAGCATGACATTTGTCATTGCGAAGTAAATTATTAGAACAAGTGTAGTAGTCCACAATTTCTCATTAAAACGAACGTGGCGGTCTGGTTTTGTGATTGCAGGGTAAGTGTCGACGAATCGCCGTAGACCATAAAGTCGGCTAGATTGGTCGCCACTATACATGAAACAAACCAATGTACTAGCAGCACCGAACCCGAGCAAAATGACACCGACTAAAAGATAGCCAACCAATTCTTCATGCTGTCCATTTGCAAATGTATGCGGACGAGCGTACCACATTGCGACGCAAAGGAATGCAACCCAACCTAACATTTTTCCAAAGCGACCGATGATTGGCACTTCTTTGAGACCTTCCGGAAGGTCTTTTGTGAGACATAAAATCATGTAGGCCATATACGCAATTCCAAAGACAAATCCGAAAATTGCTCCATCGATCTCGATCTGAGAGACTACCATATCGGAGAAGCCCATGCTAGCAGCGAACGCATCGTACTGCCAATATCCTAGCATTAGGAAGTATAGAATACCGGTGAGGGCGACCGCCCAAGGAATAGATTGTTTACCCATAAGTTCATTCCACCATTTTGAGTTGTGTATATCATTCATTCAAGAAGGTTGGGGAGTATACGTCTCGTAAGAGACTCACTCCTCATCCCGTTCATCATCATTGTCATCATCGCCTTGGATGGAACCACCAGCAGCTTCGATTTTCTCTGCTGCCTTTGCGGACCATTCCCCGACCTTGACGGTCAGAGCGCTGCTAATTCGACCAGAACCGAGTAACTTTCCGATACCCATTGCGGTCAAATCGATTGTGTCTTTGCCATCTGCCATACCTTCTAAATCACTTACATTGCAGGTGATGTAGACTGTTCTTAGACTTGGATCTCGGTTAAAACCATGCATACCCCAATGGTTTGGCATATACTTGATTCTTGTCATAACACGGTGTTTGTTGATACCAGCTAGACCTCGGCCACCACGCTTTCCAGCGCCTCGGCCAGCCTTATGACCTCGACCATGTGTGCGACAGCGTCCACGGAATTTATTTGCTCTTCCCATAATAATCACCTTCAGATCATACGCTCAACTAGAGCGCTGATGGCCTCTCCTCGAGGACCGAGTGCGCCGCCTACTACGTAGGTGCGCTTTAGTCCACCCCAGCCCTTTGGGCCACGAGGTGGGTGGAGACGGAAGACACGCTTGAGTTCAGGCATGTCTTTCATGGATGCTTCGTCTGCTGCGATTGCGTTTGCGAATTCCTTGATATTCGAAAATTCGGTTCCTTCCTTAACATCAGCATCGCTGATTGGCTTATCACCTATCAAACGGCCACGGCCGCTCAACATCTTCTCTACAAGTTCAGCATCAGCATCACCCCAGGTGATGTAATCCTTGGCTTTTTGGAGCATGCCCCTGTACTGGGCATTCTCTGGAATAATTACCGCGTGATTGACACGGGTTAAATTCAACATATCCATGGTTTCACGAATCGAGTGTTCAACCTTGACGTTTGAACGGGCACGTACTACTATCCAACTCATTCTAGCATCCTTCCTTTAACGATGTATAGATTTGCACGCTGGGTTTCAGTAACCCTGGTGCGATTTACTTCAGCAAGCGCATTGAATGTTGCTGCTGCATAGTTGATTGTGGTTCTGGTTTGACCCTTGGTTCGACTTAGAACATCGGTAATTCCTGCGAGTTCGAGAACACGCTTGCCGGTTTCACCGATAACGAGTCCCTTACCTGCTGGAGCAGACATTAGAGTGACTCGAGTAGATCCAGCTTGGCCGACGACCTTGAACGGTACCGAAGTACCTGGACCGACCGAAGATTCCCAAGAGCCGTTTCCACGTTGGACTTGGATGAGATTGAGTTTTGCAGCAACCAAGGATTTGCGGATTGCGGTTGCAACCTCTTTTCCTTTTGCCATTGCGAGGCCAACATATCCATCTTTGTTGCCTACGCATGCCATTACATTGAATCTAACACGGCGACCGGAGTCGGTCATGCGTTGAATCATGTTGACTTTGATAACTTCATCCTCTAGGTTAGGGATGAGAGCATCGACGATTTCGACTTCACGGATTGGAAGTCCTGAAGCTAGAGCCGCATCGTAAGTAACGATTCTTCCAGCCATGACCTCTCTTCCGAGACGGGTTTTTGGAGTCCAGTTTCGCAATGCTGCAATAGACTCCTCTGCTGTTGACTTGCGGCGACGGCGACGGCCATCCCCTTCTTCTTCTTCAGCAGGAGCGAAGGCCTTTATCAGACCAGGTGCCATTTTTGATGTGTCATCACTCATTTTAGAAAGCCTCCTCAATATTTGCTTTTGTTGCTTCTACTTTGGAAGCGATTGAATCATCTATATGTGTACCATTGATACGATCTTCGTCAGGTAAGACGGAATTCCCATGAGGAATTTCCAATCCTGCGTCTACCATACCTTTGAGTGCTGCGAATACACGGGATCCTGCTGCGCTTGCTGCTAATCCGATGTCGAGTACTGCTTCATCATGACCTGCTGCTAGAGCGGTCTTGCCCAGAGCGAATCCTGTGAGGTAACATGCCGGCAAGTTCTTGCGGCTTGCATCTTCTGGCCAACCGTATTTTGAGACAAGATCATCTCCAGTGGTTGAAACTTCGACTTTGTCGCCTACAACGCTAAAGTTGGTCAGTTGACAGACAACACGGGTATTGGAAACACGAACGACTGCACGTGCCATTCCACTGCGAAGCAGCTTGAGGCGACGGCGGTAATCGGTTTCACCAGTTTTTCGGCGGCGATATTGGTTGCGTTGGCGAGGTCCTTGAGACATCATTGTTCACCTCCGAAATCCACACCTTCGATACCCATTTGGGTCTTCATATGTGCGATGGAGCGGTAAGAGCCACCTTTGGCCTTTAGGTAATAGTGGCGGTATTGGGAACGATCGAGGGTCTCATCTTCGCGCATCTCTTTGAGAGTACGGCGTTGAGAACGGATAATTGCCATCCACTGGGTCTTGCGAGGGTTTCGTGCATTTGCAGTTCCCGAGCGCTTTCCTTGACCCTTTCTTCGGCCTTTTCTTTTCTGGTTAAGACGTTGAAGAGCACGAACACGAGAAGTTCCTTGAATAGCTCGAGCCTTGATCCATCCGCTTTCGATTGCATCACGAATGTCGACTTTTTGAACCGACTGTGCGACTTGGTCGAGGTAGGATGGGTTGATCCAAATACGGTTAACACCGCATTTTAGAATTTGAGCAGCCATTTTCTTTTGGTTGGTAATCTGCATCAGCGTTCCCTCCTTCGGTTTAGAACTCTAATTCCCAATTCATCAGCACGAGAATGGATGTTCTCACGCTTGCGCCCACCGACGGTTGCGCCGATGCGAGCTGCTTGGGTTTCAGGGTCGATCTTTTCGAGGTCAAACGGTCGCTGAACCATTACCTCTTCGAATCCAGAGGGATGAAGTCCTGCTGCTGCGTTAACTTTACCGTGACCGATTCGAACCAACGAACTTCGGTACTTGTAATTACGGCGTTGCTTGTTATCCATTCCATGGGGTTTTCTCCAACCGGAACGAGATAATCGAAGGTAGCGGTACCATTCGGTACGGCGGAAGGAAGGGGTTCCTTTCTTCTGGGCAGCCCGAAGTGCGAGAGCAGCCTTCAATTCATCGGATAGAACTGGTTTTTGGCGGGCGACGTGAACTTCCTCTTCGAGGTCATCTTCGTCATCCCAATCATCGTCATCCAATTCTTCTTCGGTAGATTCCTCTTCGGATTCCTCTTCAGATTCTTCTTCGGTAGATTCCTCTTCGGATTCTTCTTCGGTAGATTCCTCTTCGGATTCTGCGACGGTTTCTTCGACCACTTCTTCAACAGGTGCTGGAGATTGGTCTTGTAAGCGGGTAATCAAGTCGGCTTTCTTTCCAGAGACTGGTAAACCAGCCTCCTTGAGATGCTCCTTGAGTTCTGCGACCTTCATATTTTCGTAATCACTCATCTAAATCCACTCCTCATGCTTTCTCCAGCAGATAAATTCCATCTTGGAACACACGTCGATCACGCTTTTTGATTGTTGTGCAGCGTTCGATATTTGCTGCGGTTTGGCCAACTGCTTCCTTATCGATTCCGGAAACGGTAACTTCGACCTTCTTTGAAATCTTGACATCAACCCCTGGGAGGATATCTGCAGATCGTGGAACACGCTCTCCGAAGTAATTGTTTACTACGAGATTATTTCCTTTGACTGCAAGTGTCATTGGGAAGTGAGAATAGAAGGCTTTCAAATTATATGTAAATCCTTCTGTAACTCCCTTAATCATATTGTTTAGGTGAGCTTTCCAAGTTCCGGCGAGGGCTTTTTCTTTTCTACGAGGAAGATCCACTTGCACCAAAAGGCCTTCACCGACTTGGGTGAGGGTTACTTTGTGGTGAGCGAAATCTCGTGAAAGCGAACCTTTGGAGCCGGTAATGGTGACGGTGTCACCAGCGATGCTCGCTGAAACGCCTTCTGGCATCTCAACATTGTGTTCAATTCTATCTAATTTTACCATCGATAATTCACCTCAGTACACATATGCTAAGAGTCTACCACCAATGCGGCTCTCCTTTGCGTCTTTGTGGTTCATAATACCACTATTTGTAGTTAGAATTAGCAGACCAAAATCTTGAGCCGGAAGGTAACGCCCTTCCCACTTGTCGAATTCTTGTCGTCTAACCGAGTGGCGAGGTTTGACTACACCACATTGGTTGATCGCACCGCGCAAATGCACGTTATAGGTGCCACCACGGCCGTTTTCATTCTTTTCAATCTCTCCGACATAGCCGGAGATTTGCATGATCTCAAGCACAGAACCGAGCAATTTGCTCGCTGGCGAGAGTTCTACGTTGTATTTACCAGCTTGCTCTGCATTATACAGTTTAGCTAGTGCGTCATTTAGGGGGTCGAACTGCATCTCTTAATCACCTCAACTCATTTTTTTGAAACCTATTTCAGGTGCTATATCGCGGAAGCATTGTCGGCAAAGACGAAGCCCGTGACGGCGGATCATTCCACGTCGGCGGCCACAGCGGCGGCAACCGATGGTTCTTCCAATCTGTTCTCCATGATCTCGTGCCATTTTCACTCCTCCAGGATTTTGATTCCGTAATTTTCGACAAACCAAGCCCTGGATTCATCAGGCGTGGTTCGGTGGCTTACCGGTACTTTTGAAGAGCGACGGCGACGGCGGCTGACACGGTGGCCAGGCCTCTCGAGCACGACGTTGATGTCCATGCCGAAGATTCCGATGTCTGGGTCGTACTTCTGGTCTGGGAAGTCAGTATAATCTGGAATGCCGAAGGAAAGGTTTCCTGTTCGGTCAAAATTCCAAGAAGGAATCATGTTTTCACGAACCCAAAATGCTTGGGTCAAGAAATTCTTGATTACATCTTGGTTTCGCATTGTTGCTTTGCAGCCGATTGGGAAGCCAACACGGACCTTTAGGTCACGGTTTTGCTGCTTTCCGAGGGTTCGTATTGGAGTTGCTCCAGTAACCAGTTTCAGTACGGATTCTGCATTGCTTAGGCGATCTCCGCCTTCGCCAACACCGATGTTGACTACAACTTTGGTGATTCGCGGAATTGCCATTGGGTTTGAATCGCTCATTGACCCACCTCCACACCGGGTAAGGAAGATTTACCAACACTGAAGACAAGTTCTTCAGTGGTTACGAAACCGTCGAATGCGACTTCGTTGGACATACTTGAACGCTTGATGCTATGACCTGTTACGTCCGCTAGCAAACCGACGTGAGTACCACCGACCAACATACAGCGAGTACCCTCACCGAATTTGATATGCTCGAGGACTTTTTGGTCTGGAAGAGAAATCTTCAACGAATCGCCAGATTTGTGTTCTGCCGCATCAGCGACAATCAGGTTGCGACCATCGTGAAGATGAATTTGAGTCCTACCGCCACTGATTGTGGTCTTTCCTTCGATTCGGCAGATTTTCCAACCTGCTTCTTCAGAAGAAATAGTTCGATAGCGAAGACGACCATTAGTGTCCAACACACAGCGGAAATTTTCTTCGCCAAGTGATAGGACATCCATCAAGCCGACGCCTCGACGGGTGTCTTTTACGACACGACCATCGACCTTTGCCAAGCCATTGTGGAGAATGCTTCGAACCTCTCGAGTGGAGTGAGCCATGCCCAATACATCACGAATGACGATATTGATCGGCATACTTCTCTCCAAAGTATGAGCTCCGGCGCGAGGTCGGGTTACCCATACGGTGGTTTTGCGGGGTAGTGGCCAACTACGAGGGATGGCCAAACGCTTCAAGTGACTGCTGCTTCCCATATGATTCAACTCCTATCCTCGGTCAATTTTTGCATTCGCAACTTGTCGGTTTCGTCGAGTTTGACGATAACGACATTCGAGGAGTGGACCGGTAATCCCTCTTCTTTATTGTCGGATTTTGTCGAGGTTGCACCTTCGATGAAAATCCGGCTTTTCTTTGAATCTATGCGAATGACATTGCCACTAAGAGGGTCTGCCTTGCGCTTTCCACCGACACGCTTGCCGCCGTGAGCGAAATCGCCACGGACTACGCGTGCAGTATCGCCGACACGGATGGTGACCGTTCGTACACCAGCAAGACGGGTATCGGGCTTGTCTAATTGAAGACGAGCACGAACACGCTTGCGCTTGATGTGGAGTGGAGCGTTGTATTGCTCCTTTCTTTGCTTTCCTGGTTTGCTACTCTTGACCATTCAAAATCACCTCAGACGATCTGCTTTGCTGTTGCAGCGATACGAGGCCAGCGTTCTGCTGCCTCTCTCGATACAGGTCCTTTGATATCGGACCCTTGGACATCGCCTTTCTCATTTGTAATGACACAAGCATTGTCCTCGAATTGAACCCAGGTTCCATCGACTCGACGGAATGGGCGGCGTTGGCGGATTACCACAGCGTCAAACATTTGACGACGGGTTTCTGGAGTTCCACGCTTGATAGAGACCTTGATCAGATCACCTACACCAGCTGCTGGAAGACGGCGCATTGTCCCTCCTAGTTTTCGAACGTTGATTACCTGAGCAATTTTTGCTCCGGTATTGTCAGCGACTTGAAGACGTGCCATGGTCGGTAGACCACGGGTTTGCTTTCCTGCGATTCCCTTCATCAGACAACACCACCGTTATTTTCGATAACACAAAATGAAACCGTCTTTGAAAGAGGGCGGCATTCCATGACCTTGACGTTGTCTCCAACGCTGAGTTCTCCAATACAAGCTGGAAGATGAGCGCTCATAGCACTAGTTCTCTTCTCGTATCTCTCGTACTTTTGCATATATCGAACATTATGACGCTCGATAACGATTGTACTAGACATTCCTATGCTTGCTACAGTTCCTTCTAAGACCTGGCCACGAAGGCGCAGGGTTCCATTGAATGGACAATTTGCATCGCCATCCCATTCACCAGTAGGTACTTTTACGTCAACTCCAATATCACGCATTGTGATCACTCCTTCTTATGGTTACGGTTAATTCTGTCCTCAGAGCGCTGCCGTACCAGCCCTCCGACAATGATGGATTCATCTCCATCGATTTGAAAATTAATTGATTTCTTGCCGAGAACGACTTGTGAGCCGCCCTCCAACAAAGTGATGGTTTCTCTGGTCTCATCGATGACGAGCCCAGAACGACCGACCAAAGTCGAGTCGGTGGAGGAGGCAACCCGTAGGTTGGATCCAATCCAAGGTTGGTGGTAAGTATCGACGACCATCTCATCGCACCTCCACATTAAATCCGTTATCGCGCAGGACAGCGCTTGCTTTCTTCTTGTGATCGCCTTGCAATTCGATGACACGCCCTTTGACGGTTCCACCTGCAGCGCAGCGGTTTTTGAGCAACTTTGCCAATTGATTGATATCGATTGCAGAATCGACGATTCCTTCCACTTTGGTCACAATCTTGCCATAGCGACGCCGATCGGTGGTGATGGTTGCGGTTTGTTGTTCCTTTGCGATCTCTTGACAAATACATAATTCATCAGGTAATCCACACACGTTACAGATTGCTGCCATTTTTTCACCTCCTTATCTCGATTGTTTTTTTAAAATTTCACTCGGTCGTAACCATCTTGGTCCTGATCCGAGCTATAGAGCGGCGGGTTGCTTTGAAAGCTCCCATATTGGATGGAGTTCCACCCAAAGCCTGCTCTGCACGAAGTTGAAGAAGTTCCTCAAGTAGTTCTGTGAGTCGGTCGGCCATAGCCTCTTTACCCATAGTTGCTAATTCACGATTGCTGACGTGACTCATTGTGACTCCCCCTCTTTGCTAGTCTCTGCGGCTGCTGCATCTGCTTGCATTCGCAAATCCTCTTCGGTATAGATTGTTACTTCGTGTGGTAATTTGGTACCTTTGCGCATGATTGCGACGGTTACACCGATGGTTCCCAGTTTCTTGATACAGACCGCTTGGCCTTTATCCATGTGGGTCAATGCGGTTTCACCACAGTATTTGATGTGCCCATGAAGGAATTTCTGAGTTCGGTTTCGACTACCGGTCAACTTTCCAGATAGGGTGATCAAAACTCCACGAGCTCCTGCTTCCATGATGTTAAGTGCTGCCGAATGGCCTGCACGGCGGTAATACCAGCCACGCTCCATTGCGCTTGCGATCTTTTCTGCCATGACTTGAGCATTTAATGCTGGGTTTTCGACTTCCTCGACCTTTAGACGAGGGTTATCTAGTGAAAACTCCTCGTTTAGGCGCTTTTGTAATTCATTGATAATCTTACCTTTTCGGCCGATAACCATTCCTGGTCGCTCTGCCCTAACGGTAACTTCAGTTCCTGCTGGAGTTCGGCGGATTTCGAGTCCGCCAAATCCAGATTTCTTGGTATTGTTCATCAAGAATTCCTTGACAAGATGTCGCTCGACATTTCTGTCGATGATTTTTCGTAGTGTACTCTTATTGTTAACCATGATAAAACACCTCAGAAGTCGTCCTCCAACTCATCTTCAGCCGCGCTGAAGTCCTCAAGGAAAACCTCGAGATTGACACGGTAGTGATTGCTTGGACTTGCGCGTCCACGAGCACGAGGAATCCATCCTCTCTTGATAGGTCCACGGTGAGCCGCACAATGGGTGATGACCATCTCCTCAGGGTCGATGTCTTCGTATTGGTGGCGTGCGTTTTCCATACAGCTTTCGATCAACTTGATCATAAGTCTGCTAGCCTTGACCGGGTATCGGCCAGGGCCCATCTTTCCACGGCGGTGTCCGACCATCGATGGGCCGGAGCGCTTGCGCTTTAGATTGCCAGAGCCGAGAGTGAATGGCACTGCAGCAGCCTTGCGGCGGATGTCAGGTCGGTCACTATCGATCTTTAGGACGTTGTGAAGGAATTCAATTGCAGAGCCAGCAGTGCGATGCTTGATCGCCCGAGCAATTTCGAACAAGTGCTTGACGTGAAGGTCAGCGTTTACTGTTCGTGCGGTAGCCAGACGGCTGCCTTGCAATAGTTGAGTGTAACCCTTTTGCGGGAGTTGCTTTCTCTTGGATCTGCGGTCCATGTTTTTCTTAGTATATCCCATAATTATCAACTCACTTTAGTGCTACGTGGGCTGAAGAGCGGGTAGCACCGACACCAGGTCCGGAGTGTGTAACACTGCGGCGGGTCGGAGCGAACTCTCCTAGGTAATGACCGATCATCTCAGCCTTGACCTCAATCTCGACGAATTTCTGTCCATCGTGAACAGCGATTCTCTTGCCGACGAATTCAGGTAGGATTGGAACGTCACGGCGGTGCGTGCGAACTGTGCGACCGGTAGAGCGGCGCACTCGAGCGATGAAATGCTCGTTTTCTTCGGATAGACCACGTGCGATAGAGCGGCGTGTTCTAGATTTTAGAAGGGTGATGATAGACGGTGAGTCAGGATCCTCTTCGGAAGGCCATAATGGCATTGCCTTGAGTTCCTCAACCTCATATCCACGGTAAGTGAATTCTTTTTGCTTGCGGCCGGTAGCAGAAGAGCGTTTTTTGCGCGCTTTCCTACGGCTCGCTTTAGGGGTCATGAAGGACTTCTTTTTCTTTGCCATTATAGATCACCTCAAATTTTCTTGCCGCGGCCTCTACCAGTGCGACTTGGAGCAATATTACCCACCTTTGCACCAGGTGGGGTGCCACGAGCCACGGAGTTTGGTCCGTGAACCGCTTGATGATTTCCTCCACCGTGAGGGTGGTCGACAGGGTTCATTGCAACACCGCTGACTCTTGGGAATGCTTTTCCACGGGCTTTAGCCTTGTAATAAGCAGCACCTGCTGTTCGCAGAGGCATCTCAGATCGGCCGTGTCCAGCAAGGACGCCAATAGTTGCACGGCACTTGCCCGGTAGGTCTTTGCTAGCTCCTGATGGCATTCTAACACGAACCCTATCTCCAAGGTGTGCTTCTACCAATGCGGAGTTACCTGCTGTTCGAGCGACTTTGCCGCCGTCTCCAGGTCGAAGTTCAAGATTGTTGATCGCTGTACCTTCAGGGATGTTCAGCAAGTGGGTAATATTACCCGGTCTCAGAGAGACGTTATTGCCGATTGCAATCGATGAGCCGATTGCAAGACCTTCTGTTGCGACCAATAATGTGGTCTCGCCATCTGGGAGTTTAACTCGCAATAATGGCGCGGTGTGAACTGGACTGTGCACCAAATCGGTGACTTCTCCAACCACGCCATCGACGCGTGGAATTCTGTTCTTACCAGGGAATCTGTGGCTCGATACACGGTAACGTGGTGAGGAGCCTTTTCGCTGTGCTCGGATTCGCTTACCCATGATAGTTCACCTCATCAGAATGCGCCTAAGCGCATAGCAGCCTCATCTGCATTATAGCCCTCAGCGAGCCTGACCGAAGCCAATTTACCATTTTTGGTATTTCGAACGTTTACCTTAGCGACTTCAGCATCGAATAGAATTTCTACCGCTGCTGCGATCTCGCCTTTGGTTGCACTACGTCGAACGATAAACTCCAGACGGTTATCGTAATCACGAGCACTCATTGCCTTCTCTGTAATCCACGGCATTAGGATGATATTATACGGATTGACCATTCATCACACCTCCTCAGTTGATTGCCTCCACAGCAGCCTTGGTGAATACTGTCAGACGACCTAGGTCGCCACCTGGAGCTAAATGCTCAGCAGACAGATCCTTTGCAGCGACTACGTCGACACCAGGGAGATTGCGGGCAGCCTTTGCAAGACCGTCCTTATTTGCGACTACCAAAAGAATACTCTTTGGTACTTTGTGGACCCTTCCACGCATGGTTGCTTTTCCTGCACGGATTTTGCGACCACTGCGTGCTCGGTAGAGGTCATCGCCCAAACCGAGTGCGTTGAAGATTGCGCTGACCTTTCGGGTTCCACCGTTTAGGTTGAAGGATTCGATGTCGATCGATTCACCGTTCTCGGAATAATCACCAAGAATAATAGGTAGGGTCTTGATTCCACTATCGAAGCGGTGGCCACGGTTGCTTACCATCTCAATATCGGTAGTTGCACTTAGTGCGGAATCGCGAGCTAATCGGCGTTCGTTGCGGTTTAATTTGCGAGACCAGTCTTTTTCGACCTTTGGACCATGAGCACGGCGACCACCTAGAGTGTGTGGACTTTGTGCTGCACGACGTTGTCCGGTACGACGCATGATACGTGATACACCTCGACCTTTGCCCCACCATTCGACCGAATGCTTCATTCCAGCCATTGGCTTTCTCTTTCCGCCATGAGCGTTAGAACCGTATGCTTGACGACGGTTTGCTCGAGCACTTGCGATTGCGAGTTTTACCATGTCGGTACGGATTTCGGATTCGAATGCATCTGGCAAAGAAACTTTCTTGCCCATTTCGACACTGATGTCGTAAACCTCTTGGAGGCGACCAGCATCTAGTTCATCTTGTTCGATGTTGTTGAGTATATTGTGAACCGCTACCTTCATGTTCAGACCCCCTGCTTGCTTGCAGTACTTACGTAAGTGATCTCGAATGGAGCATCTACCTTGAGGCTACCACGGGTAGCATCACGGAATCTAACCAAACGCTTTGCAGGCCCAGGAAGGCTTCCCTTGACCAATAAATATTGTGAATTGACCTCACCATAGTGGAGGAATCCACCGGATGGAGTAATCGCTTTATCTTCTGCGCTTGCAATAGACAAGATGCGCTTATTGTATTCGGTTCGCTGGTGGTATCCAGTTTGACCACCTTGACGGATGGTCTTACGGACATACCCTGTTCCGAAATCTCCCATGTTACCGTGTTGACGGCGTTTCTTGGAGTTTTTGTGAGATTGTAATTTTCCACCGAATCTCTTGATGACACCTTGCCATCCGTATCCTTTGGTAACACCGATAGCATCGACGAATTCGCCTTCACTAAATACATCAGAAATCGAAAGTTCTTGGCCTAGGTGTTCCCTAGCCCATTCTAGTTGAGAGCCGGAGTCGCCACCATCCAAACCTAATTCCATGACTTCAGGAGTCTTGGAAGGGGTTCCAGTGATCGAGTGAGGTTGGGTAGCAGCGATTACTCGCACCTCGCAAAGGTCAGCAGCGGAAAGAGCATCGAAATGCTTGTCTGCGTCGTGCTCTTTACGGGTGTGAAGACGGCGGAATAATTGTGGGAAGGAATCGGTGATTTGTTCTGCGTCGACCCATGCTTCGCCAACAGCTTGCTTGCCGTATGGAGTCATTTGGTAACCACGAACCCCGAGCACCCTCATAGTAGGGACTTCGACAACGGTTACAGGAATTCTAATCTCCTGGCCTGCACTGACAGAATCTGGATTAAGATCACGAGCCATAATGTGAGTCATGCCTGCTTTCCAGCCAGCAAATCCTTGCACTCGTACTTCGGTTGATTCGGTTGTAGGCCACGATTTTACGTGACCAAAATGACGAACAGAGCGCTTGCGCGGACTGAATGCCATGCTACCACGACGTGGATGACTTCGTTTTGCCATATTGTTCGACCTCCTATGTTTTTTTACGACGAATTGGCCCCCTCGTTAGGGGCGTTCGAAGGCTCTTCAGGCTAGGGAGAGGCCGTGACATCGGCTCTCAGTCCACGATTGGAACCGAGAGTATCGGGATGCAATGCATTGCCCGCTATGTCTGGCCACTCACCATCTGAGCAGTTCGCCGACTTACCACCCATATATGAGTGGTTCGGTTCTGAATGGACCATAGGGCCGCTGCACGGCTATCACAACTGACGGTCTTCAAGCCTTTCGGTAACTGCCAATAAGAAGGTACGGAATTATGCAAATCCTCTTGACCCCCCGCCACACAGGTCGAGAACATGCCTCCAAGTCTCGGCCATCCCAACCTCAGGGAAGGTGTTGAAGCGAGAGCATATCAATTGCTTGCAGCAAAACAAGCTTTGTCTGGATCGACCCTATTGGTAATGCCGACCGGTTTAGGAAAAACCGCGGTTCAATGGATGGCGATGGCCGAAGCGATAGGAGGAGCCGGCAAAATTGTCTTGGTAGCGCCAACAACTGGTTTGGTAGCCCAACAAGCGCGCATGGCTCGTGAGATGATCGCGATACCTGAAGAGAAGATCATCATTCTAACCGGTGATGTTAGGCCGGCCAAGCGAGAGCAATTATGGGTCGATGCAAAAATAGTGATGGCTACACCACACGTTATTCGAAACGATGCTCAAAACGGCAGAATTTTGCTTGGAGATATCGATTTGCTAATCGTTGACGAAGCCCATCATGCGACCGGTTCTGATTCGATGGCTCAATTGGGTGATATGTATTTGGAATCAAATTCCAATGCCCTTGTATTGGCCGCTACAGCCTCACCAGGCGTAAAGGATGAGCGAGTGATAGAAATCGTTCAACGCTTGGGAATCGAAAGATTACATGTCGCCCGAAAAGAAGATGATCTGCTAGCACCTTATGTTACCGCAATGGAGGTGGAATCACACCGTTTGGCCTTGCCTGAAAATTTGCTCGATCTGATTCGACCGCTTAGAATGTGTGAATCAGAGGAATCTGAATTCTTACGTCGAGGCGGATTCTTGATCCGCACCGGAAGGATAACTACTGCCGCTATCGATGAAGCCCAGCGTAGAGCAAGTGCTGCTATCGGCCGAGGCGACCCTCGAGGTTATGATGCTGCAAAGCGAATTGGAGATTTGCGCCGACTTCATAGATTATTGGATTTAATCGAGACTCAGGGCCTGAATACCGCGATTCAATACTTGGATAGAGCAAGAGGAGATAATGCCAGGAAAACCAAGAGATTCCTATCATTGACAGAGGTTAGCAATTTCCACCGAATCTGTGGACAAATGCAAGAGATCCATCCAAAACCGCAATTGGTAAGCTCACTCACCTCTACCCAACTAAAGATAGGTGGCAAGGTAATAATTTTCACCGAATATAGGGATACTGTTGATTATTTAATATCTATCTTATCGCAATTGGATGGAGTGAAGGCTGGGAGATTTGTCGGCCAATCTAGTAAGAGTGGAAATATTGGAATGAAGCAAAAGGAACAATTGCAACAATTGGATCGCTTCCGCAGCGGCGAGATCAACGTATTGGTAGCAACATCGGTCGGCGAGGAAGGTTTGGACGTTCCCGCGGCTGATTGTGTAATTCTTTACGAACCCGTCCCTAGTGCGATCAGGGCGATTCAACGACGGGGAAGGACCGCTCGACAAAGCAAAGGTGATGTCCATATACTCATTTCAAAAAATACCCGGGACGAGTATGTTCAAATGGCGTCAATCAAGCGTGAGCAAGCGATGTATAGAACCTTAGAACGATTGAAACGGCAATCGAGATTACCCCGAAGAGCACCGCCTACAAACGAGATTTTATCCTTGTTCACCGTCGATGGCCAAACGGCTGAATCATTCATAAAGTCCGAGCAAGAGAGGTTATATCGACCACCAGAAATCAAAGTTGTAGAGCCAAAACAACAAAAATCCAAACCCAAAAGTCCGGAATTAATCAATAGGCCGAGAGCCCAAAAATCCTTAGCCGAATTCGCAAATTCAAGCCCTGAACCCGCCAAAACAGTCGAGCCTAAATGGTGGGAGCCGGTTCTAGACGGCACTTCATCACCAAGTAGGGAAGAGGAATCTGCAACTGCAGCCGCAGCGATTACCGAAACCGACCACCTTGGTATAGAACATCAATCACTCGAATTGATTGCCATTGACAATAGAGAATCGGCTTCGACATTGCCATCTTTACTCAAGCTCATGGGTCATGAGGTGAGCATGGAACACTTGCCGGTTGGAGACATTAGAATCTCGGAGCGCATTCTTATCGAGAGAAAAAGTGCAAGAGATTTGGTAGATTCTCTTTTGGACGGTAGATTGGTTCATCAAGCGAAGAGATTGATGAGCGCGGCTGCACGCCCGCTGATGATCATTGAATCAAATGAGACCGATAGAGTTCACCCAAATGCGGTTCAAGGAGCGATGGCATGGCTCACCTTAGATTTGGGAATCCCTGTATTGATGACGGGATCGACCGAGGGTACTGCAAGATTTGTCTCAATCGCAGCAAAACGGGAAGCAAGAATGCTCGACCTACTAGTCGGACATAGCAAACGAAAACCACCAGATCCAATTCTAGAATCATTACGAGCGGCCTCACAGGAGGTTCTATCGATTATTAACGGCGAAGCGATCGAGGGCGCATTATCGAAGAGATGGACCTTGGAAGTTCTCAAGCAACGCAGCCGAATTCTTGCTGAATTACCAGGGATTGGTTTGGTAACCGCTCAAAGAGTGATGGAAAAAGCCGGTGATATCGATGGATTATGCCAACTTACTGAAAAGGAATTGAGTGAAGTCGATGGAGTATCATCGATTCAAGCAAGAGACCTTTACCGCTTTTTGCACGGTTGAACTAATTTCACGAACCGATGATTAGTGCACGAGTACGTAATTGGGCGAATCTATCGATATGATGGCCCAGAGCAAATGCAATGATTTCGGTTAGGTTGACCACTGGCAATGCAGTATCGAGTTTTGCGATTCGTCCTGCTTTGCCTTGGTATGAATCCAAGTTGTAGTGTGAAAGGGTACAAGCGCTGACCAACACCTGGGCACCAGCCTTCTTGGAGTCGGCTAGAACTTTTGCGGTCATTTTCATCACACTTTCTCCAAGGGTAAGAAGTGAGGGGTTACCTACACTCATGGTTTTACTCGGAAAATCCACAGGACGACCACCCAGAGCAGTAATCAATTTCTCCATGTAATTCGGATTCCAAACATCGTCATTTCCACAAGCACCTTCCCTTTGCATATGAGGTCCATAATAGCATGCGATATCCAAATCTAGTTGATTTACAACCGCGGCCTCGACCTTATCCAAGCCGATCTCATCGACTAGAATATGAAGCAGGTGATTGGTTTCAAGAGTTGATGGGTCAAGTGTCATTCCGGTCGTGTCCTCGAGGACACGATTGGTTTTTGCTAACGCGATCGGGTCGTTTTGTAAGGTGGTCAATGCTTCAAACATAATTCCTTGGGCCGAAGCACAAGGAGTGATGATATTGTGACCATTCCTTTGAGCGATTGCAAAGTTTCGAGCATTCAATGCCAGTTGTAACTCAGGATTGCCTTGCTTGATAATGTCGCCGCCATCGCTACTATAACCAATCATTTCGATCAATTCGATACCGAGAGATTTCGCCAATGGTTGAATTGTATCCTCCACCTCTTGACTAGCCTGGCGGGCAACATTTCCGGGATAATAAGAATATTTTACCATAATGTTGACCTCAGAATCTCCTATCCAATTTATTGAATATCGCCACAATTTCGTGGTGATTATCCACTTTGAAATTAATCATATCAGGAATTTTGCCAATTCCTGCTGGTGGTGCAAGCATACCTTGGAAACCACGCATCATCGGTCCACCGTTTCGAGTGAAACCGAGCATCATTCGTAGTGAAACTCCGTTCATGATATTCGAACCAAGTCCGAGCGGGCCTAGAACCGAACGGTAAAGTGAGGTTTCGTTGACATTTCCAGTCAACTTGACCGAGCGAGAATATCCTTTGACCATTCGACCGGGCTTGCCGGTGAACTTGAACTCAGCCAATAGGCGAGCCCGGGCTGCGTAAAGAGCATCAGCAGCTTGAGCACCATCGATTCCATGGCGGTAAATCGAAGAGATATCCGCTTCGTCCCAAACTCCGCCATTCTTTTGCAAGAGGTCGAACATCGATCTTTGGTGTCCACTACCACTACGAGGGTCTTGGGAGCGAACCCAGCGTTGTAGGTTCAGCCCTGGGCCAGAATAATTATCATCGACCATGTAGGTATCAGACATGGAATTGATCATTTGTAATCCGCCAACATCAGCCATAGCATGTAGTGCGGTCGCTTTTGCCGAGGCCATTACACCCATAGGTGCTCCACTAGCTAATCGCTCGCCTTGGCGAGGGTCAGCAACCATCCAAGGTTTGGAGTTTGCACGGTCGGTATCGTAGCGATCATAAGAGACCATGAGGTCTTTAACAACCTCGTATCCAGGAAGTGGTTCTAGGGTTAAAGTGCCATCAGCAGCAACCAAATCACAAAGTCTCATGGTATCAGCACTAACTATTCGCCCATTTGCTTTCAGGCCGGTCAGCGGGCTAAGCCCTCCGATTTGGCCTTGGTTGAATGTAAGTGATCCATCGATTTCACGAGCGATGGCAATCAAAGCATCTTGAATGGTTGCATGTCCAGGTAGAACACAAGCGACTGTATCATAACCACTTTGAGCCTTTATCGGGTCATATCGGAATATTTTCAATGTCAAAGAAATCTCCGGCTGTTCGATTTGCCCTGGGCTAAAGTCACCATCGTCGGCTGGAACTTCTTCATCGCCAGCGCCATATGCGATCATCGCTTCGACCAATTCTTCTTGGAAGACTCCATCAGCATCGACGCAAGCGATGCGAGGTAGGACTTGATCAACCCATTGAGCCCATGGCTCATCGAAATCTACATCGCATTCTTGAATTGCTTGAATGCAGGTTGCACCGAGATCCGAAAATTTTCCATCCCAATCGTGGCCAGCTTTACAGTATTCATCATATGAGGTATCACCGATAGCACAGATCGAATAATGAATTCCCGAAAGGCTGGGATTAGATGCACATGTAGCAATCCACAAAGACTCGGCATTATCCGGCATTTCACCTTCTCCCCAAGTTGAGGTAATTATCAAAACTCGCTTATGGGAAGATAATCTGGATTGATCATAACCATCCATATCGATAACGCTAGCATCCAAACCGAAGTTAGCAGCCATCTTTACGGTCTTCTCAGCCAAGCCTGCTGCATTCCCGGTCTGTGAACCAAAAAATACCGCCAAAGAACGGTCACCTGCTAGAACCCCTGCCAAGACCCCATCATCTGCTGAGGTCTCGATTGCAACTGGAGTTGCTTCAACGATTTCCTCCACAGGTGTTGCAGGAGCTCCATCGGCTTCTACAGCCTCATATTCGAATTTGATAATCTCGACCGGGCAAGCTTCTGCTGCCTCTTCAATAATATCGGAATATTCGGCTCGGAACTCTGGTTTTATCATTGAAAAGCCGGTGTTACGGTCGAACTTTCCGTCCTCGCGAACCTCTGCTTTGATGAAACTAGAATCGTCAGTTATGCTGAAAACCTCAGGCAAAATATCTTCGCAAGCATCACAGGTTATACAGTCCTCTTCAATCCAGACCTTTGTGATGGTTGGCATGAGATTCACCCATTGCTCGCACTGAGCAATCGACTCGACTGGTAAGGAGTCTTTGAAGGTTTTCGACCGGCCTCCCTTTAGGGAGAAATTTGTGTGATTGGATTTTTTGGTCAAACTTCACATTTGGAAGTCGTCCATACCAGCCATCATATCGCCGCCAGCCCCACCTTTGGAAGAGATTACGTCATCGATTCTTAGAATCATAATCGCAGTCTCTGTTGCGGATTGAATCGCTTGGTTGACCACTCGCTTTGGCTCCAAAACATTTGCTTCGAGCATGTCTTTTACTCCGCCTTCGTCAACATTGATTCCGGCGTGCTTTTGTCCATCTGCATGAGCTTTTCTAAGTTGAATAATAGTTGTTACCGGATCTAAACCTGCATTTTCTGCAAGGGTTCTTGGAACGATTTCCAATGCGGTTGCAAAGGCTTCGATTGCCATTTGTTCACGGCCGCCAATCGATTCGGCATAGGCTCGGAGATCTCTTGAAATCGCTGCCAAAACACTACCGCCACCGGTCAAAACAGCACGATCTTCCCATGCTACAGAAACAACACCGACCGCATCATCGAAAGCACGCCGGATCTCGTCGACCACATGTTCGGTTCCGCCACGAAGAAGGACAGATACCGCTTTTGCTTCTGGGCAACCGGTGATGAAAGTCATATCCGATTCGCCGATTTTGCGCTCTTCGATCTTCGCCGCTAGACCAAGGTCGGCTGGGCTAAGGTCGTCGATATTTGTGACAATCCGACCGCTGGTCGCCTTTGAGAGCGCTTCCATATCGGATTTCTTTGCTCTACGGATAGCAAAAATTCCGGCCTTAGACATGTAATGTTGAGCGAGGTCATCTATACCCTTTTGGCAAATGACGACATTTGCACCGCTCGCTTCAATTTTGCTAACCAGGGACTTGATGTAGCCTTCTTCCTCCTCGAGGAAAGCTGCAAGCATGGTTGGGTCGGTGATCTGGATTTTTGCATCAACTTCGGTCTTCTTGACCTCGATCGCACTATTGATTAGTGCAATTTTTGTATCGTTAATCGAGCGAGGCATGCCCGAGTGAACCCTCTGCTTATCTAGGACTAATCCATCGATAAGGGTTGAATCTTTAATCGAACCGCCTTGACGTTTCTCGATCTTAATATCGGATAAATCAACCATTCTCTCACCATCTTCTTCATGGCCCACACACTTTACAGCACGTACGGAAATATCTGCTAAGAAAGATTTGACCGCGCCGGCGGATTTGCCAGTTAGGGAGGTTTTTGCAATCTCCATCAATACCGCATCATCGCCATCGATTGCGATTCCATGTAATTCCAAGCAATCAATTGCCTTTTCAGCAGCTAATCTGAATCCTTCACAAATAACCGTTGGATGAACATTTTGTTCGATTAAATCCTCCGATCGCTTCAGTAATTCGCCTGCTAAAACAACAGCTGTGGTCGTTCCATCGTAACAATGCTGTTCTTGAGTTTTTGCAACCTCAATGATCATTTTTGCCGCTGGATGGTCTATATCCATCTCTTTGAGAATTGTTGCACCATCATTGGTAATGACCACATCGCCCATGCTATCTACAAGCATTTTATCCATGCCCTTTGGACCAAGAGTACTGCGTACTGCATCGGAGACGGCTTTTGCAGCTGCGATATTATTGGATTGAGCACTACGGCCACGTGTGCGTTGAGTTCCTTCTTTGAGGATGAAGATTGGTGCTTGCCCATTTCCGTACATGTTGATAACTCCTACAATCCTTGCGCACGAGCGCATGGATTTCAACCCATCGTCGAGAGCATTCAGTTCTGACTGTCAAGCCATTGCTGACCATAATGCTGCCATTGGTCCGTAGTCCAGCCTTCAGGTAGGCCGCCGGCAGGAATTGCTGGGCCAGTTTGAGCCACCGGTTCCGGAACTGGCGTTGGTGGAGCTAATACTGGAATTTCCTTGGGCGGTTCGATGGTTGGGGCCGCTGCCACATTGCCATATGTTGCAGAAATATTGTCTTCATAACCCTCCTCGGCCCAATCCTGTTCTTCTTCTTCTTCTTCGCCACCGTTGAGTACACCGATCAAAACAGCTACCAACGCAATGATTAGGCTGCTACCTACAATCCAAGTTGCGATGCCGATCCAATCGAAGGATTGTCCATCGGCAGCATCGTTAATTTGATCTGATGATTTCATCTTGGTCAAGGTTACTTGGAGGTCTAATGATGCTGCATCTTCGACTGTATTTGAGATCGCCCAAATCCGAACATGGGTATCAATGAAGTCCTCTTCCAAATTCATCAAACTAGATTCTGTAACCTCGAATCGGATTGTCACGTCACGAGTTTGTTCAAGCGCTAATGTAAAATCTCTATCTGAAGTATCGATCGAAGCACTATACCAGCGGTTAGAGCCTTGTTGATCCAACGACATCGAAACTCCTTGACTGTCGGTATATTGGTTCCTGATTTTAACTACCACAACATATTCGCCCGGCTCGGTGATAACCGTGGTTTCATCAGCGATGATTCGAATCCAATTTTGAGAGCCTACGAAATATGTACATTTGCCAAACGATGAAACATCTGGCTCATTTACGCTTGTTGCAATTACTTTGAGTATCAATTGACCATCGATGTCATCATCAAAATCAAATGTGACCGTGACGTTATAGGAAGCACCCGGTTCAAGCATAGGGGTTTGATTATCGAGAATTTGCTCGAAATGAGCATTCATGCCTTCAGGTGGGTCTAAACTCATTTTAAATTTATCTGGTTGGTTTCCGGCATTGGTAACTTCAAATCTCATGGATTGAGATGGGTCACCTGGAATGAATGATTGGTCGGCGACCTCATCTGATACGGCTACCGCAGCGGTATCGGTTATCTCTACATTGATTGTAATCTGCTCGGTTACACTCGGATCACTTACACTAGTAGCCTTGATGGTAACGGTGTACAAACCGGGTTCTAATCCAATCGGCATTGGCAAATTTAGTGCAATCGAGGTTTCTCCATCCCACGCATCGAGAACTGTTGTTTCATCCGAAGAAAGATAGGAAAGTAAATTCCAATTCGATTCAACCCTTTCCAAGGTATAAGTCTCATCAGCATTGCCCAAGTTGAATAGATCGACATAAACGACTATGTTTTGTCCATTTGCCGAGCCTATTAAATCGTATGATTCTGCAATCATCCCGAGATTGATCAAGGTAGGAACTTCGATTTTCTTGGAGATTACATCGGTGCCGAATAAGGATTGGCCGCAGGTTGGGCAAACCGCTCGAAGTGTAAATGGAACTTCACCTGGAGCGGAATTCGAGGGCGCTGTTACATTGAGAAAGAGGTCGATTTGCTCGCCCTTACCCAAAGGAAGAGGCATTTGAACTATAGAACTATTCAAATCGGTAACGAAGGCTGTCCAACCATCATCTAGTGGGAAATTAGATGTTATTGTAAATCCTGCTTCTTTGTTACCGGAGTTTTGGAGACGGAATGGGATTTCACCGGTTTCTCCGGGCCCTAATGAATCGGCAATGAGAGGAGCGCTTGAAGAAAGATAAACGCCAAATTGTTCAGTCACGGCGACATCGGAGCTAATTCGACCCAATTCGCCTAGTTCAGTCCCACCGTTATCGGTCCACCAAACCTGCCAAACCTGTTGTTGTACATCTGCACCAGCTGGGACCGATAGATTGATCCACATCTCGCTAACATTACCGCCGGGAATCGGAGGTAAACTGATACTTGTACCGTGTTGAGAGGGATGTTCAGAATCGATTCTAATCATTGGTATGGGAGACATCCAAGTTAGATTTGAAACATCTGATTGGATCAATACCGCTGCAGGTTGGTAGCCATTATTTGTAATATAACAATGCATTGGAAGAACTGTATTTGGAGGAGTAGTATAACCGCTATCCGGTGAGTCGCAGTCTATATCAAGTGTGAATTCTGGCACTTTTTCAACACCAAATAATACGAAATCATCGACATGCATGCCAGAAGCTGCACCGCTGGTATCCGAATGGAATAAAATCCCATACGAATAAGAATGACCACCCAGCAATTCGGTTGGGTCCCAAGAAATATTGCTCCACTGGCCAGAGCTGGTTCCAGGCAGATCTTCACTGAAATTATGGGTCAATTCATTTCCAGGACCGCCATTATTTCGCCAAAATTCGAGAGCGACATAATCTCCTGCACCCATCATTCCCCAAGTTTGAACATGGACTTGAGCGGAAACATAGGCTGCTGAAACGAATTGGTTTTTACATACCGCCATGCTTCCATAGGCATTATTTGATAGATCACCATCGAGATATGCTCCTTGGTTACATTGCCAATTACTGGTTCCCCGGTGGCCGTAAATCAAGCGGTCATGAGCGCCTGATGGGTAATCTGACCCATCGTTTGCGTGCTTCATGTGAATAGTTCCCTTTGCGCCATCACTATTGTCGGATTGCCAAATACCTTTACCGGTAGCGCTACCACCATTTGCTGGGTATCGCCCAGGGAACATAAGTGATTGCCCAACTGAAGGAACACCATCCGCTTCACCTTCCATCTCATCTTGAGCAACAGCAACCGGCAAAGTTTGTTCCATAACATCATTTTCATTTCGGTCATCGAGATTGTTGGTTACCGTTGCTCGGATTATTAACCCACCTTGAAGTTCATTGGTACTAATATTCAATATTGAATGAGCGACAGTTGCTGTCCAGGAGAATGAATCGGTATGAGTTTGGCCACCGAGCATTGAGACCGTGGGCCAACTAGTCGAATTGACCACGAAGCCAATCGGATGGACAATCTCTACTGTTACGGTTGCATCGGTGCCTGAAAGTGCACCTCCTCCTCTTTTTACCTCAACTTCAATATCGACTGTATCGCCGACTTCGATATATTGCAAGATTGTTCCGCTTGGTTGAATCCAATTATTGACTGCACTAGCATTCGCAACTGTGATTTTTGAAACGAAAAAATCATCGGAACTGCCTCCACGTCCTTCGGTATCGGCACTTACAGGTGTGACTACGATAAGCATGGATTGCATCAGCATCAGCAGGACGAATATGAACGGGATTGCCTTGCGCATTTACATCAACGGGTTTGCGAACAACGCTAACCATATGAATGTGGCCTTCTGCTGTCCCCATAGGGGACAAGGCTTGGAATTAAATCCAAAGCCGGAAAATCAACACGAAGAAGCAGGAAAAGAGGGCAACCTTTGATACCATCTCCAATCGGGGAGTGATTTGTGGGTGAGTTCGCAGACAAAGGACCGTTAACGGCCCGCATTTGGTTAACAGGAGTGGTTTTCTGCCAAATATTTCTCACTCCTATGGCTGCATTCTCGATCACTTACCTGTTCGAATTCAGTTTTGGTGCCGAGAATTTCACCATGTCTTTCCAAACTCAAATGATTCCTTGGATCGTTGCAGCCTCCTTAGCATATGGAATGTTAGCGCTTCTTCTCGCCCTTTTTTCTGGTGGTTTCACACCCTTATTCGTAATCGAGAGAGGCGGATGGAAAGCAACCCTCGGCCTCACAAGGGTAAAAAGAGACGCTGCAAGCTTGCGCCAAGCAAGAAAAAATCATTCACGCTCGCCCCACGCTAAGATGACCGTAATGGTTTCAGATCGGATGGTCAAAGGCCATTCCCTTCTCTCTACCCATGGTGGGCTGGTCCTATTGGCAATTCCATTCCAACTATTATTGGTCGTAGCACCCCTGGCTCTAATTATTTTCATCCCAGAGACTTGGATTAAAGAACAAAGAAGACTAGAGGTCGCTCTAGCATGCTACTTGGTCGTACTGATTTTTGTGATGAGGTTTTTCCCTAGTTTTGCCAGAAAACATATCACTATTGCAGCGTTTACTAGAAGATGGCTTATCTCGATGACCAGATTATCTTGGCTTGCGCCGGTATTGGTTCTGTGGTTGATGGGAAGATTAGCCAGCGTAATCGTTTTGTCTTGGCTTGGAGCAGATCTTGGTCAAAACATTAACATTGAGCAATCTTTCATGGAAGATATGCTCCATATTGGAAGTGTTCCTGATACCTCGTTCCTTGATCTCCTGACCGCTTTAGCGGTCATGCCTTTGGCAGCATTTACGACATTGGCAGTTCTTGGTGGTGGCTCCGGGAAACCACCTGAGTGGATGAGAATCGGCAATGAAAAGCCAATAAAGACTCCAGAGGAAGAAGGCGATGGCGGTATGCTCATCAAGAGCGGAAAAGTCGTCGGTGCCGTAGCTGGCACCGCGCTTGGAGTCGGGGTTGGCATAGCCGCGGCAGGAGCAGCAGGGCTAGGACAAAAAGCAAATCTCGTCGCTACAACTGCGGTTGGCGCGGCTCAAGCCGCACCCAGTGCAATCGATGGCACTATGAAAACCGCCGAAGCATCTAGCGAGGCATTCTCTTTCATCGATGAGGCGGCAACGGTTAACGAAAAGGTTGGTGATCTCGATCTAGATCAAGGCGGAACTGAAGATTCACAATTCGAAGGATTCGGAAATATGTTTGGTTAACAAACTGGTACTGACAACACTAGTGAATTGATGTTATCAGTACTAGCCTTAGCCATATTATGAATTACAATAGTAATTATCTCGAAACACTATCATTCTTCTTCATTGAGAGAAACCAATGGTCGCCCTCCACTCAAAATTAGTAGAAACAGACCCTTGATCTTGCCATCGCTACGTGGTCGACCGAGATCAGGTCGAGGCTCATTGAGGAGGATTTTTCTGCAGATTGCACAACGTACCGCAGTCACTTCCCAAACCGGCGCTGGAAATTGACAACAGGACTTGTCTGATTCGGCTTCATTTCGAACCAATTGGAGTTTCATCGCTAAGGTTTTGGTCCAAGGAGGGCCCTCGCCTGCAAGTGGAGAACTAATGTTTGAAATCAATAACCAACCGCTTGAAAGCCAGAGTCCAAACCCGAGAGGAGCATTGCCATATTGGATGGTTAGCCAACCAAAAATGAGTGGGATGAATGTGAAAAACAATCCTAAGTAGTAGAAATTCCTCATGTGAAGTACTCTCAATAATAATTCGCCATCAACATTGACTGGCTCAGGATGAGATGTGAATTGCTCGTTCCAAGACTTCATTCGAGGGAACAATAAAAATGGTATTCTAAAGGCAGCGTGGGAAAAAAAGACCCCCACGAAAAATGAAAAAACCTCGAACCACATTTCAATCACCTACTGCAACTATTCTGTGATGAGTTCCGCTTCTAAAGGCTGGTCGCTTACAATTGCTGGAATGTTGCTGGTCAGAACTAATTCATGAGGCTCATCTACTCGCTTTTGAATGAATACAAATACTCCGAAACTCGCGACTGCGATTGCAAATATCGACAAGAATAAGATTCTCCCCATCGAGAACGCACCTGCCATAGTATCTACGAGCCCTTTGCCTTCGACTTGTTCCCAATCGATGAGTGATGATGCTCCACTATCATCGATTGCTCGTACGATTACCATATTTGTCCCAAGAGGCAAGATGTCGCTATCGATTGTAAACGTGAATGCAAATGTCTCGTAAGAGGTTAATTCTCCTTCTACAACTTCGTATGAAACCTCACTCCAGGTTTGACCATCATCGACCGAATATTCTACCATTTCGAGGATTGCACCTCTGCTCCAAGCCATGCCGGTATAGGTGACTTCCCCGTCCCCCCCGATACTTGTATTGGTGAAGTGGGCTTGTAGGTCAAGATTCATCGAAGATGTCTCCATTCCTATTTCCGAAAGATAGCTTGCCATCCAAGTAGCATCATGGGCATCTACCAGCCCCCAACCGAAGTCACGATTCCAATGTGGATCTATCTCGGGCTGAGTTGGTTCACCCATTCGAGTAGCGGTGCTTCTTAGGATTTCTCGAACGACCAAGGGATTGATTTCATCATTTGCTTCAAGCATCAACGCGATAACTCCACTCACTGCTGGAGTGGCGTACGAAGTGCCTGAACCACGACCGGTATAGCCGTTATTTGCCGCATCTTGACCTGGGACATTGTTATTGCAAGCGCCGGTGGTCACACAACCTTCGGCTTGAATAATATTGGAGCCAGGAGCGGTCACATCCGGTTTCATCTCATTGATAGGATCGCTATCACCATTATCTCGACGTGGCCCCCGACTAGAGTATGATGCGATGGTATCATCATCACGAGTAACGGTATTCAGATCATCGGTCGCACCGACTGTAATAGATAGTGAAGAAGAGCCCATGCCGGATAAGCCGTCATTATCCGGTCCATCGTTTCCTGCGGCGATCGAGGCGACAATTCCGGCTTCGGTTGCTGCATTGAGAATTCTAGAATGCATATCCTCTCCATCGGAACCGCCGGTTTCATGGCTGGTTATTCCCCAAGATAGCGAGATGATGTCGATCCCATATTTGCTTTCATCAACACCAGGCCATTCAGTATCTTTGTGGTCGATAATCCACTGAATTCCATTCATCGCTGATTCATAGAATTCTTGTTCTAAAACGTAATTCTCGAACGGGCCTGCTCCTGCATCGGTTCCGATTCGTACATCGATCAAACTAGCATTCGGTGCAGAACCCTCAAATCCGGTTTGTTCGTCATTAGCGTCTAAACCGGTTGCGCTTGCCATTCCCATGCAAGCGGTCCCATGCTGATTTCCATCATCGGGGTCGAATGAGCCGTCTTCTTGTTGACCACCAGCAAGAAGACATTCAGGGTCGGTATGTAGATAACAAACCGCATCATATCCTGCAACAAATTTGTCCTTTAAACCTGGGTGTTCATTATCGACACCGGTATCGACCATTGCGATATTGATGCCCATGCCTCGCCCTTCAGAATGATTCCAAGCCGCATGTGGGTAATCGTCAGAAGGCTCAGATTTGATATTTGGTGTCTGAATATCGCCATAAAAAACGACTTGACCATAACGTTCGACCATAACTACACCATCGATTTCTGCCAAAACCCAAATGTCTTCTGAATCGATGACTCCGAGCAATAATGCATCGACCGATTCGATGACATCGATGATAGAATAGCCCATTTCATTGAGTAATTCAACATCGGAATCGGTGATTTCTCGACCGTAAGACAAACCGATACCAACCGGTCCGGTATTGGTTTCTAATGAATCAAAAATGCCATTCCGGTTTGAGTCCACGGTGGTATAATCCCACCAGTCTACATTTTGGTGGACGATTGGACTCATGGTTGGAATAACGCTCGACCAGCCTTCATCGCGATTATCAGTACTCAAAGAACCAGTCAAAGGTAGAACCAAGAGGGTTAAACAAAGGAGTGCAAATCGGCGTCGCATAGTGTTCCCTATACACTAATGGGTGGCCCGATGGTCATCAACATGTTGGTAAAAATTAATTAAATTGTTTTCAACAATACTAAGAAATTCAATAGAAGTGGTGGGAGCACAGGGGGTGAGTGCTGGACTGACTGCAAGGAAGGAAGCACGAACTCTAGTGCTCCCAACATGAATACAATTAGAAGCAATTAACGTGGTGGGAGCACAGGGATTTGAACCCCGTCCGGCTGGTATCTTCTGATCCGCCACTGTATGTTGTGTGTACGGCTGTATGTGGATTATTCTCGGATTCGATTTTAAAGTCAAATCATTCGAAGTCTTCTCAACAATTGGAGCCAGCAATACTACCAGGTTATACTATACTCCCTTTTGGTGTATTCAAACCCAAATAAGCTAAACTCATTGCTTTGCTTGACGACGAGCGCGCTTTCGACGGCGTAGTTTCTTTTTACGCCATTTCCATCGCTGCTGGCCAGCCTTTTTCCAAGCCCGTGAACCTCGCTTCATGGTGAACAGTCCGGCGACAAACCTCCTCTATATGAGGGCTTTGGGTAGCCAAGCCTGAGATTAATATTCAAAAGGAGTAGCCTAAGCGGATGTAAATATTATTAAATTCGTATAAACTATTAAATTCTTCATCTCCAAAGGACGGGTCATGCGCACATGTGCTTGGATACTGATTCTACTTTTTGCCGGCTTGCCTCTACTAGGTCTAATCTCTCCAGTTAATGAAACGGCAGATGTAAATTATGAGGGTTTCTTAGATTCATCTGGGCTAGGTATTGCCCAGCATGATGCCTTAACCGAATTAGATTTAGGAATCTCAACTTCACAAGTTAGCGGAAGGTCTGCTGGCACTCAATTCAACAATTCAGCCGGTGGTAATAGTGAAGACATAGGGCATGCAATTGTGGTCGATTCAAATGGAAATGCATATGTCACTGGATTTTTCAAACAAATAGCAACTTTCGGTTCGACTAGTGTCACTTCTTATGGGGGCACAGATATTTTCGTGGCTAAATTAACCCCTACTGGCACTTGGGATTGGGTAACAAAGGCCGGTAGCACTTCGGATGATGAATCTAAAGATATCGAAATCGATTCAAATGGAGATCTAACCATCACCGGATATTGTAGCGGAAATTCAACCTTTGGAACTATCGACTTGACTTGTGATGCTTCGTATCAAGACATTATCGTGGCAAAAATTAACCAGACCGGTAGTTGGCAATGGGCAATAGCATCGAATCAAACAAGTGGATATTATGTGAGTGGAGAAGGATTGGCAATCGATAGCAACGATGACATTTTTATCACCGGACATACCGATGCCGGCAAAATTGGCAACACACCTGTTTTCAATAGTATATTTGTCTCAAAAGTATTATCAAATGGGACTTGGGGAGATTCGGTTTACTTTTCAACGAGTGGTGGATATAGTAGCAATAAAGGCTTAGCATTGGATCTCAATTCTAATGGTGAAATTTTTGTAACCGGTCAATTTGTAGCTACGATTACAATTGATGGCAATAGTATTACATCTTCAGGTTCGACAGACATCTTTGTTGCTAAATTCCACTCAAATCTAACCAATATTTGGCTGGTTAAAGCAGGAGGTTCAGAGACAAGTTATGGTGACAGCGGTGCTGCCATTGCGGTTGACTCAAATGGCGATGCATATCTAACTGGAAGTATTGATGAGGAAGCAGCATTTGGCTCTACAACTCTTTATGCAAGTTCTAAGGACATTTTCTTTGCAAAAATACTAGCTAATGGAACCTGGGATTGGGCGACGACTAACAGTTCAAGCAGTGGGGCCAGTTGGGGAACAGATGTTCTAATAAACACAAACGGTGAAATCATTTTTTCAGGACGCTTCAATCAGATTGATTGGTGGACGACTACTAAAAGTGGACATTCATTTGTAGCAAGCCTAAATTCTTCTGGCACTTATCAATGGGCAGCTGGCATTGGTACTGATTATTTAAACGGAATTAGCATCGATAATAATGGCCTAATTTATGCAAGTGGTGTAGATTATAATTGGTTTCCTTCTAATATTCTGGTCCATGTATTTGATGGTGCAAATCCCGATTCAGACACTTACCCTTCAGGTTTTGATAATTGTCCTACTATAA
>PSPR01000058.1 GCA_004195515.1 Methanobacteriota archaeon | reverse complement strand
CAATCCAACCCAAAACCGGTTCAATTATTTCTAACCGAAGCGATTTGAAGGTCGAGCGTCCCCCCGTATACCTATGGGGGACCAAAGGCCGCACACTCTTTCGCCATCGGCGTGGAATCGATTCGAGACCTGCCCGCGGATGTATTGGCTTAGCCGGCAGAAATTACCGCGCAAGGCTGGGATGGCTGCAAGCGTTGGGACCATTGTTCACGGCTCGGTCGAGGATTTACTCCAAATCGATTTGAGCGGTCGCGGCGCTGATGAAACCCATTGGTTACCAGAGATGGCCGAAGGATTCCTCCAAACTCGATGGCAAGAGGAAAAAGAGGTGTTTATGGCAACTCCTCGTCGACCAATGTGGAAGGAGAAAGACTGGGATAAGGCCAAAAAACAGCAACGTGGAGCCCTACGCATGCTTTTGGAATTCGTCGGAGCAGAGGGAATGACTCCGTTGAAAACCCCGGTTAAAGTTTGGCGGAACTTACTCAAGCGAGTCATCGCGGTCGAAGGAGAATTACGGACCAGCGATAACAAATTGATGGGCCGTCTCGACATGCTATTCGCAGATATCGATTCAAAAGGTCAAATGCAAGGCTGGATAGTAGCCGACCTCAAGACTGGTCGGGCGCCAGAACACGATCTCAAACCGGAAGTACAACGCCAACTGCTACTGTACCGTGACATCTTAATATCGAATAATCAGAATCCACCTCCGGTAAAAACCGAGGGCTGGTATACGGTCAATTCTACCCGTTATACCGCGGTTGGCAAGTCGGTTTTAGAGGATGCATTGGTGGCCTGGGAAGCGACTCAACCAACAACAACCCCACTACCACCGAAGGTGGGAAAGGATTCATGTGGTGGATTCTGCGATTGGAAAGCTTGGTGCCCGCATTGGTGGAATTGGCGCTTGGAAAACGGAACCCTTGGAACCGAAGATTTCAGCGACGCGGTAATTTTGCTACAACACTTTGATGCTGTTAGCGGCTCGGGCGTCGCCGAAATCTGCGAACCTGCAAATGCAGAAGGCAGAGCGATGCCAACCGGCTTACAAATTCCAATCTCTTTCGATGGACGCGGTAAAGAAGCTCTGCAAGAACTGCTAGCCACCGGTCATCAAGGTCCAATATTTATCGGAAGTGCGATGACCGCCCGGGGAACTTGGAGGGTAGGACATTGGTGCGATGTTTTGCCATGGTCACCGATCGCCGATGCTTGAGAGATACTCGCGTAGCAAATCTCTGGTCGCTTCGTCTTCGAGACCCTTGGGTGATAATAACCAATCTATATAACGAGAATCTTCTCGTAAAACCATTTCTAAATCGCTGCTACGATGGCGTCCAAAGCCCAAGATATAGCGCCCATCTTGTTTTCGAATTCGCCCTTGGGGGTCAACTGGAGTTAAGTCGGTCAGACTCCTGCCCAATTCGCTTTCATCTTTACGCGCATCACCGTGAATCAACCACTGCTCGATATCTTCGAGAGAACGCCTGAAACTGGCTGGATGATTTCGCATCACTTTCCACAGCAATAACAAGCTCGCTGCGGCATCTGCAACCGCATCGTGAGCATTTGTCAGGTCGATACCGTGACGGGCACATTGAGCGCCCAAATTATGGGGGCGGGGAATTTTCAACCGGCGAACCGCTTCCAAAGTATCGAGTAAAACCAGAGGTTTGGGCGGGGTCATTCCACAGCGAAAATATTCATTATCCAATAATGGCATATCGAAGCGCCGGGCATTATGTCCAACGATGACAGCACCATCTATCAGATCGTACAACTCTTGAGCATAATGTTTGAACACCGGTTCGGATCGAACGTTGGAATCAAAAATTCCGTGAACTCGAGAGGCTCCCGAAGGAATAGGTCGCTGTGGGTTGACCAAATTCTCGTAGTGGATAGAATCTCCATTCGCTTTGGCCCCGACCAGTGCAACTTGCACTATCCGGTCATTCATGGTAGAAACTCCAGTAGTTTCAAGGTCAAAGGAAAGAACACGGTGGCCCTCCAAAACATCTACCATGTTTAGTACGCTAGAATTCGATACACATGAACATCGCGGGGCAAGAGATATTTGGTGAGTTCATCAAAGGCCAATCAATGGGCATCAAAGATTGGTTTCGCAAGCCTGAGGCCGAGGTCAAAACCGAGCCAGAACCCGAATTGGAATTACCCGAGATGGATCTCGATTCAGTATTGGAAAATACACTCTCAGCATTCGACCAAGATGATGAAAAATTAGTCGAAGAAAAGGTCGAAGACCCTAGACCAGAATATGATGCTGGCGAAGCCGATTTGGACGACTTACTAAAAGAGAATGAAGAGTCAAATTACGAGGTCAACGTGATCGAACATACCGATATAACCGAATTAGGTGATGATTTAGTCGATGTCAAAATAATCGGCGACCTGCCTGAAGAGGTCGACCTCTGAACCGTCTTAATCGCGCGCCCACTCTAACGACATTGTTAGATAGGATGCACCCGGCCGACCAGTTATGAACATCAAGGGGTCGTTATTTCTCGTCCTCGTGCTCATCGCCCAATCACTTGCAGGCTGTACCGGTGCGGTACTCGACACAACGACCGAACCAAGAGCGGGATTATCGGCCTATCCAACCGAGATTCAAGAAGGCGAAATGGTAACTTTCGATGCTCGTACTTCCGATGCGATTGAAGGCATTATCAAAGGCTATGCTTGGGATTTCGGCACCGGCGACGAATCGACAACTATCGCAGGATTCACCTCATACCAATTCCTCGACCCAGGGACATTTACGGTCCGACTAACGGTAACCAATGACCAAGGCGGCGAAGATAGTACAACGGTTACCATCAGAGTCAATGGCGCACCAAAAATCAACCTTACAATTCCAACCGATATCAGAGCCGGCGACATCGTTCTATTGGATGCATCCGATACCGTAGATCCTGAAAACGGCCCAATGTCATTTGCTTGGGACCTCAACGATTTTGAAGATAGCGATGGCGATGGCGATTACCGCAACGATATCGATTCGACCGATGATATGGTTTACATTCCTACTACCAGTAGCGGATTCATCATGGGCTCATTGACCGTCGATGATGGCGCAGGCGGGATTTCTTACCAACAATTCGAATTCAATATTGAGAGCAGAATGTACAAAGTAGTCTGGGTCGAAAATACACTTGAATGGGATTTCGATGATTACCTTGCTCAAGGCGAGTCTTGGAGCGTCAACCTCACTCCCGGTGAAGCAGCACGGATAATTTCTTACGAAGCGCTATTGGAATTGGACCAAGAATTATTCTTACCACCGGATAATTTCACCCTTTCACTAAATGTGGTGGAAGATGGTCATCACCGCTCGAGCCAAACCACTCCTGGCAATATTACCAAGAACGAAACCACCTCGGCTCAACTCAATGATACCGATCTTAATCCAAGTGGGACCAACGATGTATTTGAGGCCGACTCAGCAGCAGAATTGCTCGAATCCTTACTCAATACTACTGGGGCGAGATTTGGCCAAGGCGATTGGATTTGGACCATCGTTGCAACCGCTGCAGACCCGGATAGTTTCATCGATGGAGTACCAGACCCGGATACCGGAAATGATTGGACTTTAACCATCACGATAACTGTACTAACCCCGGTACTAACCGAAGTCGCTTACGATTAGAACGATTCAATTAAATTGAATCGGTTGAATTGATTTCCAATTCGCAGTCGCCAATTTCTTAGCTTTACCATCTGCAATAATCGGATGGATCTTATTCAAACGACCGTGCATGCCCTTAACTTGGAATTTGACCCTCAACTCGACCTGACGGTCGCGCTGAGCAGCTTCGTTTTGCTCATCGTCCAACTCGATTTCACACATCTTTACGCCTGTGGTTGCAGAGGTGATTGAAAAGTTACGCCCATCCATGTGAACCCGTGGCATGAAGTCCATATCATCAGGATTATTCATCATCACATTAAGGTCGATTGAGAGCAAGTCTCGAATGTTGACGCGGTTGATTTCGATACTATCGACCATTGGGACCAAACCAAGCCAGAGGCCGGGCCTTCAAAATGTATTCTCTTGAGATGGGACCCCATGGCCCCCACCCTTTGCTTTGATATGCTTAGAGGTAATTCCCGCCAATATGGTCCCCCCTGTTACCGGCAAAGGCTCCCAGAAGAAAGCACGACTGCAACGACTTAAGGAGGAAGTTATGCGTTTTGTATTCGCAAATCCGGGTTGTTCGGCCCAATCGATCGTATCATTCCTATCAAACGACCGAAATATGCGCAATCATGGTTTGACACCCCGCAAGATCGGTTTCTTCATTCCTCGACATCTAAAGCCCCATCTAACCTGGTGGCAAGACCATACCGCTGGACGCCGTGTTTACGGTCCTTTGCCTGAAGATGAAGCGGCATCATCAAGTGAAACCTGCTAACACCACCAAAACATGGGTGAGGTTGCGGCTTACTTTGACCTCGACGGCACCCTATTGGATGACTCGAGCGAGAAAACCCTCGCATTTGGCTTAGCAAAGCGCCGACCTTGGCGGATTCCTTTAGGATCTATTTCTTGGCTCGGTGGCTTTGTAGGAAACCTATTACGCGGCAGGTCGGTATATGATGCTGCCAGAAACCGTGGCCATTTTTCCCTATCATCTTGGAGAGTATTGAAAGGACTTTCCGAAGAGTTAGTTGAATCGAAATTGAAATTTAAAATCTCAAAAGACGCTCAAGAAAGACTGGAGTGGCATCGTAACCAAGGACATCGGTTGGTGCTGGTAACTGCAACAATAATGCCGATGGCGATTGCGCTGGGCCAAGAGCTCGGTATGGACGAGGTCTATGGCTGTGGGCCCAAAGAGATGAACGGGATGATTTCAGGTTCAGAAAGAGGTTGGTCGGTCCCTAGAAGGAAGGGCAAGGTTCCAGTAGTAGAGAAAGATGCTAAAGAGAATAATCATGATCTAGCAAAGTGTTATGCTTACGGTAATACCCATGCAGATTCGTTCTTTATGCGCCTTGTAGGAAACCCAATCGCGGTGAATCCAGAAGGTAAACTGAAGGATGTCGTTGCTGAAAACAATTGGGAAACCTACACTTGGAAAGTTTAAACTCTTCAATTTATGGTATTATTCTTTAGACATTTAGTTTTGGATACATACTCCAAAATAAATTATGAATCGGTCCGATAAGTTTCCACATAGGATCACTACCATTGGTTGACATCATACCGTGAGTCATTTCCTCATCACTGATTATTGAAGAATAGTTGGGATACGATCCCAATATTATCCCCACTACCAAAGGCAAAGCATTTCCCCTTATTCGACGCTCTTCTCTTAGGAGTTTTAGTTCAATAGTAGTTGTTTTTATTTGGTCAAAGAATGTTTCTTTCATCAATAGGTGGCCACTATCTTGGGCTGGATTTAATTCATGCCATTGTTTAATTCCATGTTTTTCCATATATTCAAGCCTAGTTTCATGAATATTTTGAAACTCTTCATCTAATATCTTAATTGAATTATTGGACTCTTCAATATCCTTGAATAAAGCATTATATTCGGAGTGTAGTTCCGTTTTGCTCCAATTAAAAACGGGAGCGTATTTCTGTGAGATTCCTCTTTTATCTAACCATTCTTCAAAGGTAGCAGGGGCTTCATATGGCTCAACATTTCCGAAAGTTGTCATGATTAGTTCATATCATGGGGTCTTATAACCCTTGAGATTAACATATCCAAAGAAAAAAAATTATCTGAATATTTGAATATTCAATCAATTGAAGAAAGACTGAATGCCGCCCTCTGAATCGTTTGAACCGTCATCATTAGATAAATTTCTAAGTTTAATGCCGAGTCTTTCTCAAGATGATGACAATTTTT
>PSPR01000005.1 GCA_004195515.1 Methanobacteriota archaeon | reverse complement strand
GAAGAGAGAATACAAGAGAAAAAGTGATGCCTTCGTTAGAAGATAATACAACTCAAGTAGGGGCTCATGCAGACAACCGACATATCATTCCAACCTATCCGAGTTGGTTAGTTGATCCTTCCAACCGACCCTTTGTTCGCCCATTCAATCAAATGGGCCCTCGTTTGGGGTTTGAAATTCATTTCTTGTCCGAAGAAACCTCATCCCAAACTGACGAAATAGAACTCATTCGTTCTATAAGATCTACCAATGTGTAAATGGCAGGTACTAGCCCCTTTTCTTCAAGATTATATTCATCTCCCTTAATGATTTTATTTCCATCCTTCTCAATTAATGTCATCATCCCAACTCCCCCGCTGCTCCATGACGAAAAATCAAGGTGAAGGCTGTTTTCTTGCTTTAGGCCAAAATAAAGGCTGCCGGAGGACTCTCGTGGTGAGATAATAGAGTCCCATGCATCGTTTACCGTTTTTATTTTAACGGCTTTTTCTTTACCATTCCTTTCGAGAACGAATGTTTTAGTTTCACCGTCAAACATGTCACTTTCCATTTTCGCTGGAAGTTTTGCGAATTCAATCGCTCCTCTCAACATACCTGAGGTGAAGGAACGCCAAACTTCGAAGGATAACAGCAGGAAGAGTAGAATTACGGTAAGAACACCCCACATGTCTTTGCCTCACTTGCATGAGCATTGAAATTATGGGTGGAAATGTAGTCCATGATTGGACTTGAACCCATCCAATACCCATGCAATAAGATTTGAAGTAATAAGACTCAACCCCCTTCATGATGGAGCACATTGTGGGCGTTGTTGAGGGTATCTTTTCAGGCCCTATGGAAGGATTACCTGCTGGATTTTCACTTCCCAAACAAAGTGTAAATTTCGCCAAATTGACAAAAATAGGTATTCCTGGCGATTCTAATCTATATCGGTTCAAGAAGAAGAAAGGTGACCCTGATATGGCAATTTTATTGCTCACAACAGCTGAATTGGATGAATTGAATGCACTAGGTTTTTCTCTTCAGCCAGGCGATCTTGGAGAGAATATATTGTTGAAGGATATCGATTTCAATCACCTCAAACCTGATATGATTTTGAATGTTGGTAGTGAAGTCATTCTACAAGTTAGCAGGATTTGCGAACCGTGCAGGACCCTATCTCAATTGCCCGCCATTGGAAAAAAAAACATCAAGGAATTGTTGCGGAGAAGCAGAGGACTGCGTGGTTGGTATGCGCGCGTTCTTCAAGAAGGAAATATTGAGACGGGGGTAAATGTCTCCCTGTTGGAAGCATAGACCAATCCAATCCGATGTGTTGAATGGGTCTATCCGATTACCCCATCCGACCTAAATCATCTGTTTGAAGGGTATGCAGTCGGTCTGTTGCTTCGCTAGCCTCGGTACAAATCCTACCTCCTCGATTTGAACAAAATTGGTGCCTCCGGTAGATTTTGAACCACGGCAAGAACGGCCGTACTGCAGTTTGCTGTACAGTTCTTGCCTAGTTCAAATCCTACCTCCTCGATTTGAACAAAATTGGTGCCTCCGGTAGATTTTGAACCACGGCAAGAACGGCCGTACTGCAACTAGCCCCGGTACAAATCCTACCTCTTCGTTATGAATAATATTGGTGCCGGAGGTAGGATTTGAACCTACGAAGCATTTCGCAGCGCATCTTGAGTGCGCCCCCTTTGACCACTCGGGTACTCCGGCTCTACACCCCGGCTCATACCCATTGCTCATCATTCTTCCTCATCGTCAACAAGCCGGTCGCTACGCTTATTGTGGTAGGAAAGGAAGAGAGCAAAGCCGGCGATTGCAATGCTGAAAAAGCCGAGTGAGACCATTGTTGATTGTGATGCTGCGTTCTCGTCTATCGGCTCAACAACTTGAGCCAATGGTACCGGGACGGGTGATTGTTCATCGATTTGAACCGTTAAGCCAAGGTCACCCACAGTCCAAGCTTCGATCTCGAATGAATAAGGGACCCTTTGTCCGATACCCACCGAGAGGTTGACCTTGTCAAGCATTTTACCAGTCCCATCTCTTAGGGTCAAATATGAATGTCCCGATTCAAATCCTGGGTTGAAAATTGTCAGATGGATTTGGATCATATCGCCGAGTTCTGGCCGATAAGGCGTAGTAATGATCTCGCCTAATTCAGGCTCATATGCAATCCATCGCAAAAATGGCATAATTGGGCTGGATTGACTAGCCCCTTCACCGATAATCGTTCGGCCCGATGAATCCTCTCCTTCGAACCAAACGAGAATTGAATCACCTTTCTCGAGGAATGGAGATGCTGCGCTCATATCGATATTTGTTGAATGAATCGTAGACTGAGAATCGCTGAACAGCGCAGGGACCGAGGCGCTACCTTCAGTTCCAGAAATGATTCTGCCAGAGCGAATAAATTGCCAATACATATTCACTTCAGAGTTGCTTGATGATTCCAAATCATAAACGGTTAACTCGACCGGGATATCAGCCAATGAATCGGTTCTTATTTCGACCAAATAGCCATCGGTAATACTCAGAGTAGGTTCACTATCATCGATGACGATAGTGGCCGAATCGCTGCTTAAGTTATGTCCCCTTAGTTCAGATAAACTAACCAGCACATAGATCTGTTTTCCAAGATATGATTGATCGACCATTACCCTAATGGTCGAAGTTCCGTCCGAATTCATGCTATTTTCCAAATCGGTATGATTTGTATTGCCATCCATTCGAAGTAATGCATTGGTGTTGAATGGTAAATTGTGTGCAGGAATATCGGTACCTGCATGGTATGCAATCAACTCAAAATCAACCAAATCTTGGTCATGGACATAGATAATATCGTCGATTAATTCTCCTTTTGGTGCAATCAAATCCTCTGCCGATTCAATGACGAAATCGACACCTGAATGGAATTGCCAATTTAACGGAGTCATCGAGTTATATCCGGCTCCGGTTCTAGCGTTTTCATCATAGATATGTAACCAAGGAGTCAGAGTTGAAGATGGTAAATCCTCCTCGAGGTCCCACCTCAATTCAAATTGAATATTGACGAAATAAAGACCTGATTCCCCAACTTGGGTATAGTTGATTCGAGGAGGTCTGATAAAACATGAAACATCGTTGATAACTTCTCCACTCCATGGATACCATTGGATTGTACAACCTTCTTGTTGTAAACCGAATTTGATCAGATCTAGAGATTCGATTCCATTATTATCGGTAATTGAAAATTCGAATTTATGAGTATTTCCTGGCAACAGATATCCATCGACTAAATCCAAGCCTAAATCTTCGCCTTCGGCATAGGTTGAGTAACGGTCCTGAATGAGGACTCTCGCTAATGGAATTGATTCATTGCCGCCACCTATCATCGGATTCCCTGCTAAATCAGTGCCGGTAAAATAAACATCTAGATAGCCGTTCAATTGTGAATTAAGCGGAATGGAATATTCATCGATGAGCGGTAGATCTATCTCGGCGGAAGATAAACCGATCGGGGTCGTGAAAGTCATCTCTTCCCAATCTCGACCCGAGCGGCTATAATGCATTACCATAGTTGCAGGTAAGCCATTATCATCTGAAATTCCCAATCTAAGAGGTAAGTCTTGGCCATGGAACCATACATGGCCATCAGCGGGCTGAATTCCGCCTGGAGCGACCACGTGTAAAGAAATAACTTCGGCGTTCACACTATCCAAGAGATAGGTGATTTTTTGATAATCTGCAGTTACATCTACAGCTGTGACAATCCCTTGAGGCCCTACTCTATTCAACGAAGGAATGACGGTGAATGTATCGCCACTATTGAGTTGTGCACCCGGGCTGAAAAACGAGGTTGAGAAGGTACCATCTGAATCCAAGACAACACTCAAGGTTTGATAGGATTGATTTTCATCGAATATTTCCAATTCGATCTCTACATCTTCAGGTAATGGCACGATCCCTTGTAAACCAGAGAATCTAACCTGTCCATCGACTGTAATGTTGGTTCCACCTTGGAGGTGGAACGGCCAAAGTGGATCTGCGAAATCCCCCAAATCATAATTGCTGGTCGAAGCGCTAAAACCGACAATTTCTAGATCGTTTGTGCTCGCAGCATAACCGCCAGAACCGGTCATGCCTACCGCTGGGCCCAATGTGATTCCAAGTTCATTCTTGGCGCTAACCAGCCAGTATAAGCGCGGATAATCATCGAGTAGCCAATGGGAGTTCAAACCCCAGGTCGCGTTTTCACCATCCCAAGAGCTCAAACTTGCATTGATTGAAATCAAACCGCCACCGCTATGCTGAATGAAGCGACCGCCGATGTCGAGATTGTCTACTGCAAACGATGCTAAAGCATCGGAAGCATTTCTTGAAGAGGAGATGATTAATTCAACAGATTCGAGTGGAGAGGTCCCGTTTAATATCGAGTGATTGGACTTAGCTTGGACAGAATTTCCCGGATAAAGCGTTTGTTCGGGCATACTTTGCCATTTATCGAAAATTGAAACTTCATAGTCGATTATTCCATCGAAAATTACCCCGCCGCGCAGCACGGTTATGTTGACAGGGAGGATTGATGTCCCGTCGCCTTGGTCAACCATTAATGGTGTTAAAGCAGAAGGTGCGAGAGCGAATTCGAAAGGTTGATCTGCAACTGCAGAGATTGCGATCAATTTTAGAGTCCCGGGGGTAAGATTGGTTTGCGACCAGGTGATATTCATCCAACGATATAGTGTCCCGTTAATTTCTTCTTGATATTTCTCGGTAATGGACCCGGAAATGCATCCTTCGTAAGGGGAAACGATCATTGCACAACTTGACTGATTTGTAACCCAATGATATTGATTGGATATATCGTGGTCGTCCAATACTGTGGTCGAGAAACTGAAACTAGAATTATAATCTACCTCAAATCCTCTGGGATCGGAGAAATTAGTTTCTTCTCCATCGGTTATTAATTTAGTAATTTGAGTTGTATGGGCATATAAATTTGGAATAATGAATTCTGAATGATTGTTATTTCCAAAATTTATTGAAACATTTTTTGGTGCCCTTAGGGTTACTGGTTCGAACTTCAGCCAATTGAACCACCCATCATTCAACCTCGGATTGATTATGCTAACCCCCACTACTTCGTTAAAATTTATTTCGCCAACATTACAACCTGCAGAGACTTGTTGTTGTTGTGGCTGCCCTCCTTGGGATTGGCCGCCTCCTTCGAGATATTTATACAGATTCCATAATTCTAAATCCATCTCTCCATCGCACGAAATTCGTGCTGATTCAAACGGCCGCCATGGAATTATTGGGAACTCAAAGAAAGTGCTACCACCACTTGTGTTCACCAAATTTACACTGCCATTAGCTCCGATAATTAATTCTGGATTTTCCGACTCAGATTCTATTATTAGCGGATGATACTGGTTGATATATTCAGTAATGCCATGATGCAGAATTTCTATTCGGGGAGTAATGCTTTCATTTTGGCTCCACATATTCACTCTAAATTGTAATTTGGTATGTTCCCACGCCCCAATTCCAATCGTGAATGGCAAACTCAGATTCTGTTTATCTGGAATCTCAGCCCCGTATTGGTCTAAAATATCTATACTGATGCCGGTTTCATTCGGGGTGTGGAATAATGAAGCAAGGCGCGCCCACCCAGCCTCATCAACATCTATTATTGGAGAAAGCCAAGTCCCATTAGAGACAAATCGGTCGATCTCAATCCCTGCATCATCGATGTACCAACCGGACTCGCTCACATATGCATCTGAGAAAAAGGTAAATCTAATCCTTACATCATTTCCTGCTAGGAATGAAATATCAGCGGAGTTACTTGAAAAAGTATGGGCACTGTTGTTATTACCACAACCATTGACCACGGTTGAACCATCGAATATCTCATGTCCAAATAGCGGTGAATTTGAATTTACTTGGCTGATTCTTTCATAGAATCCACTTTGGTTTTCACCAAAATATTGCCATGAAATCCCATCGTCAATCGAGGTGAAAACCGCACCACCATCCCACGCGGCCTCGGTGCAAATCCAATGTTGGAATGAGAGGCGAGCGGTCGCTCCAATCGGTAAGTGATAATTTGGAGAGATCAAATGGGTAAGGGTGCTATGAGCATAATTTCCATCGAGATTTATCCCAACTCCATTTTGTCCACTCGGCCACCCAGAAGAATAAGGTCCTCGATTATTGGAATTATTGATCGCACCAGCCTCCCAAGGAGTATTACCGCGCTTGTGATCTATTCTCCAACCTGCAGGGAGCATTTGGTTCGATTCAAATGATTCTGTTGTCGACCATGGCCCATTATGTCCTTCCCAGGTTATATGTTGCCAATCGTTTGGATAACCACTTACATTTTCAAGATATTGAGTGCTAACATCGGTGAAATTATTGAGAGCAATATCGCCACCCGGCATCCTCAATGCTAAATCGTCGACGATGATTCCTTCCCAGCCTTCGATTGCACTTCCGCCGTTATTTTTGATGCCGTCGGTAGTTACCCTAAGCTTGAGGAGTGTTTGGCTAGCATTGCTATGGCCTATCACATTCGAAGGTAGTGGATGCATGATCTCGACCCAGTCATAGGATTGTTGGGTAAGGGTCCCGCTCCCGCTTGGAACTCCTAGTCCAGGCACGCCGGGTAGTGGCGACATTATCGTCCAAGTTGAACCATTATCAACCGAGATCATCATCACTAAATTATCGTTATAATCGGCTTCGATATCCCACCACGACCAGTATACGAATTCGATTGGGCCATTTAGGCCACCAAGGTCTAGTGGAATGATTAACGAGCCGTCAGCGTTCGCAGAATATTCTCCACTTGCATTACCGTGGAACCAGGCGCTGATCGGCTCACCCTGATTTGAAAATTCGAAATTATCGATGAATAGACCTTCGGTTGTGGTTGAGTTTTGCGCTGTCGAAATCGTGAACCTAAAGCCGATTTGTGAGCTAACAGAATAAGCGTCTAAGGGGTATTCTTCTCTAGTCCAGTTTTCTTCTTGGCCTGACCAGTTATCCAGTTCAGTCCAGGATTGGCCAGAATCAAAGGAGGCTTCAAAAGTTGCTAAATCATATGGGTTGAGTAAGAACCAGCGGTCGAAAGAAACCGACATGTTGCGGATGACCGCTGGAGGGTTCCAGAATTGAGAACGCAATTTTGATCGAGTATCAGGCGGGACCGAACCATTTGTGCCTGCAGCATAATGACCTGAACTCGCATTGGTCGGGCCAAAGGTCTCAACACTAAGATTGACTGGAATCCAAATCAAATCACCGTGAACCGACCACGAACTAAATTGTGGGGATTGTGATTCAAAATCGGTCATCCTCCCATATATCGATTGAGCTTCAAGAGTGAGATCGCCACCGTGGGAAAGATAAGAGGTGCCATTCGATGTACCGGCCGAAAACCCTCCCGGTGAATCTTTTGCCCAATATGTGCCGTTATCCTCTGCCTCCACCCATTCTGGTGCGACTTCAAATGTCGCACCGGTAATCGTTGCATTGGATGGAATTCTAAAGCCATCATAAGTTGAAGTTGATGGTGAGAGGCTTGCATCATCCGGCGAGGTTTCCGGCCCTTCCCAAACTGCGAAATCTGCTGATGCCCACGGTGTGGCCAAGAGCAAAATCGCGAGGATGAGTGCTTGTCTCAATGGGTCCACCACCGGTGGACCCAAGGTCTATGGGTTTGAATTGTTGCACTACTTGGTTCAAGTAGACCGGCTGAAGGGTTGATAGATGGGCAACTACAGCAGCCGAACCATGGTAGAGCGGCCGCTATTGGATGACGTTCAAGCCCGAGAGGTTGAAGAGCAACTTTTCGCCACACTGCGTCAACAAACCGGCAGACATGTGCCAATAGTTTTGCCTCGGCGCGACTTTTGGGAAAAGGTCGGCCAACTCCTCGATACAATCGAAATGCAAATTCATGAAATCTATCGAACTCGAGGCCCGGACTTGCGATTGCAAAATTTACAGAAGCGTCAAGCCAATATCCGCCGAACCTCTTCTGAGTTGGCTAGAAAAAGATTGGTTTCGTTTCAACAGCACGCTTCGAGCGTGAGTTTACGCTCCGAGGGTGGTATTCAAAACCACAAGCAAGATTTGCCCGCACTCGATTGGGGCCGCCACGACCCGGCAGAAAGAGAATTTTATTCGAGCGTGGTCCAAAATATTGATCGATTCAAATTATCGGTTAATTGGAATGGAATGCAACATGGCTTGGCATCCGAGGGTACAGCCGCTCAATCTCCATTAGCAGCAGGTACAATGCAACTCGACACATTTATTGAGCAACCTGGCGGTTTAACCGGCCAAGGTCCGCCCACGATCGCATTGGAAGATGACTCATCGCCGTTACAAGAGATTGAAACAGATGAGGAGGATATTCTTGCAATGCAAGATGCGTATCCAGAATTGGAGGGAATGGAACCGACACTAGTAAAGATTGCAGAACCTAGTGTGATTGGTCAAACCCATGCAGCTGCAACTGAACTCGCTCCTGCAAAAAAGAAGGAAAGTATCGATTTCAACGCTTGGGCTGCGGCAGAGGCCGGTTCACCAACCCAAGGTGAAATCGAAAAAGAACCTCAATTTGAAGAAGATTCGATGATCAGAATCAGAGTATTACAATCTATGGACGAACCAATAATGACTATTGACGGGGAAATATCACTTGAAGCAGGTGATATTCATTTCCTTGATCAAGGAACTGCCGACTGGTTAGTCGATGCAGGTGTGGCTGAGAAAGCCACATTGTGAAACCGATTCAATTGTGAAATAGAATCTATTGTACCGAGCGCATTGAAAGTTCAATGCTTACAGTATCAGGGATTGGAATGCGTGCGACTTGTCGCAGAGCACTCTCGTCCTTTCCGCTGGTAATGTCCATCTCAAGCAATCGCTTGTGGATACGCATTTCCCAGTGATCGTAAGTTTCACTGCCTTCGCCATCTGGAGCCTTGCGGACTGGTACCACAAGACGACGGGTTGGTAGTGGGATCGGGCCTCGTAGACTGATGCCGCCATTATCACAAATCATTTTGATTTGGGATGCGACTGCGTCGATGTCACGATGGTTCTCGCCTGTTAGCTTGATGATGGTCACTGCTGCCATGATATTCACCTCTATTCCTTTTGGATCGTAATCCGGTTGGTGCTCAAGCCTTTTTCTCGATCTTCAGGCAAACGCCTGCTGCGACGGTCTTACCCATGTCGCGGATAGCGAAGCGAGACAATTCTGGGAATTTGTCCATTGGTTCGATAGCCATTGGCTTGGTAGGTGCGAAGCGGATTAAACATGCATCACCGGTCTTTAGGAACGAAGGGTTAGCTTCCTTTCCTGCCTTGTTGGTCTTCTCTAGAAGTTCGTGGAAACGAACTGCGACCTGAGCGGTGTGGCAGTGGAATACCGGGGTGTATCCGATGGATACAGCCTTTGGAATATCCATGAGCTGAATTTGTCCAACGAAGTGTTCGTCGTGACGGACAAAGGTTGGTGCGGTGTCGGTATAACCTGCAACGTCACCTCGGCGGATGTCGACTGCGGCTAGACCACGGACGTTGAAACCAACGTTGTCCCCTGGCTCTGCCTTAGGTACCATTGTGTGGTGCATCTCGATGCTCTTGACCTCAGCGGACTTCTGGGACGGGTTGAAGACTACTGTCTTTCCAACGTTCAGAGTTCCGGTCTCAATCTTTCCGACTGGGACTGTGCCGATTCCAGAGATCTTATAGACATCTTGAATTGGTAGGCGAAGTGGCTTATCGACTGGCTTGTTTGGCATTGTTGCTGCATCGATAGCATCGAATAACGTTGGTCCATTGTACCATGGAGTCTTGTCGGACTTCTCAAAGACGTTATCGCCGTTAAGACTGGATGCTGGAATCATTGGGATTCGGTCTAGTTGGCCTCCGAATCCTGCCATCTTCAGTAGTTGAGTAACTTGGGAGCATGCTTCGGTGTACTTGTCTTCTGACCAATCGACACCGGAGATGTCCATCTTGTTGACGTGGACGATAAGCTCAGCAACACCAAGCACCTTTGCTAGGAAAGCGTGCTCTTTGGTCTGGGCGTTAACACCGTCGTTAGCAGCGCACAGTAGAACTGCGGTATCCGCTTGAGAAGCACCAGTGATCATATTCTTGACGAAATCACGGTGTCCTGGAGCATCGATGATGGTCCAGTAGTACTTTGGTGTGTAGAACTCTTTGTGTGCGACGTCGATTGTGATACCGCGCTCTCGCTCTTCTTTTAGGCCGTCCATGACGTACGCAAGACCGAAACCAGCCTTACCAGCTTCTGCTGCTAACTTTTCATTCTTTTCGACAACGTGACCTTCAATATGACCGCTGTCCAAAAGAAGGCGACCAACAGTAGTCGACTTTCCGTGGTCAACGTGTCCAATAAAGACGATATTTCGGTGTGGCTTTGTCTTGTCTTCCCATTGTGAACCCATGGCAAACTCTCCTTCAGGCCCGGCGACAATCCTCCCCTATTTCAATACCGCGTCGCGTAAATACTGCAAGTTAGGTTCAAAAAAGCCGTTTAGTCCGCCGATAATGCCATCCGAAAGACATATGTGGGGGCCGGGCGAATTAGTAATTGATGGGGCGTCCAGACAACGGAGTAAGAATCGGCGGAGCCGGCGGATTTTGGGGAGATATTACCCTCGCACCTCTCGAAATGCTCAAAACAACCGAGTTGGATTATTTGACGATGGACTACCTCTCAGAGGTGACTATGTCGATTATGCACAAACAACTCGACCGCAATCCGAGCGCGGGTTGGGCAACCGATCTCGAAGTTTGGTTAAGGGCTGGCGGTATGGAATTACTAAAGGAGAAAAAAGTCAAGTTGGTCACCAATGCGGGCGGAGCAAATACCGATGCTTGTGTAAGTAGAGTGCTGAAGGCTGCAAGTGCAATCGGCTGGACCGATTGTAAGGTCGCTACAATCAGTGGCGATTGCATCGGGTCAAAATTATCGGCTTTAGCCGGCACCGGCGAGCCATTTATCCACATGTTCGATCACAAATTAGGCTCACTATTAGATCATGAAGAAACCATTGTTTCTGCAAATGCATATTTAGGGGCTTCAGGAATTGCAAGGGCTCTCGAGCAAGGAGCCGACATAGTGATCACCGGCAGGGTCGCAGATGCTAGCCTCATAGTTGGATCCATGGCCCACTCCTGTGGCTGGGCTGCCAATGGTAGCGAACTCGAACTCAATGCGCCTTTGGCGGATTGGGCGCCGCCGAATATCAAGAACCCGTACGATGTATTGGCCGGTTGGACATTGGCAGGTCATCTTATCGAATGCGGTGCGCAAGTCAGTGGGGGCAACTCAAGCGATTGGAAAGAAATCCCCCAATTAGCCGAATTGACATACCCTCTAGCGATCATAGAATCCGATGGCACCTGCGTCATCACCAGAGCCCCAGGTGAAGGTGGTAGAATCACGCGGCGCACAGTTGCCGAACAAATGCTCTATGAGATCGGGGACCCGACCTCTTACCATACACCGGATGTGACATTGGATCTCAGTCAAGCGACATTGGTCGAAACAAAGCTCGACCATGTGAGGGTGGAAGGTGCACGTGGAAGGTCACCTCCGGCGAGTTTGAAGGTAAGTGCTTGCCACCGAGATGGTTGGATGTCTTCTGGTTCGTTGATGGTCCCCGGACCAAATGCCCAAGAAAAGGCTGAAATGCTCGACAATACCATGCGGGGTAGGTTAAACCATCTTTCGGATATTCAAATCGAGACCGAATTCCTCGGCTCTCAAGCCTTAACACCCCCCGGGCTTAGAAAGGATATTTCTCCAAGCGAGGTGATGGTTAGATGGACAATATCTTCTCCTCAGAGAGCTCAATTAACCCATTTTGCCCGGTCGATTGCGCCATTGGTCCTTACTGGACCTGCTGGAGTTGCGGGTTATGGGGCCAGGCCAAGGCCGAGAGAGGTTTTACGATTTTTCCCGACCTCGATAAGACGAGTTTTGGTCGAACCACAGGTTCGAATCGAGCACCATCAAACATGGCGCCATGATTTGGAGGAGAGGATGCCTTGGTTGGAAGATAAGGTCCTTGCTCGATTGGAGATGATCAGCAAATTCGACAACCATCCATATTGGTCAAAACTTGCATCTAGAATGCTCGATCGATTGGATGAATCAAAGGTGGTGAAACCATGAAAGTCGCATTGGGGAAACTTGCTCATGGACGGTCCGGTGACAAAGGAGATATGGTGAATATCGCCTTGATAGCCCATCGGCCTGAGTGGATGGAATTACTGAGCGATGCGGTAACACCAAAAGTGCTGGAACAGTGGTTTGAGGGCTGGACTGAAGGCCCATTCAAAGTTTTTGAAGTCCCAGGAGTAGGGGCGATAAATTGTTTGATTCACAATGTTCTTCAAGGTGGTGGGACCGTTTCAAAAAGACTTGATTCACAAGGAAAAGCACTCGGTCAAGTGGTACTCGAGGCCGAGGTTGAAATCGATGCTAAGCGAGCTGCTGAACTTGGGTTTCACTTGTAGATCAACCGAATTGTTAACGATTCAATTTCTAAATCATTCCATTTCTCATTGCGTAAAGTCATGGTCCAATCACCATCTTTCCACTGAGAATTTTCAAAATGGTAAGAACCGGTAAATTGTAACCATACACAATCATTGCTCGAAGAACAATCTCCTGCTTGGCGCTGGTCCAAAGGTGTCTCAGAGGTATTTCCTGCCTCTTCATCGCTGTCATTGAAACCGAATAAATCGAGTTTCGGACGGCAAGATTCGGCACCGACAACACAGTCAGAATCGGTATTTGGATAAACTAATTCGCCGACCGCTCGGCGAATCGTATTCCCGGAATCTGAGTTTTGAGTAACAGAGAATGTGAAATCCATATCGACCGGATTATTTGCACTCGAGCCCCCTATTTCAAAATCCGACCAAACTCCAACGTAATTGACGTTGACTACTACATCGTCGGAATCGGTTAAGCCTTGGCCGTTGATTACCGTCAGAGAAATTTTGTATTCACCTGGAGCGACATCTTTCCACTCTGGCGTTTCGCCGGTTAGATCAGCATCGTTTTCCGAATCGCCGTCGCCATCGCTATCGGTTTGTAAATCGGTATCCCAATTCCAATCTGAAATATATTCATCATCTGCTCCAGCCGATGATGCCGATGCATCCAATTGAATATTCATGGTTGCATCGATTCTTTTACTCGATAATTCCTTAGCCATTTCACAGATGTAAAATACATAATAATTGCCGGTTGAAGGGTCTTCACCATCACAATCAGAACTCGGAGAATAAGATCCTGCGTCCGCTTCTGGAATCACTGCATCTGCAGCAATTACCGTAAGGCTGCGAGTTTGGGAGTGGGAATTTGTACCATCGGTGACGGTTAGTTTAATCGTATAATTCCCTGATTCCGGATAAGACCAATCGACCTCGCGGCCGGTCTCGTCGACCGAGCCATCATTTTGGAAATCCCACTTGTAGGAAAGCGACCCATCTTGAGGTAAAGAGGGCGATGCATCGAACTCGATGGCCGCATTGGCTCGAATATTTTCATCGGGTGAAAAGGAAAATACCGCTTCAACTGGCATATCGCTGGAATCTGAGCCACCCAAACAACCAGAAAGGGGGACGGCGAGAAGTAAGAATACCAAAAATATAGGCTTCATTGATTGGGCGAGTATAGCGCTTACAATTCAACCCTTGGCTTCAAAGTGCTCCGATTAGAACGAGAATAGAGATGTTTGGCGATTGCCGGACAATAATTCCTTACCGGTCCAACCGAATGCTTCGGTGACCCTGCCAAATGCTGTTGCCAATCTGTCAGCATAGAATTGGCCATCGTAATTTTTTACCGGCTCTTGTTCAAACCAAGGTTCGATTTGCATCGGACGAATTCGGGCATTCGTCACCACATAAGCGATTTTCATACCAGGAGTAAACGGGAGACCTTTGCCGATTATGGCTTTTGCAGCCCGCACCTGAACCATGCTGTCCGGGTTGGCATAATCCTTGGTGAAATCCCAACTCGAGGTGGTTTTGTCCCATTTTCCTTTGCAGGATTTGCTCATGATCAAATCCCTGACATCGGCTTTACCTTCTTTTGCTGCCCGAATCGTATCGATTGCTAAAGCGATTGCCGATTCGGAATCATCACCTAAAACATATTTGAACATCAATTTCATGCCATCGGTCAAAAACCTGAACGAATCGGTTCTTTGGGTTTCATATCCACGCACTAACATTTCTTCGACCGGCCAAACCACTTGGCCGACGTAGCGTTTTTTTGCACCATGGGAAAAAAAGACTGAAAGCCCTTTTTCGAATTCTAATTCAGCACTCTCTTCACTGAATCGCTCAGCGGTTTTATGACCGAAATCAATCATTACTTGGCGTGGGTTCTCCTCTTTCCCTACCGGTGCAGTAACAAAGATAGAGTCGGTATCCGAATACACGACCTTATGGCCTTCTGCATCCAATTTTTGGATGATAGATTTGATATTATGGCGGGCCCAAGCGGTGATTGATGAACCCAAATCCTTGTGAGTAAAGCGATAAAACCCACTCGCGAAAACTCCATAAAACGAGTTCATCAAGATCTTTACCGCGTATTGCATTTGGTCATGATATGATTTGGCGGCGGGGTTGGTAGCAGCATTCATTCCGACTTTATGTTGGTCTCTCATCGCCATCAATTCTTCAAGTAATTTCGGCACCATGCCTCTTCGAGCAGTTGAATTTCTGAATGTTGCACCGGTCGGAGATGTGTGAATTTCTTCGCCTTCAGCTGGTTGGTCGGTACTCCCAGCATCGATGCGGGTGGTGAAACAAATGTTTTTGCCGATCATTATCGAAGGATACATCGATTTGAAATCCAATATCGCGACCCAAGGATGCAAACCCGCCTCAACGTCGTGAACATATCCGCCGGTGATTTGCCCTTCTTTTCGGTCGGCCGATCCGGTGAGTGGAACCGCGATGCCGGTTCGGTCGGCAAGACGGATCACCAAGGAGTCGATCAATTGACTGGTCGAACCGTTTGCACTGGTGTCCAATGTTACCTTTGCCACAGCCGCAATCGCTTCTTTTCGCCTGAATGCTTGGATCTTCTTCATGATATCTAATGGCAATTCCGCATCCTTTAGACAATATTCCAAAACCTCATCTGGTCGCCGAGCCCATTCTTCATCCATTTTTGAGGCATCGATATCGAGTTTTTGTTTGTCCTCTTCGTCGGGGAATAACAAGTTCGAAACAAATTTCAAGGTTTCTCGTTGGGGTTTCAAAGCTTGACGTGCTTGCCACCAAGTATCCATTACACACCTACCGCCGAGGTTCCACGCCCTCGAGGTGCCGCGGACTGGATATTGTGTATCCCGACGCCGAGATTGCTCGTCTATGGATACTCGGCCCCAACCCATCAATTCAGATTTTAACAACTTGTCGCGCCCAGCGATTAAATTTGCCCGGTCGACTATTCTTGGCATATCGAAGTTATCGATATTATAGCCGGTGATAATATCTGGATCTCGCTTCCGAATCAAGTCGGTTAATCCGAGTAAAATTTCCTCTTCCTCACCGACAAAGGTGTGGTGAGTCCTCGATTCATCAGCCATATCTTCGATTACAACCGCTGCACACAGAATAGTATTGTGAGCAATACTGGTTTCGAGATCGAATGAAAATACTCTGAAAGGAGTTGGGAAAGGATCACAATGTTCGACATCGCCCATTTCGATTTTTAAACATATATCGACTGGATGCTCGGTTGGAGAAACCTCGCCCTTCACCGTTACGTGCATGCCAAAATCTCCATCCAAGAAAAACCGGTTGACATAAGGTATGTCTCCGGATAAAATGGTCCACCTGCCGGCTAAGTCCTTGCGAATTTTGGGAACCATAAACGGTTGTTTAACAAATATTTTCCAAACCGGTTTCAGACCTAAATCGGTTAATTTCATTTCAGGGCCAGTCACTTTTTCGATCTCATCAAAATCGAGAAGGGAATCGGTTGAAACCTCCCGTTGGTCAGTCCATCGCCCGGTTGGTGTCACCTCAAACCAAGGATCCAATCCCTCGATTCTCAATAGCACCGATTCTCCGGTCTTGGCCCGAGCCCATAATTCAAGTATGGTCGAATTCTCGAGTGATACATAACGGCCGGTGATGATTCCAACATCGCCCGACCATTCCATATTCACCGCTAGTAACCACCACATCAACAACTTATCTAAATTCCCTCTCAAACCAATATACACAGAATCCTTGAATACAGGCGGGCTCTGGTCTTGACACATGAGCAATCCTGCAATCGATTGGGACAGTTTGACCTTCTCTCTAACCGAGACTGACAAAATGTATATCTCAAAAACAGGAATCAAGGCTCATTGGCAGCCTGGAGACATGTTGCCCTACGGAAATATTTCGATTTCTCCGGCGGCTGGAGTCTTAAATTACGGCCAAGGATTATTCGAGGGAATGAAGGCTTACCGAACCGAAGCTGGCCGAGTTGTACTGTTTCGACCAGAAGAAAACGCTCGTAGAATGCAAAGAGGTGCTGACCGGCTCAAGATGCCGCCGGTACCCGAATCAATCTTCATCGATGCGATCGAACAGGTCGTCCAAGAAAATTCGCGGTGGATCCCCCCTATGGGCAAGGGCGCTCTCTATGTTCGACCACTTCTCAACGGTAGTGGTCCGATTTTAGGAGTTGCACCTGCTCCTGAATATACCTTCATGGTTTACTGTACCCCGGTCGGTCCATATTTCAAAGGCGGAATGAAATGCATTGACCTATTGATCAGCGATGAACATCATCGAGCCGCACCCGGTGGCTCGGGAGGGGTGAAGGCAATCGGGAATTACGCCCCGGGAATGATGCCATCATTCAAGGCCAAAGATCGCGGGTTTGCTGAAGTGATTTATCTCGATGCTGAAGAACACCACTACGTCGAAGAGGTCGGAGCTGCAAATTTCTTCTGTCTCAAGGACGGAGTTCTTTACACCCCTGAACTCACTGGAACAATTTTACCAGGAATCACCCGAGATTCCATTATTCAATTAGCGCGCCACATGGGGGTTGAAGTTGTTGAAACCAAGGTTAGTCACGAATTAGCCATGAGCGCACAAGAGGCATTCTGCTGTGGGACCGCAGCGGTAATCAGCCCGATCGGAAGCATCACTCTGGGTGAGACATGTGCAAAGTATGGCTCTGAGCCAGGAGTGTTGACCCAGAAATTATACGATTCTTTGACCAATATTCAGAACGAGGTTGAAGAGGATATCTTCGGTTGGGTTCATGCCGTGCCGAATCTCTGATTCAACGGCGTCGTTTTTGGCTTCGCTGAGCCCTTGCTTGGACGGCTCTTGCTTTATTTCCACCCTTGCGTTGAGCCCTAGCTCTTCGGTCTCCAGTCTGAGGTCCGCGCTTTTCGGCTTCTTTTTCGTCAGCTCGTAAATCCTTTTGCATTTGCCGCCATTGGCCACCGATCAATTGTAAAATTTCTTCTTTTGAAGATGCACCAACCGAATCGGCTGCACCTTTTTTGGAAACCCATAAGCGGCCTTCCTTTGAATGAGGGCGAGTTGGGTGAGAGGTTTTCTCTTCACGTTTGATCTTCCTAAGTCCAAGCGCCCGCGAAGCGATGAACAAACCTTCGAGATCTGGTTTTAGAACCGAAGAGTCACGAGGAACACGACGACCGCTACGTCGGGAAACCTTTGCATCAAAGTAACCCGGCCAGACTGCGATACGGTCTGGGTTGTGGTCCATGTTTAACCCTCAGTGGGTGGTCTGCTTTGAAGTCGTTGCTTCAAAGAAGAACGCCGTTGATTACACCATCATGTCCAGGACGAGAGGTGATTCTGACTTGGCCTTTGTCGGTATCGACAACAGCGCCTTTGGTCAAAATATTTCGACGAATGTAGTTTGGATTTGCTTCGTTTTGAATAACGTTGGTCATGGTTGCGTTGACGGTCTTTCCATCTTTTGAGTTAACCGAGCAACGGTTATCGGACAAGACACGAACAAGGGTATTTCCCCCAGTAGTCGAGTAGATTTTTCGCTTTGGTTCACCGATGAGAGCAAATTGCTTCTCAGAGGAGATTTCAGTACTGCGCTTGCTGCGCGCTTGGACGCGACGTCCACCAGTAGATTTGCGACGAGATATTCCATGCCATTGTGCCATCTTAGATGTCTCCAGCGATTTGGGCGACCGGCCGTTCATATTTGAAGGGCGCGCCTTAGATACAGTCAGCAGAATGTATGCTCAAGACCTTATTTCCTTGTGATAATCTAACCTGAATCGTATCTCCTCTATTCAAAGGTCCAACTCCGGCAGGTGTGCCGGTAAACAAAACATCTCCAACCTGAAGTGGAGCCCATTCGGATAATTTACCCACTAACTGGCTGATGGACCAAGACATTTGATTCAGAGTGGCCTTTTGTTTTATTTCACCATTTATTTGTAGATCGTATGCGACATTATCTGAAAAGTCGACCCAATCGCCAATCACCGATGCACCACGGAAAGATTTCGCAGCAGCCCAAGGCAAGCCACCAGTTTTGAGATAGTCTTGGGTGGTTCTTTTGGTCAGATCTAAACCGACAGCCATCGCATCTGGTTTGAGATCCTCTCCAATTCGAACGACCAATTCTAATTCGTGATGAATGTCGCCATTCTGGCAATCGATTTGACCAAACGGCACTACTGAAGAAGAAGATTTTAGGAAAAAAACCGGTTCTTGAGGGGTTGAATTACCCAATTCAGCCGCGTGTTTTGGATAGGTTCGTATCGCACACCAAACGTCCATGATAATTGCCAACACGACATACCTCATCAATACGAAGGGTCATCAATACGGAGCGGCTCGAGCAATTTATGGCAAGGGATTGGCAGATCAAAAAACGCCGACCGGTTCGGCGAAAAAACATCGCTCCTTTACTCAAAGACCTCGAGACGAACCTAGGAATCGACCTTGCGGTCGAAGGTGCTTTCCTTGAAATGGCAAATTATGGGCCTTGGAAAATGGTCTTGGTCAATAGGGTTCCTTTAGCGGTTGAATTGAATGATTCTGATGGGAATCGGGTTGTATTTCTGACGTTGCGAGGCTTTCTTTCCTATCCTTGTGAGCAGCGCTATGTCGAGATCGATCACGGCGCGATACCATTCTTGATGAACGGCGCCGATTGTATGGTCGCTGGGATTCACGGAGCCGATGAAAACATCGATGCCGGTGATCTGGTTTGGGTGCGCGATAAGGACCACAAGCGGCCGATTGCCATCGGTTGGGCGGTAAAAGACGGGACTGCCCTCGTAAATGATACCAAAGGCAAGGGCCTCAAGAATATACATTGGGTCGGGGATGAACTATGGGAGATGGAACTTTGAAATCGGTTTTTTTCATTGCTTTGATGCTGCTTTTATTGCCAATGGTCAGCGCTAAATCTGAAGGAGGAGTCAATGTTGACCCGGTGCTTGAAGAAACAATATTTTCTGAAATTAGCCATACTGGAGTCACAACTGATTTTGAAATTTGGGAAATCAATTTTACATTAGGTCAGGCGGCTTTTGAAAACAATACTTCCTTCACCCTCACTACACAAATCTGTAATAACGAAGGCGTATGTTTACCACCGGAAAACCAGCCACTAAGTACTATTGATAACCGGTCATTCATGGGAAATGTCACCACGATCGATGACCACACCTATGTGAACTGGCGAGTCAAGGCCAACTATACCGATGATAATAACACCAAGGAGTCTTTCCCGCCAAGCGGATTTTACAAAACTTGGTCCGATTGTTGGTTTTTCGAAAATGAATGGGGAGGAGATGGTTGTGTTATTCCAGTTAAAACTACTCAAAACAATGATTCACTTCCAGCGATCACAGGGCTCATCACCCTTAGCGTGATTACGACTGCAGCGATTATTCGCCGTCAATGAATTCGACCAAACGCTCGATGAAGCGGCGCTGGTCCGGGCCCCAATCACAGATGGTAACCTCCACTATTTTCTTGTTCAATTTTGCATTTAGGAAGCCTCTTCTTTGCAAATCCGATGCTACCAAAGGTAAATTTTTTGCAACCATCTTCACCATTACGCCTTCTGCTGTTATTTTTAATTCGAAATGCTCATTGGAAATATTTTGGATGTGCTCGAGGATCGCTTCTGGGGTTTCACCACCACCATAAGCGCTAAGGAAACCAAGATCGGTTTCATTCTGCTCAATGAGATCGTCGAGGTTTCTTCCACTCATCTTATCACCAATCTCATTTTGATTGGTAAAGGTTCCAACCGATAACTTGACCGCTGGTAGCATCCATCGCCAATGTGAGAGTATTCGACCAGCCGTCCGAATTCCAATTACGTGACAAGTCCAAGGTTGTCGCACCGGTATCGCCGGTCTTAAAGCGGTTGATCCAATCGGAATAATCGCCATTTGGAGTGACTACCAAATGCCCAATCCGGGTCTCGGGTTGATATTGACCCGTACTGGTGAAAAAGCCATCACTACCCGAAAGAACTGGGAATCGAGCTCGATCTGTAAGATCGTCTTCCATCATCGAAATGTTAAGTGCTGGAGGAATTTCATTTCTATTATGTGCGCCGTTATTATTATGGCTGCCATGGCCGATGTAAGTACAATTTTCAGAACTTGGAGAACCTGAAATATCAAGTTTTACCCAGCCTGAATTTGGATCAGAATTTACCCATGAAATATTCCATGTTGTCTTGGTCGAACTTCTATTATCAATCGCACGCCAAATATAACCATCATCATCCAATGCAGCTCTTGCAGCTACCGCCTCAGAAAGGAATGGAATACAAGAGGCTGCAACCTCTAGTGGATATTGACGCAAAGATGATTGGTCTGGTAAATGCAATTCATTATCACCCCAATCCTGCAATTGCTTCGAGGTAGGGGTATGATGGCCAGCACTCGGTAAAGAATCGTATCCAACCCCCATGTCGAGAAGTTTGGTTCCCCTGTTGATATCATGCTTGAAAATATCCAATTTTAGAGTGAGGGTGCCTTTGGGTAGAATCATGTCACCAAGGATTTGAGTCGCGGCGCCACAAGAAGAGCGGTCGCCATCTTTGCCGGTAATTTTGACATCGACATTTTGAGAAATAGCCCAAGGAGAATCGGCAACTACCCACATAGTTACCCGAGCATGACCTAAACAATTATCTCGGATTTCTTTGTGCTCTAAGGCGATTTTCCACGCTGGTTCATCACCTGCCATATCCGGTCCAATCACCCGCCATTCCCAGCCCATCGATGTTCCGGTAACCCCTGTTTCTATCAAGGAAGTTCCGATTACCTCTCGGATTTCAACCGGTGAAAATACCATCAATACCCCTGGTGCTGCTGATTCAAGCGAGCCCAATAATCCACCAACTCCGAACGACATGGTTGAACCTTGATAATTATCATTTTTCACATTGAGGCTCCAATCGGCTTTTGTTGCGATGATTTCTTGTTCTGAAATCTCAGTCCAAGTTGTTGTCTGTAAACTCATTTGTGCATCAGCCCCCTCTGCGAATGAACTACAATCGGTAAGCGTGTTAGAAAGATGTCTAGAGATTGTCATTTTATCGAAATTATGAGTCAATTTTTTCTCAACTGTTAACCAATCCAATCCCATAGAACCCTTTGCTCTAACCGCTCCCAATAAATCATTATCAAATTCAAATTCCAATTCATTAGAACCACCTTCGGTAACCGAAGAGGAGCCTTCACCTTCAAATTGTAAATGTAGGCGACAAACATCATCTTCGGAATCGAGATTATCCATTACCAAATCGATGAAACCGTCGGTAACATCGAGGTCGCCATTGAGAATACTATATTCTATCGAGTCGCCATAGCGTAAATCATCAGCAGTAAAGGGCTCGAGTTGGTTGCTAACATACCAATACCATCCTCCGGTTGCAAGTAATAGTGTGATGAGCACAGCGGCCACCTTCGGTTGTTTAATTTGGTCCATCAAGGTGTTAGGACTTGAAATCGATGCGATTTTGTGTGGCAGTTCTTCCTCTATTAGATCAGCTTCAAGAAATTCAGCGATTAAAATTTCTTCCTCTTCTATTTCCGGCAATGGAACCGCGTCGGCTTCATCGTCCATCGAAAGGGACTCTTCGTTAAGAAATTCATCGAGACGAGAGATGATTTCGGCCTTTTTTCCAGCCGTTGATAAGCCGTGCTCCTTACACATGACCTTCAATTGGACCACGGTATTCGAGGACAGTTCGTCAACCAAATGCTCACCCTTCATTATTGACGGGCCATTCACCCTCTTTCAAGGATGGGGCTAAATGCGACAACATTAACCGTATTTTTCTATTCTGGTGCTCGATACGGAATATATTGACCCTCTTCTACAACGTAGACGGTTTGGTCATATGTCCCATCTGGGAATTTTCTGAAATAATATCCTTCACCCTGATCTTCGTAAACATCTGCAACCTTTGCTGGTTCCTCAACGGGTGAAGATTTTGGAGGGCCGCTTGGACCCGCGGAAGGCGGACCGCTTGGACCTGCAGAAGGCGGACCGCTTGGACCTGCCTCGGTAGGTGGTCCACCGGGTCCATCGGCGTTCGGAGGACCACTCGGACCTACAGCGAGCCGGGTGGAACTGGTTTCTGCCAACACTTTATCCTCAATCGATAATTCCTTTTCAGGTGCGATTAGATTTTTAACAAATTTACCGTGTTTTTGCGCTCCGATAAAGGCGAATAATGACAAGGCTAGACAAAATGTTCCAAGTGCTCCCGCAATGAATTGGTTTGGATATGTAGATACATCGATGGTGACGTCATATCCGACCGATTCATCTGAATCGATAAATATCTCGACACAATAAAGCCCAGGATCTATTTTGAAAGTATGCTCATAAGTGCTTCCAACCGAAACATCATCGATAATCCAAATCTGATTGGAATGACTTTCATACCCGGTTCGGGCATCATTTTGTCCAATTGCAACCTCTGGTACAGCACAATTATTCGCCTTGATAACCGTTACCTCGATACTATTGGTATCTGCTGGAATATTGGCTACATCGATTGAGACTTCAACTGGGACATCGGTGAAATCTTCTCCGGGAAGTACTACACCCCAAATATAACCGGTTGGATAATCTGAAACCCTCGAATCCATTTCCATCTCGTGTGAAAATGGGAACATCGCAAATGCAAACATCAAGATTGCAATCCCTAGATACATGAATACATTCCAGCGAGCCTTTCGAAGAAATTCTAACCTTTGTTCGATGGTAATTTCGACCGGGCTGTCATCCTCTTCTTCAACGGCTTGTTCAGCATCGATTTCCTCGCCCATGGCATGGCCATTCCTACTTATGTCTTGAATTAAACTATTGAAGCGAGGCCCAAAGGTCTCAAGAAGGGTGATGACGCGCCCAAATTCATGGCGACAAGATTGGCTGTTCTCTCGCGCGGCCCGCGCTTGTATAGCACCCGTCGTTTGGTCGAAGAAGCGAGGGCTCGAAACATCGATGTCGAAGTGCTCGACCCAATGCAATTTTCATTATTTGTTGCAGACCAAGATATCGGAATTTTGCATAAAGGAATGCAATTTAATTTTGAAGCGGTTATCCCACGAATCGGTCACTCGATAACAAAACATGGAGTTGCTGTGCTTCGCCATCTTGAGCAAATGGAGGTTTGGACTGCAAATTCAAGCCAAGGTATCCTTCAGTCGCGTGATAAATTACATGCTGGACAAATCTTGGCGCGTAATAAAATTCCGACTCCTGCGACCGCGTACGTGCGCGATATGAAAGATATCGAACGAGCGATTGAAGCGGTCGGTGGACTTCCAGCGGTAGTGAAAGTAACCCAAGGAACCCAAGGGCAAGGAGTCTTTTTACGCCATACTATTCATGAGACCAAAAATTTGGTCCAAGGTTTATTGATGACCGGAAAAGCTGTGCTGATCCAAGAATACATCGCCGAGAGTCACGGCAAAGATGTAAGAGCGTTCGTCGTCGGTGACAAGGTGGTCGCAAGCATGCGTAGAAAGGCTCGCGGTCGAGAATTTCGCTCAAATTTCCATCTCAATGGCACTGTTGAACATGTTGAATTATCGCCGGAATATGCCGTGGTTGCTTGCCGAGCGGCTCGAGTTTTAGGACTAAATGTCGCAGGGGTTGATCTGCTCGAAGGCAATGATGGACCATTGGTTTTGGAAGTAAATTCCTCGCCTGGACTTGAGGGTATCGAGAAAGCAAGTGGGGTAAATGTTGCTGGAGAAATTATCGATTATATCATTGGAGAATCCGATTTTTCACAGATAAATGTCGACCAGTTATTACGCGCCGTTCCCGGACAAGGCGTTTTATCGATTCACTTAAGAAATCATCCTAAATTTATTGGCAAGCCGATTTCCAGCTTATTCAAAGGCGAGATGCCTGTTTTCGCATTATCACGGGCTGGTGATTTGATTTGGAATCCCGAGCCTGACCTCCAATTGAGGTTCCCTGATACCCTGATTTGTTACGGTGACCTTTCTCAATTACGCATCAATTTGAAGAAAGCTCTCAATTTGCCAGTGGCCGACCAAGAACACCCTCCAATCGAGTCTTGAGATTGGGCTTTCGCGCGCTATCTTCATTAGCACGGTGCCTCAAATGGGCCAATTGTCCTTCGGGACACGGGATGCACGGCTCGCTGACGCGGGCTTAGGCGGTGACGCTGATGAGAAGAGGGACCTTTCAGGCTAAGCATAGCGCTATTCAGCGACGCTTATACATCGATGGTCCCGAACTTCCACCGCGATTGGTTCATCGAGCACATTTGCCTTGGCTGAGCACTTACCGGACACAAATGGCGAGCGAAAGCAAATCGATTAACACTCAAAAATCCTATATTATTTCCTTGAGATTATTCATCGAAACTCCGCTGCCTGGTGAAGCGATTCTTAGCGAAGTAGAATTTCAAAAAATAACGGTTGAAAAATTGCTTGATCGAATTGAGCCACTCAATGGCCGACTAGATATGTGGGTTCAATCATTGGGCGATAAATCGGCTTCGACTATCAAAGCCAGATATGCTGCTGCAAACCATCTGATAAATTGGCTAGGGCAAAAATGGCCGGATCATTTGACCCGCCCACGCAGCGGGAAAAAATTACCACGCACACTCACCCGAAGAGAATTATCAATGGTAAGAATGGTCGCTGGACAAAGTGAAGACCCGGTCGCAAATCTAGTGGTAACAATATTGCTAGAGACCGGCATGCGAGTTAGTGAATTGTGTTCTCTTCAATTAACAGATATAGATTTGAACGACCGCTCGGCGATGGTAGTGGGTGGAAAAGGAGACAAAGATCGCCTAATTCTTTTTACACAAGAAACAGTCCAACGAATTCAAGAATGGTTGCCTTTACGAGACTTGAGAAATCCAAACAACGATCAATTACTAGTTACGACAAAAGGCACAAGTTTGCAAACAAGAACTGTTCAAAGAATGATGAATCGACTTGCTGATGACGCTGAAATCCCACGTAGCAGGGTCACCCCGCACGTATTACGTCATAATTTTGCTACTGGACTTTTGGAGAGAGGAGCGGATTTGGTAACTATTCAAAGATTGCTCGGTCATGCGAGTATTGCGACGACTCGGGTCTATTTGGAAATAAGTGACCAGACCTTAAGAGAGGTGTACAAGCGAGCGCAAAGTTCTCTATTCTCTCAAGAGAATGAGCAATAATAATGACCTTAGCGGTTAGCATTAATGCGTTTTAGCATCTCTTTTAGCGAAGGCACTTTTAGATCTGAACCTTTTCTACCAGCAACGGCTGGTTTAGGCTTCGATTTTGCCTTTGATGGATTCTTCTTTTTAGGTGCAGCTTTCTTCTTTGGAGTTGCCTTCTTCTTTGGAGTTGCCTTCTTTTTTGGAGCGGCCTTTTCAGTTGGTTTTGTAGGTTTGATTTTTGCAATCAACCTTGCTGATAACCCTGCGGATTCCAACCTTTTCACACTAGCTTTAGCCACACTAGATGCACTTTTTATTCCGGCATTGTATAATTTCTGAGCTTTGCCTTTGCCGATGCCCGGTAAGGTCATCAAATTTGCGAGTGGGTTCTTCTTAGACTTGGCAGCCATGTCTTCATCACAAATCGCTGTAACCCTCATCGCTCATGAACCCTTTGGCCAATTCTACGCACATTTCATGGTCATCCCCTCCATCGCATTGAGTTATGGAAGGATTACTAGACCCACTAGAATCAATCCTTTTCGCCCAAGTTCGCAAAGCCGGGCCCAGTCATGGTCACGATTTAGAAGGAAATTTGCGCCTGAAAAATCATCCTGCAAATACAACATCTGTATGGGTAGGTGATGTTGCTACGACTCTGCTCAAAGTCATCTCTGGCATCAGTACACCCAAGGTTGAACAATCGCCACGCTTCGATGAGCAACGTTGGATTTTCAATGCGGTAGCAGGCGATCTGTCGGTCAAGGTCGAATCGATGCCGTATTGGGGATTTGGACTGATCACTAAGTGTTATGTCAATATCATCACCCTTCAAGGACCGCTCGAATCGCGGGCGAGAATTATTTTTGATCTAACGGCATCATTGGCTCACAAGCCTTGGGAGTTATCTTTTGCAAGTAGGTTTAACCGGAAATTCACTACTGTAAAAGAAAATGAAATCAATTGGCTATCGCATATATCTCATGCTCGAAACGACCTCGAAGAAATGATTGAAAAAACCAAGAATTCACTAGGTGATTCTGAGGAACTCATCCATGCTCGCAATGCTCTAGCGGATGATAATGCGCCTGCGGTCCTACGGGCTTTAGCCCGGATGGAAGCCAACTCGATCGATATCGAAGTTGAAGACGTCGACTATGGTGCAAGTGTCCTCATGGTAGAAGAAGAAGAAATTCCTTTGGTGGATTTGACCGTAGAAGAGGAATGAATGGCCGCGCGTCGCGTTGATAAAGGGAAGGCGTGTGGGCGGGATGAGTCTCATGGCCAAAAAGGATGGCAGCGGAATCCAGCAAGCAGCTGGTCTAATTCGATATTTCGACGAGGAATCCGAGGATGCTTGGAAAATTACTCCTCTTCAAATCTACATCGCTTGTATTGGAATCTCAGCATTCTTTTATCTGCTCAACCACAATGTAATCTCGTGGATTGCAAACATGTTCTGAGAACAAATCTTAGCGTAGTGGCTCGATAAGAACCACTGAACCCTCATTTCGAGCAATGCCTTGTGCAACTTGCATTGCGGTGTTTAAATCCAAGGTTGCGCCTAAGGTTCTGGTGCCAGAATCTTCGTGAATTATCAGTCGATGAGTTAGATGCATCAGGGTTTCTTGATCGATTCGCTCGAATACCCATTGCTCGTTTTCAATTCTAACCATAGCCGGTACATCGACCAACGGTCCCATGCCGTCACCGATTGATTTTGTTCGGCCTGATAGACCTTGTAAATCGGCTAATGGCTTCCAAGACCTAAGTTTTGGTCTCATGCTCAGCTTGCTATCTTGGCTTATGCCGTCTCTAAATGCTCTTCCCATTAGGATCCCCATCCCTGTTGGAGAATCGGAATTCTCCAAATACCAATCCGCTTTCAACCATAGATAAGCGTTGGGGGGCATTCCCGGGTCTTAAGCGGTTTTTTCGACCTTCTTTTCTAGAACCAAGGGGCCTGTCATCGAAATCAAAATTGCGATAGAAATTCCTACCAAAGTGAATACCGCCAAATCGGTTACCATGGTAAGAATGATCGGTGAAATTGCCAATCCCATCCTCCATCCCCACGCCTCTGGGCGGGGGTGAGCGTCGAACCCAACCAATGGCGCAAGCATTCCGATCAGGCCCAAACTAACGATTACGACCAACATCCAAAGGCTAACCGCAACCGCACCAGAACCTTCGCCGATTCGTGGAATTGCGCCCGCTTGAACCCAGGTGCTGATGAAAATAACAATGATGCCTATCAAAATTGTAATCCCCAACCCCACCGAGCGGCCGGTCCCTGTGCCGAGATTGATTTTTGAATCCAATATTTTCATCGTCGATATAATCGAAATAGAAATTGCACAAATCATCGCCGGTGTAAATCCTACAATGATTGAAGCAGCCAAGGCTCCTCCTAATTTGAATCGATCAAATCTACTAGTGACCAAAAAGCCTACTATCAAGTAAAGAATTGTAGGAGTCATGTTCTTTTTGAGCAAATCTTCTGAATATGCTTCACTTGGAAACATCGTCAACAAAGAAACCGAAATCAATATCCCTGCCATCAAGACCGATTCCTTATTTTCCATTTTGTAAGAAGCGCAACTCAACATTGCGCCGACCGAAATTATTAGAGCCAAACCGCCATCATATGCGAAGGCATTCACAGGAAGTGTGAAGCCTATTATTACCAATAATAATAAAGTCAACCAACCAATTTTTAAGAACTTATCTTGCAAACCTGCAACAATCATCGCAAGAGCGGAAATGAATGCCATGGTGACCAACATCTCCGCCATGATTTGGCCACTTGCTTCACAGCCATAAGACCTGCACAAGCACTCAAGAGTGAGAAACCTGACCCCGGGGTCATGGTCCGGGCTGCTGACGAGGAATTGCTCGAAGATTTGGCAACTAAACCACTGGCCAAATTAGCAGCAAGCCTTGGAATAAATGTCGAAGAATGGCTTGAGGTCGCAGCCTCTCCACTTCCGGTTACTATGCGGCTAACACCCGGCCGACACGACGCTGATTGGACCCGAGAAAAACTGCGTAGTGTCGGCGGAAAACCGATCGATTGGATGCCTGATACCGAAGCTTGGGTCATGCCATTTTCCAAAGGGGATATGCCGGATGACCAAACCAAGAAATTAATGATTTCACTCCATGAGACTGGGCGTGTTACCCGTCAAGAAGCGGTCTCGATGATACCCCCGGTCATACTTGAACCAAAACCTGACCAAATGATCTTGGACACATGTGCAGCCCCGGGGTCGAAAGCTACCCAATTGGCCGAGGCCGTTCCCAACGGCCTGGTCTTAGCAAACGAACCGTCTTCGGGACGTCTCAATATGTTGGTAACAAACCGTGGCCGACTCGGTTTGACAAATATGCTGATCACTCAACACGATGGTCGACACTTTGGCCGAATCGCTACGCCCGGCGTTGATGGAATCGTGGTGGACGCCCCATGTACCGGCACAGCAACGACTCGAAAAAATAAGGAATTATGGTGGAAATGGTCACCTAAAGAGGGGCGCTCACTATTTCGATTGCAAACCGATATCGCTTATCGCGCCGCCCAATTATTGGTACCAGGCGGCAGAATGGTCTATTCAACCTGCTCGCTTGACCCGACTGAAAACGAAGCTGCTATTTGTGAAATTCTCAGGCGCGCACCATGGTTAAGATTAGTAAATATCGAAGCCGATAGGTTACTGCCTGGATTGAAGGTCCATCGTGGAATCGATGATTGGCCGATTCTTGACCAAGATGTCAATGTGGTCGAATGGACCGGGGAGTTACCAAAACTCCCAGGGTTATCTGAAAATATGCTCAACCCCAGTCAGAGAGAAGAAGAGTCTCCGCCATTGGATTATACAATTAGAGTTCATCAACACGACAATGATACCGGTGGATTCTACATCGCCTTATTGGAACATGTAGCCGAGCGAACCCCTGAAGGGGTTTGTAAATCTATGATTCTCAAACGCGAATTGATGCGAGAACCAAGAGTGATGGATAAACAAAAACCAAATCGTCACACATCGATTCCAGCACAACAAGAAACAATAGATACCATTTGTAAACAATGGGGACTCAATTCTGATGATTTCTCTTGGTGGCAACGAGGGAAGCGAGTAAATCTCTCCGCCAAGATGGCAAAAGATCGGTTATACACACCAAAGGTTCAGAACTCAAAAGGTGATTTTTGGCCTGGTGATGCATTCCACCCCCTAAGAGTAATCCATGTTGGCCAACCGACATTCGTCGACAATAAAGGAATCTGGCGGCCACGCCAAGAAGCATTGGAATTGTTACGCCCTCACCTCAAGAACGGTTTGATCGATGTCGAATTGGATATCATTATCTCGATGTTAAATGGCGAAGTACCAACCATCGAAGATTTTCCAGTAAAAATTGAAAGAGGTTCTTCAATCCTAAGATGCGGACAATATCTTTGTCCGGTATGGGTTGCAGCCAGAGTGTCGTTCATGATGGACGATTATGCCCGTGACATTCTTAAAATGAAGATTGGTATCGAAGAGTGCGAGGAAGAGGAATGAGAGTCTTTGCAATTTTTGTTTTACTATTGATGTTACCTTTGGCCTCCGCCATTGGAGACCTCAATCAATATGCTTATTCCGAGCATAAATCAGCCGATTCAGCGCCAATATTGGTGGAATGGTTTCATGGCGAAAACGATGATCAATATGTTTCGATTTTAGAAAAAATGGAAGCGGACGGAGACATTACCCTAATCCATTGGAGAACAAATTCAAGTGATGAAAAGAGCGGTTGGCCAAGCGATGATGCTCAATCTAGAGCGATGTTCCACAACATCAGCGTTTTCCCGGCGATGACCGTCGATGGATTCTGGGTTTCCCTTGACGATTTTGATAACTTTACCGGTAATATTAATCAGAACGAGGTCGAAATTGATTTCAGTATTGAATTGATTGGCTCGAGTGAAGTCGAATTGATTTCGATCGAAGGCGATTGGACAAATCCACAACAACTATCTGGCGCGACCCAATTGCACGTTTTCATTATCGAAACTCAAGCTGAAGGAAACCAAGGACAAAGTGTGAATAATTTATTGCGAGATTGGGCACCTTCTTCGTCGTTTTATTTTACCAATAATACCCTCAATAAGTGGAATACAACCATCACAAGAGACCACCTTGAAGGTGCAGGAATAGAACTTGGAGGTGCGACCCACTCGAATGAATACGAGATGTTATTGGTGATGGTCGGCAGTTTCGAAAACGATTCAAATAACCGGGTTTTATCGATTCAAAGAGCCAATTTACCTACTTCGTGGCAATCTTCTCAAAAGGGAGAAGTGCTTACTCCAGCATTGATTTTATCTCTATTAGTGATTTGTATAATTTTCATCATTCAAGCTGAATTAAAACGCGAAAAGGGTTTACCAACACTCGAAGGGGCGTGGGTTGGTCTCAATGAATTAGAGTATAATTTAACCGCTGGATTCGATTTAGAAATAGGTGATATGACCCTCGAAAACGGCTGGAAAACCAATTCGCGTGTACCCAAAGGAAAGGTAGCAGGTGGCCAAGATCTTACTGGCAAAATGAAGGTTCGGGGAGAAGGGGACTTTCATATGCGTTTAGCGGTAAGTGTTTCTGATCTAGGAGATTGGGTTTTAGACCTAAATCTGCCCGAGCAAAAGTCGAATGGTTGAAGAGCCGCTTGAGCATCCTTGGTGATATGAGCCTTGATTCGACCGACCGCGCTATCATCAGCGCACTTTGCGAAGATGCTCGATTATCTCAGCGTCAACTGGCGGCAAAGGTCGGAGTCGCTCAAGGAACTATCACCAATCGATTGCGCCGATTAGAGGCTGAAAATATCATTACTGGTTATGTTCCATTATTGAATGCTGAAGCGGTCGGTTGGAGCATGACGGTGATGGCTGGTTTGAGAATTGCCAAAGGTGAGATGATCAAAGTCCAGCAAAAAATTGCCGCGGACCCGCGGGTTTTCAGTGTGTACGATGTAACCGGAGATTGGGATTCGATGGTTTTGGCAAGAGTTCAGGATAGAGCCGACCTAGACGATTTGACAAAGACTGTTTTTACCCTTGATGGGATAACAAGGTCCTATACTCACGTCGTATTAAATACGGTCAAGGAGATGGGCGTGCGTTTGCCTGAGGATCGATGAGTTCTATCAATTCCAACAACTCATCGGCAAACGCTTTCAAATCTTCTAAGCACAATGTTTCCGGCCGCATCGCCTTTGAAAGGGTCTTTCTAAAATCAGTCAATATTTTGTAATCCAAACTTTCGAAAGCATCGGCTAATTTTCTTTGAAGCCGACCACCGGTCCGGTCCCAATCCATCAAGACAATTGTGGGCACCGAATAATTTTCAACTATCCAAACCGCAACTCGGTCGACTGGCCAACCGCGATTTAAAATTTCTATTGGTCCTTTGAAACCCAAAGCTTCCAAAGCGATTACATCTTTTTGTCCTTCGACCAATACCGGTGAACCCTCAAGGTTGCTCGCTCGTGCTTCGATGAGAGCTCGAGCTACCAGATTAAATCGCTCAATCCGGTTCAACCAAACCCTCCAAAACTGTAATTATTTCATTTGCAGTCATTCCATTCACCGAGACTTTTTTCTGTCGCGAAGTATGACCGGCTACCACCTCGACTTGTTTTTTGAAAATTGTTGATAAGACCGAACAAACCGCATTATTCGCTTTGCCTTTTTCGGCTTCGGCTTTGACTGCGACCTGTAATCGGCCACGCCACCGATTGAAGCCAACCACGCCTTGACGCGAAGCTCCAGGTTGGACTTCGATCTCGATCAAAACCGCTCCGTCAAGAGTGGTTTGAACACAGGCTGAAACGCTCATGGGTTGAGCCACTTAGTCAAAGCCCAAGAATCCTCTTGATGGCTAAATCTCCCGTAGGGAGAACCATACCTTTCCACAATCGCTTAATACGGTCGTCTATGCGCTTGAAGCATGGGCGCTTCACGGGAGTTATGGCCGGATGAGAACTCTTTGTTCGATGTCTTGTATGACAAGTTCATGTTCTGGTCGATTTTAGTCGGAGTTTTTACCTTTACTTGGATGTTTATCGCCATTCTTCGATTCCGTGACGGAATCGAACCTGCTGGTAAAGAAGAACTCAAGGTTGGAACCTTTCCAACCGAACGCCACAACCTCAAACTCGAACTCGCTTGGTTTGCAGGACCAACCCTGCTGATCATTTGGGTAACCTACATCGCATTCGGTTCGATGAATATCATCTGGGGAGCAATTCCAGACCCTGACGAGACCTTTACCGTCGAGGTAAACGGTGTTCAATGGGAATGGGAATACCGTTACCGAGATGGTTTGACTTGGGAGGATCCAAGTTCTACCTTCGATGTTTCTTGGGGCGATGATCTCAGAATAATGGCCGATGGAAACTATACTGCTAATGTGATTCAAGGAACAAATAGTTGGTCGCTAGAATTAATCGATGGCACTATTACCAATGATTCTTTGTTCAATGATGTAACGAATTCTTCTGTAACAATTACAGATGCTGATGGCAATACCATTCACACATGGGCTCATATCCCAGAAGGCCAATTGATGACCAAGCATTTCTTCATACCTTGTGATGAAAATGTAATGTTCAACATCCACTCCGATAAATACGGCGATAAGAACGGCGTTTACCAAGGTGTACAACACGCATTCTGGCTCCAGGAATGGGGCAATAAAGAAGATGCAGTACCGGGGTTAGATACTGGGACTTGGTTGTATGTCCAGCCGAATGAGGCAGGAACATTCCCTGTGCGCTGTGCTGAATATTGTGGAGAATATCACTCGGTAATGACTGGAACTGTGAAAGTGGTTGCAAGGGAAGGAACTTCTTGTGACGATATCGATTTTGGTGTTGTTTTCGATAATAAAATGAAGGAGGCTTGAGTTAAATGAAACATACTCGATCTATTGCAGTTCTAGCATTATTGATGCTTGCACTATTTGCTGTTCCTCAGATGAATGCTCTTCCAACTGGAATCGGCTCCGATGCTGACAAAGGCTGTTATTGTCACGACCAATCCTCTAATACTAAAATCACAGTCGATGGACTTCCTGAAGTATTCGAAGCTGGCGCTGAATATACATTCAATGTAACGGTAACCAACCCCACATTGGTCCGTGCGACCGATGATAACGGTAATGTTGCTGGATTCAGAATACTCATCACCGGAGGTGGAACTCTTGCTCACGTTGAAGATGCTCAAGGTAATTCAGCAAAGGAAATGTCCGGCGGCCTAACCCATACCGAGGAGTTGAATAATTTCGATACTTGGACATTCGTTTATACCGCTCCCTCTGACGATACTGCGATTTCAACAATCCTAATTCATGGCAATGCTGTAAATGGCGGCGATGGAAATGCAAATGACGGCTATGCAACTAAATCAATCGATGTCGCTGGTCCAAATGCTTCCGCAAAGGCGCCTTCTGCTAGTGCTCTTGTCATCTTCATGACAGTTATTGGTTTAGCTGTCGGATTGATTTTGGTCGCGGTTATGTGGGTATTCTACACTCGTAATCCCGATACATTCTCAATTGGAAACTTTTGGTCATACCTAAAGCCATGGTTAACCACTCACGACCACAAAGAAATTGGAATGCTGTACTTTTTGTTTGGTTTCTTCTTCTTCTTGGTCGGTGGACTTCTAGCATTATTGTTCAGAATTCAATTGGCTTTACCCGAAAACACATTCCTAACAATGGATGAATACAATTCATTCTTCACATTACACGGAACCACAATGATTTTCTTAGCAGCAATGCCGATGATTGCAGGATTTATGAATTACATTTTGCCTTTGCAAATCGGCGCTCAAGATCTAGCATTCCCCAGGATCAATGCGCTTGGTTTCTGGCTATTGGTCGCAGCAGCACCATTGATATTCGCTGGAGTTTGGTCCGGGGAATCCGCCGATATCACCTGGGTCATGTACCCACCTTATTCCACTCTAGCAGGTTTAGGGACCGCTCAAGGTCCGAATTCAGGAACTATTGCATTCATATCTGGAATCGCCCTTTTGGGCGCATCATCAACTCTGAGCGGTGTTAACTTCGTCACTACAACATTCACTATGCGCGCACATGGAGTTACCTGGATGAAGATGCCCTTGTTCACTTGGTCTGTTCTCATCAGTGTATTCATGCTCTATGTCAGCCTACCCGCTTTCGTAATCGGTGTATTATTCCTACTATTCGACAGCACGATAGGAACCGTGTTCTTCACTAGTGGTGGCGACCCGCTCCTATTCCAGCACCTGTTCTGGTTCTTCGGACATCCTGAGGTTTACGTTGTCGTAGTTCCTTCGTTTGGAATCGTTTCAGAAGTACTGGCAACCAGCGCTCGCCGCTCTATCTTTGGCTACAAGTCAATGGTTTACGCAATGGTAGGAATCGGACTTGTCGGATTCATCGTTTGGGGACATCACATGTTAACCAGCGGAATGGATCCATACTGGCGTTCGATCTTCATGCTGACCACAATGGGTGTTGCAATACCGACCGGTGTGAAAATATTCAACTGGCTTGCAACCTTATGGGGCGGTTCTCTAATCTTCAAAACCCACACCTTGTGGTCCTTAGGATTCTTGATCACATTTACCCTAGGTGGCCTATCTGGAATGTTCTTCCCGGTAGCAGGTTTGGATACTCAATTCCACGATGGTTACTTCGTCGTCGCTCACTTCCATTACGTATTCATCGGCGGTACTGTATTCGGTTTATTCTCTGGAATTTATTATTGGTACCCGAAGGCGATGGGTCGCAAGTTGAATGAAACCATGGGTCTTTGGCACTTCTTAATCGCATTCACATCTTTTAATGGTGCGTTCTGGCCAATGCATGCTGTTGGAATAATGGGTATGCCTCGCAGAACCCACACCTATGCGGCAGATTCAGGGTTTGCGGAATTAAATATGTCAATTTCAATATTTGCACTTATCTTTGGACTATCACAATTAATTCTTCTTTGGAACCTAATTTATTCGTCCAAGAATGGAGAAAAAGTCGGCAAGGACCCATGGGGTGGATGGTCGCTCGAATGGGCTACTAGCAGCCCGCCACCGACCCCTTCCTTTGCGGTCATCCCAACACAGTTGGATGCGAACGAAGACGACGAGCACGAACCAGGTATTCTCGATAGAATCAGTAAGAAATTATGGTCGATTGGAGAAAACGATTCAGAGGATGTGAGCCAATGAGTGGACACGGATTACATGATGTCAAGAACGAGGTCTGGATGAAGACCGTCATTATCGGAGCGGTGGTTATCGGAATTGGCCTAGCTGCGTTCACAATTCTTACAGTTGGTCTAGGAACCGTGATGCACGGCTTCTGGGACGAAACCATCAAACCTTACGAACAAGCCCACGCCGATTACGTCGATGCAAAAGACGAATTCCATCTAGCGACAAAATACCGGTGTCTTTGCTGAAGATTATCATCAAGCAGAAAAGAGTCTCGAAGAAGCGACTGAAAAGTATGAAGTCGCTGAGCATAATAAGGAACAAGCCCATCTTTCATACCTGACTTGGACCGTTGCAGGTAAGACGATCATGGTTATGACGTTCATCTACGGAGCGTTTTACATCATCGCTGGATTCTTCAATAGTATCCGCCCTGAAGACCACGGACATGACGACAATGGAGATGGTTATGGTGATCATCATGGATCGGCTTCGCCGATATTGATGGCAACTGGTTTGTTATTCTTTATGATGGGCTTCCAAGGATTTGTGAAGACTACAAAAGCAATGCTTGGAATCGACATAGCTGCAGATTACGTTGGCTTCGCAATTTCATGTGCTGGATTCATAATTTTAATTATTGGAATCGGCAATTGGTGGAGAGAAGACCTGATCGGTGCAAAGGAGCAAGTAGCACTTGGAAAACCATTCGGAGGACAACATATCAGAAAGGCTGGTATGTGGGTATTCCTAATTTCTGAAGTTATGGTTTTCGCATCATTCTTCTCGGCATATCTGCGGATGAGAACCGGTTGGTGTACTCAATGGGCAGTTGATGCTGGACGCTGTAAAACAGTCGATACCACAACTGCATCTGACCTACTTCGACACGATATAATGACACTATTGCCTGGAGCGGTCAATACATTTGCTCTAATCATATCTTCCTATACAATTGTCTTAGCGCTGAAGACCGCTAAAGATGTTGATTGGAAACCATCGGAAACAAAATGGGTCCGCAGATTATTACCGACTCGGCAAAAAGCGGTGCGAAACTATCTGATCGCAACCGTGCTTCTCGGTTCTCTCTTCATCATTTTGAAGATTATCGAGTGGAGCCATCTGGTTGCGGAAGGATTCGATATCGGAACTCAAGCAGGTTCGATCTTCTTTATCGCTACCGGCGCCCACGGTCTGCACGTATTCATTGGATTACTAGTAATGTTATTCATGATATTCAAGGCTGATACCGTCGGCTACGATGAAAAGAACGGCCATGGAATCGAGTATTTCGGTTTGTATTGGCACTTTGTGGATTTGGCTTGGGTTGCCATCTTCCCAGCATTCTATTTGTACTGAGGTGATTGAGATGAGTGAACACAAATATACAGGACCAGTTGCGGGATTATTCCAGAAATTAGCAGATAAGATGGGTAAGGATGTTTATTTTGTAAACTTCCTTATTCTGATGTTTTTTACGTTTTTTGAGGTAGCTGCAGTTTATGTTACCGGATTGAGCGTCAATCTCGTTTGGGCAATTCTAATCGGGATTGGAATCATCAAGATTTACGGAATCGCGGGATTCTTCATGCATTTGAAAGGAGACCCTATCATCTATACCCGAACCGCGATATTTCCACTTCTATTCGCAGCCTTGATGCTTTGGGGTATTGGATTATCCAATCCTGCCAGCATCATGGATTTGCCGAATTGGTGTACTCCGGACTGGGATTACTCTTACGTTACAAATTAATTTGAATGGTAAACCTATCAATTGAAGTAGATGTGGCTAAGGCCATCATCTATGGGAAAGATTGCATTGTGCCTGATTGGCTTATTGATGATTTCAACCATGCCTCTATCTAGTGCAGGTGGAAATTCGTATACTGGTTTGCAATTATCTCGGCCTGAAATTGAAGATTTCACATTGACCGACCAAGATGGTAATCCTCACTCTTTACAGAGTAATTTAGCCGAAGCTACGGTGATCGCATTCATTTTTACCACCTGTGAAGATGCTTGCCCTGCAATCACTCAAAAACTTAGATCGGTACAAAATATGGTCTCAACCGAAGAGGTTGAATTCATTTCGATTACCGTCGACCCAGCAATCGACACACCTGAAGTTTTCAAATCCTATATGGAGAAGCACAATGTTTCTTGGCCGCATCTAACTGGTACAACTGCACAACTTCAACCGGTTTGGGATGCCTTCTTCATCCAAACTCAAGATGTTGAGATTACAATCGACAGAGACATGGATCATTCCGATACTGTTACGGTAGTAATGCCTAATAATACCTCGTTTGAAAGCGAAGTAATGCCAATGGGTTGGCAGCAATTTGTTGCCTCTGCTCACCAAGAGGATTGGACCTTTAATGCCAGCGAATCTCAATATGGACATTTCGTATCGAGCATCAATAATGATTCTACACCTTCTGATTATTCTTGGTGGTGGCAATTACATTCTTGGAATGATTCAACTTCCATTTGGGAAGAAGTGTCTGTTGGCATCGATAGTATCGAGGTGGGGCGACTAGCCTTCGCGCCAAATTCTACCAATGATAGTATGATTCCAATTCCTGGCTTGAATAATGAAAGTATGACAATCGTTCAACTAGATGGTAATTCTTCGACCGCGGTTATTTCTGAGATCAATGCTTGGCACCAAACCATCGCTGCACTCGATGAAGTTGAAACTCCAGATAGTGATTTTGGCCATTATTTGACTTCGATAAATAATGTTTCAGCACCTGCGGATCTTTCATGGTGGTGGCAATTACACTTCTGGAACGATACCAGTATGACTTGGGAAGAGAGCCAAAGCGGAATGGATTTGTTAACCGAACAAATGCACATTGCTTGGGCTCCAAATAGCACCGATGATAGCGATATACCAATCCCAAATACGATGTTCTGTAGCGCATTCAGTTCTTACCTTCATCCTAGATAATGAATGGAAACCAATCGTATCTTGGAGCGGTTACCAGTGGAACGAGGCCGAATTTGCCCACGATATTGAGACCGTGATGGCATCTCACGATCATCCTAAAGATACAGATGATCATAGTGTTCCAGGATTCACCTTTGGATTGATTGCGAGCGCGCTTGGTTTAGCGATTATTGCAACTTCAAAAGAAGAATGAGAGAGGTAAAGGTCTTGAGCAAAAGGCATCTGGACCGGCTATAAGCGGAGATCGCAAAGTTTGGTATTGCGCCGGCCTTGAAAGCCGGTGTCGCTTGACACGGGAGTTCGAATCTCTCTCTCCGCGCTTCAATATTATTCAGAACAAGCGGTGAGAGAGATTCGAACTAGTCGAGAACTGTACATTTTTATTCAGTACAACCGTTATCGGCGTAGTCATCAATTAGAATCTAATCCCAACATAACTAATTGATGAGAATCTCTCTCCGCGCACACCAATCCCCCAACACATTTTACCTAATACAAAGCCAAACAAACCCAAGGGTTCACAAAGTCCTAGGTACCGTAGGTACCTCATGGCCGGTACTCGGGTACGACTCGCTTTGCTGCTTTGCGCCATGTTTATTTTGGCAGGATGTCTTTCTGCACCAACCCCAGACTGGGGCAAAGGAACCGGAGAAATCCATGTTGAATTCGTTGGCAAAGATGCCAAAATCCATTCTGGAATCGGTACTGTTGCATATGATGAGACCATTAATTTGATCGATTATTCGGTTGACTCAGAATCAATTTGTGACCGAAATAAAATTTCTGTGACCGGCCAATTGCTAACCTCTATTATCTACGAAAGTCATACCGATGATGCGGTTGACCACGAACAAGCCATCGGTGCATCGGTCATCATTCACAAAATGAGTTTTAATGAGGCGAAAAATGTCGAAGAAGGTAAGGGTGGAAGAGTCGATTTAAAACCGTGGATTAGCCCCTTGACCCCTCAAGAAAAAGTCGGCAATAAAATTTCAGAATTTGAAGCCGATTGGGCAGTCATTGGAATCATCCCTGGCTCGGAAAATATCGCCGATAATCTCAATATTCTCGAAGATTGGCACCAAGCAATCACCATCGACGGCTATGTCCTGAACGTCACACGAGGTTCGATTGAAGTCGATGATAGCTGTGTTGTCCTCGGTCAAGGACATGCGATGGTCATCACCAAAATTACCACCGAAACCGGCGTTGTAACAATGGAAGGTGACGATGAGGATGAATGGTCTATGGGCGATACCGATATATTTGGCGGCTGGACTTTCCTCTTCTTCTTCATGATCGCAGCAGGCGGTGGCGGTTTCGGTTTGTACATCGTATCGACAATGTTGATGCGTCAAGGTGCGACTTCAACCGCCAAGACATTATTGGGAAGAGAAGGCTTTGAGAAAGCGGTTCAGATGAAAAAGGATCTCAAAAAGGACCGTGCGGAAAACATCAGTTCCAGTTCTGAGACTAGAGCCAAACCAAAAGCGACGCCTAAGAGAGAGGTTATCAATGAAGAACCTTCAGAACGACTTGCAGGGTTTAGTCTTGATTCGGTATTATCCTCCGGGCATTCAATCGGCGGCCCAGGCGAGTTTTCGGGTGGTGGAGTAACCATCACCGAGTCTGCTGCCGACATGGTGGATTCTCAAATTGAACCGGTAGAACCTGTTGTATCTCATTCACCGGTTAATTCGGTTTCATCGGTTAATCCGGTTTCATCGGCCCCTTCTGGGCCATCAAGAGGCCAGACTTATTCTCAACCTGAGTCTGTTTCTGATAAGAAAGGACACTTTTCTTCAGCGATGAGGAGTTCATCGATAGCAACTCAACCATCTAGGGCAGCAAGTCCTACCGAGGCAGCTAAACCGGTTAAACGGCGTTCTGTAAAGAAAAGAGCTGTTACCGAAGAACAACAGCCGCCGCAAAAAACCCCTGAACCCGTTAGGCGAAGTTCGGTTGCAGATGATGACTTCGATGATTTCTCATTGTGAAGCCCAAGGTACATCTGCAGCACCTCGAACAAGTAATTGCTCGGTTTTCCATTCCAGTAACGCTGGGGCGGTAATCACCGGTTCGCCATCGGTCTGAACCCAAGTGATCGGGTCGATTGGGGTTTCACTAACCGAACCGTCTTTGCTTACTGGTTTGATCTCGATTCGGTTTGCTTGAACTTGAGTTATTCCCCATTTTCCGATATGTTTGCCTTTTTTCATCGGTCCCATCAAAGAGAGCATTGCGATTCTAGAAAAACGTGGTCCGAATACCAAAGAGCCGTTTTCATCGACAGGAGTGACGCCTGGGCAAACTTTGTACCCACCACCAAAAGTTTCACCCGTGGTTGCAGCAAACATGGTGAAATCGGTGATTTTTCCAGCGTTATCATCCAATTTTAACCAGATTTTGCGTCGTTTCCAAAATGGGATTGTTGTGACGCCGAGATAAGTATATTTTTTATTGCCTTTGATCCATTTTGCGCGATGTAATTTTGCACGAGAAATCGAACTGGTTATTCCAGCGTCGGACTCTAGAAACACCCATCTAACTATCTTGTCTTTCGAAGATGGTTTGCCATCCCAGTGGTTTTGGGTTGGAGCGGAATAGCCAGGGGCTGATTCCGCTGGGAAGCCTTCGAGGCGCCACGCCGCGCAGCGGCGATTCACGCCGGAGGCGAGAATTTCAATTGCCCCGTCGATATTTTTTCTTGGAATCCCTTGAGTTATAGCGTAATCATTTCCAGAACCGAATGGTAAAATCCCCATAGGAACATCTCCGCCACGAAGTCCTGAGGCGACTTCGTGTACCGTGCCGTCGCCGCCCACGGCGACGACTAATCCATCGATACCATCTTGACGCAATTTCCATGCAATTTCGCTAGCATGACCGACCCTTTCGGTCATATGGGTTGTAACTTCAAATCCACGGGCTTGTAGTTTTTCTACCACTTTCGGCCAGCGCTTACCGCATGTATGGTCCCGGCTGGCCGGGTTAACGATACAATGTAAGTGGTCCATGAGTAGGTCCAGAACTAAACAAGGCAATCAAACCATCTATCGATAAACGCCGATGGAGTCATGACCTATTGCCACTTCCACTCTCTCGATGGACTGGAGTGTCGCCGACCTCAAACATATGGCCCGAGCCATAGAAGTCGCTGAGCGCGGTCGAGGAAAGGTCAGTCCAAATCCACTTGTTGGTTGTGTTCTGGTCAAGGACGGCGAAGTCATCGCAGAAGGCTGGCACGACCATATCGGTGGGCTACATGCAGAGCAAATGGCAATTCATGATGCCGAACAAAACGGCCATAATACCAATGGTGCAACCGCATATGTTACCCTTGAGCCTTGTAATCACTTTGGAAGAACTCCGCCGTGCACAGAAGCATTGCTTTGGGCAGGAATTGGCGAGGTTATCATCGCATGTGAAGATCCTAACCCACTCGTTAGGGGTAACGGAATCAAAGTCTTAGAACAGGCTGGGATCAAGGTCAGAATCGGCTTGATGGCTGATGAAGCGAGCATCCAAATGCGTGAATTCCTGCATTGGTGTAATAATCGTCGACCATGGGTTACAGTCAAGGTTGCAGTCGATGCAAATTATTCTGTCGATGATAGAGCCGGAGACGCGGGGAGATTTACCTCGGAACAATGTCTGACCAAAGTCCATCATTTGAGAAAGGATTGCTGTGCAATTTTGGTCGGTGCTGAAACCGTAATCCGAGATAATCCTGCGCTAACTATCAGGTTAGTCGATTCCAAACGTCAGCCATTAAGGGTAATCATCGATCCTAATAACCGAATTCCGAAAGATGCAAAGGTGCTCATAGATGGTGGAGCGACCCGTCATTTAACCGATGATTTTAACGGAATCGAATCGATGTTAGATCTACTTGGAGATTTAGAAATTCAACGACTATTGGTAGAAGGTGGGCCGAAAACCATCAACAAATTCATCGAACAAAATTTGATCGATGAGTTCATTCTTATCAGGTCATCTATAACTCATAAGGAGCCATATATTGCATCATTTGACCTTTCGAATTTTGACGAGAAGAAAGAAGAAAAATGGGGCGATGAGAAAGTTACTATCTTTACTCGTTAATTCAAGGCGGGCAATGCAGCCAGAGAACTGGACTGAGCGCAGCGAGGGAAGTTCTCGGCCAGTTGACCGCCGTGTACAAAACTCTGCAGTACAAGGCGGGCAATGCAGCCTGAGAACTGGACTGAGCGCAGCGAGGGAAGTTCTCGGCTAGTTGACCACCGTGTACAATACCCTGCAGTACGAGGTGGGCAATGCAGGATTCGAACCCGCGTCGACGGGTTCGAAGCCCGTCAGGATATCCAGGCTACCCTAATTGCCCTATCCGGGCCAAAAGCCTATCCTTTTTGAATCAAACCCCCCTGCTTATTGAAATGCCAAATCGATTAGGCGGTGATATGAGCAAGTCCCTGCCGTGTGTTCGCGAAGGCTGCAGCATTTGCTGCCGGGAAACCACGATGCCATTGACCGCGGCCGAGGCCAGCCGGCTGGAGCGGAGGACCGGAATGAAAGAAGATCAGTTTTGTTCAAAGGATGAGGAGGGAATTCGAAGATTGCTGAATAATGAGTCTACATTAGCTTGTGTTTTCTTAGCGACGAATTCCAAAGAGAAATACGCGCCAGGTGTTTGCTCAGTATATGATTCAAGACCAAAGGGTTGCAGGACCTTTCCAATCGTATTAAACGATGAAAATAATGCAATATTAGATGATATATGCCCCCATACTTCAGAATTTGATGAACCGACCGAAGAAGACGCGTTGAGTTTGCTTAATCTAGAGGCAAAGTTGTTGCAATGATCATTTTTCTTGCTAGTGACTTGTGTACTGGAATACCGAAAGCTGCAATTATTTCAAAACCGAACAATTCTAATTCGGGTTTTATTTCTTCATCTAGATTTGCAAGTTCTGGGGAGCATGGTATTATCAGAACCAATTTGAAATCACCACAACGCACCCGCAAATTTTCCAAGGTTTTTACCAATAATTTACTTTCGGAAGGCTGGGAATTTCGTCCGTAAGGAGGGTCAACTACTACCGCACAAATATCGGCTGGAAATTCATATCTGGTCGAATCGCCTCTTTCAACAACCGCCTCAACCCCTGCCCATTCGAGATTTGCTTTGGTTCCAATCACCATTTCAGGATCAAAATCAACCCCGAGGGTTTTTCGTTTTGCCCATCCAGATTCTATCAGGATTCCGCCGGTTCCACACATGGGGTCTACGACCAATCCTTCGTTGGTCCCAGCAGCGATATTTACCGCTGCTCTCGCTAAGCGCGGCTCGAGGCTGACCGGCCTGAAAAATGGCCTATTATTGGCTCTCATCGATGACCAGCCATGCTTTCCTGGACCTTGCCCGACCATCCAGCCCCAGGCGACCATCCCCGCTGAGGCATCGAGTACTACGCCGAAGCGTTTGCTTGGATTTTGAAGATTAAACGTTGAATTTTCACGATGGAATTTTCCACCAACAGCCCTTTCTATCTCTTTGGTTCCAATTGGAAGTTTACCTTCGTGACGCCAGCAAACCACCGCCATATTCTCGGTCTTCTCGACCTTTATTTGAGACAATAAATCATCGAGGCTGGTCCAATCGCAGATTCCTCCATCGGTCAGTACACATTCTGTCCCGGACATGATTTCGGCTTTTTCCCAATCACAATCGCCCTCAGCGATAAGCAAACGACGAGAATCGCCGCGAGTAATCAAGGCTTGATCAAACATCGCTTCCGCTTCTGCTCTGGCGATTGCTGGGTGCCAGCCGCGCAAGGATATCACCGCCATATTCAGCCCGGGGGGGTGGTATAGATTCAATCCTTTTCATTCTCTCACTATTGTAAGTTAGGACCAAACATTGATGGAAACGCGACCCCGGGGTCGCATTATGGGCTGCAACCTGCGCGATCTCACTTCACCCGAGAATACAACCATGGCTGCTATGAAAGGCAAAAGGGTAGGAGTCGATTCCTTCTTGTTAGCATTTCAATTTTTAACAACCATCCGAGATCGCTCTCCGACCGGTGACGGTGGGCCCCTTCGAGCGGATAATGGTAAAGTGGTAGCACATTTAATGGGATTTTTATCACGTGCGACCACCATGTTATCGAAAGGTGTAAAGCCGGTTTTCATTTTTGATGGCAAGCATCCTGAATTGAAGAAAGATGAGATGGCTGCCCGTAGGGCTCGCCGCGAAAAAGCCGAAATCGAATGGAAAGCAGCGCTGGACGCTGGCGATTTTGCTACCGCACAAAAAATGGCTCAGCGCTGTGTCAAATATACTCCAGAAATGGTTGAGGAAACCATGGAGATGCTCCATTTGATGGGGATTCCGGCATTTCGAGCACAAGCAGAAGGCGAAGCACAGGCTGCGGTGATGGCTGCAAATGGACAATTGGACGTTGTCGCAACCCAGGATTGGGATGCGTTGCTCTATGGAGCTCCGGTCGTAATTCGAAATTTTACTACTGGTGGTTCGCGCCGTATGGGCCGAATAGTTCATGCACAACAAATTGATTTGGCTCAACTATTGAATGATAACGAATTGACAATGTCGCAGTTAATCGATTTAGCAATTATGATTGGGACCGATTTTCATCCGGGAATCAAAGGCATTGGTCCAAAAACCGGATTGAAATTAATTAAAGCTCATGGCACAATCGAGGAGATTTGCGCCCAAAAGGACAAAGAAATCCCTGAAAGATTGGATGAGATTCGAGAGGTATTTGCTAATCACCCAGTTGTCGAAATTCCCGATAAAGATTTGGTTCAAGGAGAAGTCGATGTTGAAGGTTTGAAAAAATTCTTGATCGATGAACGTCAATTCAGCCAAAAACGCTTCGACAATGCGATGGATTCTTTGGAAGAGGCTGGTTTGGTTAGAACCGGTGGTCAAACTTCATTATTTTCATTCTGAAGTCATGAATCTTAGAGGGCTTGCTAAGATTGGATTGCCCTCAAACTGAGTTATAACTCCTCTTGCGACCGATTGAGGATCGGTTAAAGCCTCTGAAATACTGTTGATTGGAGAGGTTGGGATTCCTTCTAAAAGAATTTGAATTTCTTGTTTGGTTTTATTTTGAACCAAGTTTTGAACGAATCTTACAACTTCGGTTCGGTTGACTACCCTTTCTTGATTTGTAATCCAATTTAATTCTACATTCATTTTTTTACAGAATTTATTCCATTGCCCGTCCGAACCGATGGCGATAATTATCCAACCATCGGATGCTTCGAATGCTTGGTAAGGCACAAGATTTGGATGGCTTGAACCCATCAGGCCAGGGTTTTGACCCGAAATTAGGAAATTTTGCCCTTGATTTGCTAACGAGGCGATAGCACAATCCCATAATGAAATATCAAGACGTTGGGTTTTCCCATTCCTTTCACGCTCGAAAAGTGCTGCAAGAATCGCATTACCCGCGTATAGTCCAGTGATGATATCAATCCACGCCACCCCTACCTTTACCGGGCTGGCTCCCTCTTGACCGGTTACCGACATAATGCCGCTCATCGCTTGCAATGCGAGATCGTAGCCCGGTTCTTGGGACCGCGGCCCAGTTTGGCCAAAGCCGGTTATCGAGCAAACGATTAGGTGATCTGAAAGTGGACCAATAATTCGTTCCAATTGACCTGGTCTGAAGTTCTCAACAACTACATCTGCATCTTCCAAAAGAGCATGTATGACCCCGGGGTCGGATTTCAAATTTACATTGATAATTTCCTTACCACTATTGCAAGAAAGATGGTACGCCGCGGTACCATCGTCCAAAAATGGCGGTCCCCAGCCTCTGGTATCATCTCCCCAAGGAGCTTCAACTTTCACAACTGTAGCCCCGAGGTCACAAAGCATCTGAGTGCAGTATGGTCCAGCCAGAATTCGTGACAAATCCACTATCTTAATCCCATCTAAAGCCCCGGTCATGTTTGGCCGATGCAGACAAAAGGATTGAAGCAGACGGTGGTTTGGGCGAGGTTGATGAAGTGGTTTAAAGACGAGCCTAACCGTTTTTGGTATTCGGTTTTGGCTTTAGGAATCCTTCTTTCAATCAGCTCTACTATCGTGAGCGATGCTGGTCTTGATTCCCATGTAAGAGCGGCTTATATCGAAGTCGAAGGTGGATATGCTCTTGATTGGGGTGATACCCGATTGTCTGACCCTACCGCATCTGAGCCTGATGATGCAAAGGTAGTTACTGGTTTCACTAGTGGTTTTAGTACGCTTACAGGGTTGATTTTCTTTTTATTATTTATTGGATTAACCGCCAGATATGATTTAAAAATCGCCGCACTAATCGCCATAAATCCAGCATTGATTTTTGCTATTGGTCGGGGATATCAAGAGCCAATAATCATGATTTTGTTCGCCATTGTTGCAATGGCGTTTATCATGGCCTCAGGACAAAAATCCAATATCGCATGGAAACTAGTTGCATTTGTTGCTTTTACTGGAATTATCGCGGTAAAAGGGTATTCGCTTCATCCAATATTAATGGTATTAGCATTAATTATGGCCGGAAGTGCATATATTCCCGATAGATTTTTCCGGCCAAAAAGAATGCTGGTCGGCGGTTTTGCTGGTGGGATTTCAATGGTATTGGTGATGGGGGTATTGGGTATTGGCACACCAAAAGTGATAATCGATGAGCCGATTAGATTCTTGTATTCGGTGCCATTTGCCTTTGTTGATGTGATCATTATCTATGGATTATTTGCGATGGTGCTATGGCCAATTGCAAAAACCACATGGGTAAAAATGGCAGATATTAACGATCGAAGAGTCGGTGAATTAGCTTTGATGGTCGGTTCAATGGCTGGTTTTATCACAATGTATGTCGCGGTTTTGTGGGCTTACGAATCGATTCTATGGAATTCAGAATGGCCGTGGCACATGGCTATAATGGGAAATAATGGCCGATATATTACCATTATACTATTCCCGGCCTATCTAATTGTCAAGTGGATCGATCCCAAAATTGATTGGAATCAAAAAAGGGCAATTATTGGCATTCTACTAATATTACCATTCTCTCTAATCGCTGGTTTACACGGTCAATCATATTGGACCGATGAAGCGGCTGAAGAAATGGATTTAGAAATGGGCGAACACTTTCTTTTCGTTTCGGATGGCACTTTAGGCATGCATTATCTTTACACATTCCATCAACCACTAGACGCTGCAAAAATGAATATTACCGGTCATTGGAGAAGCGATGAAGCAGATTGGCAAAACCAACTAAATATGGAATTAAACCATATTGACTGGATAGTTCTAGCCCCTGAAATAACCGAAAGTCCTGATGGTTGGACCTTAGAAAATAGCGGGAAGGCCGATATTTTCAACGGCGGCGGCCAATGGAGAGTTTTCACCCGAAGTTAAGCGGCGGTTTCCAAGTGCCTTTGTTGCGCCCATGGTCCAAAATATGCCAATATACGGTCGCAACTGCCTCATCTGGCATTACGGCTGGCCCAAGTTTTTTCCAGGCTGATTTTGCGATTAGCGAGAGCGGGAAAATCGATAAAGCCGGGCCACATGTTGGCAACCCAAATTTTGTTAACCAAGGCATTGAGACCAAACCGGAATCCTTGAGGGCTTTTTTCACCGCGTTCCAATCCTTCCATGGCCCGGCTTTTTTTCTGGTCAACCACGAGGGGTTAACCGAGGAATCTAATTCAAATCCTGCTTTGGCTATTACTGGAGCCATCCAAGGCGCGATATATCCGGCCGGTGCTCTAAACCACGGCCGCCATTGGTCACCAGCAAATTGGTGAAGTTGGACATCAGCCTCGACCAATGCTGCAAGCAATCCTTGCTCGTCAGGAGGAAAAGCCGACCAACAACGATGGGTCAGTCCGTGGCAACCGACGGTGATCTGGGGGTGAGAGTCGAGCAAATCTTTGAGCCATTTTGAAAAAATTTCGTCATCCAATTGGTCTGCTATCACAAAAACCGTCAAACTAACTTGGGTCGAATCGAGCCATTTTCTAAAAGAGAGCATGGCTTTTTTCATTTGGTCTGAAGTCCCTTGATGCCCAACACCCTTACTTCGGGTTGGATGACCTTGGCTTGAGGGTATATGACGTAGATCATCACTGTCTACACTTAGCCAAACCGGCTGCATTCAATCGCCCCGGCCGAGTTGAACCAAATGAAGGACATGGGGTACAGTACGGCCATTACATTCGATGCCAACATATCCCTCAATCGCCATGCCACCCCATCTCTCAACAATGGATTTGCATGCTCCTAGGCCTGCTTCATTATGGGGGT
>PSPR01000004.1 GCA_004195515.1 Methanobacteriota archaeon | reverse complement strand
CCGTGAAGAATCCTAACCGACCCATAACCTGCTTTAAGTCCAGAAACCTCGAGTAATCGTTCGGTCATTCCTCTTCACCTCCAATGAATTTTTTTGGAATGTCAAAATACATAACTACTCCAGCAAGGAGCGTTACAATCGCTCCAAATGGAATTTCATTAGCGCTTGCATCATTAAACATTCTTAGTAAAATTCCCGATAATATTAGAATGGAACTCATTAAAATCAGGTTCTCAGCATCATCATCTAAACTGCGTTTCAAATAAATTGATCTACAGATAGAGTACAAAATAACCGGCTGACTAAGCGCATATAATAATAAAAATGTCATGTGTAAACCCGCCCAAAGATCTTCGATATTTGCAACGAACATATGATCTCCTAAAACCGATATAAATTCCGAAGTACCAGTCAAAATACCAGCGGTCGTAATCCACCCCAAATTTGGTATCCACATCGATAAAGCCAGTAATAATGCACCAGCAATTCCTCGACCCATCTCAAATTCTCTCTTGGTTCGAATAGATTCTTCGGCAACTTCACCAAGTTCGTATTCGGGTAAATCATGGTCTACTCCAGCTCCTCCAAGATATGCTTGAACCACCTCATCGTTTTCTCGAACTTGGGATGGAGTGCCCGACATCAAGATAGTTCCCTCATTCATAACGATGACATGATCGACACCTTGGCGAAGAATGAAGTTCATGTTATGCTCGATAATTAGAATGGAAATACCAGTCTCATCAACTAGTTTTCGTAAATGTGAGAAAATAGAATTTGCTAAGGGTCCAGCAACACCGGCCACAGGTTCATCGAGCAATAATAATCTAGGCTCGCCCATCAAGGCTCTACCGATATCTACCAATTTTGATTGGCCACCCGATAATTCTCCAGCCAATAGATGAGCGATATGGGTAATTTCAAGAGTTTCAAGAATACCCCAGGCTTTTTCCAAGCGTTCTTTTTCATGTTCAGGTTGAATGGTATTCATTATCGCAGTAATCGGATTGGCACCAACTTGGTTTCTCGGCGGAATCAACAAATTTTCAATCACCGTCATATCTTTCCATAATCTGGTGTGTTGAAAAGTTCTGGTAAGGCCTAAAGAATGGATTTGGTGCGGCTTGAGATCTTCGGTAGATTTTCCAAACACCTCTACTTCGCCAGAGGATTTTTCCAAAAGGCCTGAGATGGTGTTGAAAGTTGTTGATTTACCACAACCGTTAGGACCGATCAATCCAACGAATTGACCACTCTTGACTTCAAAGTCAATACCATCAACAGCTTTGATTCCACCGAAATGCTTAGCCAATCCGGTAACTTTTAGGGCGATATCACTCAGCTTCACCACCTCCTTTACCTTCATTTATTCGTTCGGGCCGGTACGGAATTTCGGGCAACATTCCCTTTGGTGCAACCATCAATGTTAAGATGATAATGAGCCCGACCAAGAGTAATTTCACATATGATAGTGTGGCGGTTATTGGTTTGCCTAAGAATGCTTCTTCAATCGCTAAATCGCTAGCAAATAGATTCGGAATCAGGTCGGCAATTATCCAATCCAATGAAGCGTTTAACCATTCGACAATGAAATATAATGCGTGGTCTGTATCGTTTTGTGCAGTCGTAAATGCAGTGAATACCATATTCATCAAGACGATTAAGAAAGCACCAAAAACCATTCCCTTATTCGATGCTCTTCCACCGACGATAAATGCCGCCCAAATTAAGAAAGTAGAGTTGACAGGACTCATAAAACTGGGGAATATTCCCGCGTTCAACCATGCCCAAAGCGCACCCCCCAATGCCGCGATTGCAGCACCGATCGCCAATGAACCCGCTTTGGTTTTGAATACGTCATGCCCATGGTGTTGAGTGACCTCTTCATCCTCTCGAATAGCCCGTAATATCCGGCCCCACGGCGAACGCAACATCACCGATATTACCACCCAAACCAAAACCAAACAAACCAATGAAAATAAGCCGATCAACATTTGATATGGTGCGGCTTCACCGAATCCAAATATTTCCCCAAACCATTCAGCGCCGGTACTATCCCACCACGGCTCAAACGGCAATTCATAGCGAGAGATTCCGATTGCAGAGGTATTCGTCCCCGCCCGCAATAATGGTTCTGAAGCCAATGCGATCCTAACAATCTCACCTAAAGATATCGTGACAATAGCGAAGTAATCCATCCGTAAATTCGCTGTAGGGTAAGCCAATAGCCAACCGATTATCAACGCGATAGGAATTACCAATAACAATCCTTGCCACCAATACCAACCGTAGCCTGCACTCATCAAAGAGACGGTAATAGATCCGATTCCTGCGAAGAAAATAACTCCGAAATTTGTCATGCCTGTAAAACCGGTATGCAAATTCAGAGACATCGCAAGAAGCCCAAATATGCCTAATAACGCACCAAGGCGAGCCATCCCCATCCATTTCGTTCTGGCATCAATTGAAGGGATAGACCAAGCTAGTGCTGTCATCAAAACGATTGCTAATACAAATATTAGCCAAGATCCAGTCGATTGCTCACGACCCAATATTATCTTGGATTGCCACCAAGAATTTGGTTTTAGAATCATGAACCAAATAAGAGGCACCGATATGATGATTGCAAATAACCATGAGTTGAGAATTACGAAAAGGGTTGGCGGAATTAAACAACAGAGCATAAAAGTCCCTGGAGGTGTAGAATTTTGAGGAATTTTTTCTTTGTATGATTCGGCCTGTTTTGAGAGCGATTTTCTATATGGGGCAATGAATAATTTGCTTCGATTCAATGCAAAGATGACCGGAATCATAATTTTATCAAAGATATCTTCAAGCACTTTGAATGGGCGTTTCAATATTTCTTTGAATTTATTTGGGTTGAATGGCAGTTTTGAACTCAGGGGAATAGCTCCCGAATCAATCCTTTTTCGCAACCGCTCTATCTTCCACTTTTGTGCGGCATCACCCAATCCCTTTGGCAATAACATCAAGACCGCAATCAGGAATAAATAAGGCATTACCTCATCCATTCCGGAAATTGTCGGACGGTCTAATGGCCTACCCAATCCAACCAAAACCGGCTGTGATAATGAACGGATCATTCCGACGATTAGTGCTGCAACAACCGCTCCTCTTACCGAGCCGATAGTGCCCAAGACGATTACCGCAAACGCCGGCAATAATATGGTCAGACCGACCTCGGGATTCATTCTAGTCGTCATAGCAAATAAGACTCCACCAAAACCCGATAGGCCAGCCGAAAGGAAAGAGGAAGTGAAATGGATATTTTCTACATTTATTCCACTGGCTGCCGCTAGGTCGGGATTATCGGCAACCGCCCGCATTTTTCGGCCTAAACGGGTACTGTTCATCAGCATCAATAATGCAAAGACCGAAGCAAAAACCCCGATGATTAAGGCTGCTTTATACCATGCCAAGCCAAAGACTTTTTCGGCTTCTTCGTGGAAGGGGATAGCATCTCTAACACCAAAGGTGAACTTGTGAACGACGGTATCGATCTCCCATTTTGAAGTGGTCATTCGCCAATCTTTGTCGGGAACAAACAATTCGGTCGAAGAGCCATATCTAAGGTAAAGGCAAGCTCGTAAAACCATCGCTACACCGAGTGAAACAATCATCATAACCTGGGGTGTGGCGCCCTTATTTCTGAATCGCCGCATCACCACTAAATCCATCAAAGCCCCGAGTAAGCCAGTCAGAACAAATCCCGCAACACAAGCCCAAATTAAAAAATCCCATTCTAAAATTCCATCTTTAGCCATAGAAACATCCGGCCAATATCTTTCGGACCACATCATCGATAATGCGATATATGAACCGAATACCAAATATTCCGATTGAGCAAAGTTTCCATATTGTTGAACTCGATAGGTCAAAGTCAAGCCTGCAGCGATGGCCAAATAGGTCGCAGCCCAGACCAAGCCGGTAAAACCATGGCTTGCGAGATTGAAAGAAACGATGGCAGATTTGCCCATTCCAAGCATCATGGCTTCAATGCACCAGCCGAATAAAACGATGATCAATAAAGGCGAAGTAAATTTGTAAAAAGTAGCAAACCACCCATTAACCATTTTCGAAACCGTGTGAATAATTACGAACCCGGAACCGATGAATTCTATAGCTTGGGCCATCCAATAGAGATCGTTCAACCGTGTATAATCAGCCGTCAATTCAGGCAACATTGCAATTAAACCATAACCGTGGCGAAGCCCAAGCCAAGCATCAAAAAGAAAGATAATAGCAAAAAACAATTTTCTCTTATCAGGTGTTAAAGAACCAGACTTCTCAAGAATTGATCCAAGGGCCATTTAGAATTCCTCAAATCGTAGTAGGGGTGGAGTGTAAAAAAGGGTGGGAGCACCGCAGCAAACCGAAGTTTACTGCAGTGCGGACTCAGCCCGGGGGCCGTGTTAATCAGATCAAATCATTTCTGATTTAATCTCGGCGCATTGCGATCATTGCTGCGCCCATCATTGCGGTAATCGCAAGGATAGAGGTGAAACCAGGAAGTCCACCAGCTTCTTTTTCTTCATCAACTACGACTTCATCATCATCGTGATGACCGTCATCATCATCGTGATCAACAGGTTCTGGCTTTTGAACTAAGGTAGCATCGAGTGCTCCAGAAATCCAAGTTCCTTCACAGGCTAAAGCACCATCAGCAGCAAAGATACAAACATCGTATCCATTTCCAGCTACGTCACCATTAGCATCGAATGCATGAGTGCCAGATGCGCCTTCAATAGGCTCTGCAATCAACATTCCAACCGCCATATTTAGAGGCAATCCGGATTCTAATGCAGAAGCTAACATGATTGCTGCTACTGTTGCATCGAATGTCTCAGCGGTGTAAATTCCGCCTTCATCTCCACCTGCTGCTGCATATGCATAAGCAAACATGGCTGCCATTTCAGCATCTCCACCGCCGGAGCGAGGCTTGGTAGCAACCAAGCCATCGAGGGCGGTAATATCGCTAAATGCATCTCCAAAGGCTGAATCAGCAACTCCGTCAGCTCCAAACAATCCAATGTCAAGGCTTTGAGTAGCCATCTCTTCGAGAATAGCAGCACCATCGGTAGCATAGGAAATCAATACAACAGAATCGCATCCCGCAGTCGCTACGCTTTCTACAGTCGAAGCGAAATCGGTAGCATCTTGGTCATATCCGACCATCGAGCAAACCTCGCCGTCGAAACTAGAGTTGAAGAAATCAGCAAGGCCGCTTCCGTAATCGTTAGTCATGTAGATAACCGCAGGGCTGGTGTATCCAGAGGCTTTTACAGCATCTGCAAGAGCACGAGCTTGTAGGTCATCGGAAGGAACGACACGGAATAGGTGGCCATTATCATCAGCAGTAGTGATCGCAGGAGATGTAGATGCGTAGGAGATCATTGGGACTCCTGCTTCTTTTGCCACAGCGATTGCGCCAAGAGTAGCGCCAGAGCAAGCCGCTCCGACGATTACATCAACGCCAGCATCGATAAGAGATTGTGCTGCGGTTGCAGCGACGGTTCCGTCACAGCCAGAATCAGCGACGACTAACTCGACATCGAAATCAGGCATTTCATCAAACATAGCGACAGCAACAGAGGCTGCGGTTTCAAAGCCAGAGGAGTAAACTGCAATTGGGCCGGTCTGAGGTGATAGAAGTCCAATTGTGACCGAGGACACATATCCGGTGTAGGAAAGTCCTACTCCCATATCCCAGCGCCATTCGCAATCCATCTCTTCTTCGAAGAATTCACAGATTTCGTATCCACTTCCAAGAACGTCTCCATTCTCATCAAATGTGTGGGTGCCAGATGCGCCTTCGTAATCTGTTCCAACCGTTGCCAAAGCAGTATTTACATCAGCGCCAACAGAACTGTTTGCAGCCATTACAGAGTCACCAATAATTAGGACAGCATCAAAAGTTTCAGCGGTATAGATTCCAGAAGCATCGCCGCCAGCATCTGCGTACGCGGTTGCGAAAGCGATCGATGCATCAGATTCACCTGCCGAGGAAGGTTTGGTAGCTACCAAATCATCGGCTGCAGAAGAATCGCTAAAGGAATCAAAGAATGCGGAATCTGCGACTCCGTCAGCACCAAATAAATTCATATCGACTCCTTGTAGAGCCATCTCTTCAAGGATTGCAGCACCATCGGTTGCGTAAGAGACCAAGAGGACTCCGTCACAATCTGAAGCTGCAAGGCTTTCAACTGTTGAAGCGAAATCGGTAGAATCTTGGTCATATCCAATCTTGGCACACAAGTCTTCATCTCCGTTATATTCCGCATCGAAATTGTCAGCAAGACCACTTCCGTAATCATTGGTCATGTATAGAACTCCTACGTTCATAGCATCCGAGTCTTCGACTAGATCAGCCAAAGCAACAGCTTGCATAGCGTCGCTTGGTACGACTCGCCAAAGGTAGCCGCTATCATCTGCAGTGGTTACCGCAGGTGAGGTAGAAGCGTAGGATACCATTGGGATGCCTGCTTCTTTTGCTACCGCGATTGCGCCGAGGGTTGCTCCGGAGCACGCAGCCCCAGCAATTCCAGAAACGCCAGCATCAATCAATGATTGAGCTGCAGTAGCAGCGACGGTTCCGTCGCAACCAGAGTCTGCAACGACCAATTCAAAGGCCCAGTTATCTGGGTCTGCCTCATTCAGTTGTGCTATTGCAACAGCAGCAGCATCTTCGAAGCCATCTGCATATACTGCGATAGGTCCAGTCTGCGGTGATAGCAGTCCGATCTTTACATTGTTTGCAGCAACTCTGTCAACAATAATTTCGTTTTCTAATTCTTTTTCAGACATGGCTATCGGGCTGAATGCAGCCATAAGCATGATAGTTGTCATCGCACAGGTCAAGAGGAGGTTTGTTATATAGATATTAAAGTGAGTTAAAAACAACTATTTTATTAATCTGATCTGCGAAGTAATGCAGCACAGACCAAAGCGAGCACTCCGCCAATGAAACCGATATTTGGTAAACCATCGGACGGTGAGACCGGGTCGTTTTGTTCTTCGGTTTCTTCAGGTTCTTCGCCTTCTGGTAAATTCACTTGGTGAACTAAAAATATTTGTAAATCATTATCGTCATGAGGTGTGGGCAAATCGATTTCAATCGTCCCGCTCGCATTTTGACCTAATTCGATAACGCCTCTGACGATGTGGGGATAATCTTCAACCCCGTTTCCTCCTTCAGGAAAATTTCCGAACCGTTCGGTGATCCAAATCATTGAGCTAACAGTCGAGTTCAGCGGGAGATTTTCTTGGTCGACAACCAAATTCCAAGTAGCTGTCCCCGACACATTATCCGAATTCAAGACCCAGCCTAATGTGCTAGTGCCTACTCCCAACGATAGGTCTTCATTAGCATGAGATGTATAATCTGCCTCGAGAGTCTCGTCCTGAGCCACACTGCCAATTTGCTTTATTGAACCATTGAATACAACAGTTGGAGCAATTCCACCATCATATCGAGCATTCCACCGACCTTCACCGGCATCGGTTCCCCACGGGTCCTCGCTGTCGTTATTGCGATGAAAGTGGAATTGTTGGATATTCACCGATTGTTCGATATTATCGAGCGCGTGCTCGACCTCAACACAATTTGCACACCAGGTCGCGGTATAATATTCGACGATGGCCGGTAAATCGGCTAATGAAGATGAAGAATTACCACTTTGATTAGCATCTAATCCGTTTCCACCAAAGGTAAATCCGATATCGAGTTGTTCGGCTTGGCCACCTTGTGAGCTTGGAATAATGCTCAAGCACAAGAGTAGTGCTAAGAGGGTCGCTACGCTGCGCATGGTGTTGGCTGGATTAACTTTGATTTCAATGGTTGTGGCCGATAAGTCATAAGTGGGTTCAAGAACCCCTGCCGCAGAGTCGAGTCGTTGGGCGGCGATTGTGATGATGACTGAAACCCAAACCAATTCTATCGGCCTCAGCATGGAGGCTGTTCCAGCTGGTCGGGCGATGCCCGATTGGTTGGTAGATTCGTTATTGTCCGGTCGTAAATTGATGGTGATTCATCCGACTGAAGCCGCAAGAAAACAGGCCATTTCGAATTTGTTAAAACAAAAAGGCGGGGGCATTATCGATACTACTCACCATCTGACGATGGCGAGATTGGTCGGAATTCTACATCTTGATCTTCGCTTGCCAGCAGTGCTTGAAAACGATGGCCCACTATTCGAAAAAAGCCATCGTGCTTTAGCCGAAGCGGCCAAAGAATATGGCTTCCCGTTATTGCAACCGAACCCTCAACATCGATGGAGCCGATCCCGAAGTCGAAGGCTATTATCGCTCCATCGTGAATTGATTTCATTGGCCAACCCATGGGATTGGCCAGACGATCCAGGCGCTCAAGAATGCGATAAGGTATTACGAGGACTGGAGAAAGAATTGCAAGCAACCCATCCGGCTCGACTTGAGAAATGTGTTTGGCTCGAACTCAAAACTTGGGATCAACCCCCGTTTACCTTGCTCGATGTCGATGGAATAATTATGCTCGATCACGCTTGTGGTTTGAGTGAGGTAGAAATCGAGATTTTACGAGAGGTTTCGAGGCTTTGCCCGATTCATCAATTGGTCAATCCGGGATCTCACCGGCTTGGTTTTCACGGCGAATATATCGAGGATATCAGTTCGGTAAGATCGCGCGATGATTTGCCGGATTGGGTGCCAAACCATTCGGTTTGGGCCGCGCCAGGAGATATTGATTGGGATAGTGAAATCGGCCAAAACCGTGGCAGGACCATCCACCATCTGATGGTTGAATTAGCCGCACATACCCATTTGGGTTTAGCCGATTTATTGACTCGAACCGAGGAGGATATCATCATAATCAGCGGCGATCCTGACGCCTTGACATTGCGCTTGGAACCATTCTTGGAGGCGATGGGGATCAAGTTGGCAAAACCGTCGACAACTACACTAGATAGTCCATCAGTTAACCGATTATTATCATTGGTCGAACTTTGTCGAGGCGAAGAAGCATGGGCATTATCCCGCCTCAGCGCTATGAAAGAACAAATTGCATTACCGATGTCTTGGCCTATATTCGACCAGACTCACCCTATCCATCAGGAGTGGGCTCCTCGTTTACACATCGGCGTCTTAGCCGATATCGCTAGAGGATTCCATTTACTTGGAGGGCGTGGTTCTTTGCGGCGTTGGTTATCGACTCTTTGTGATGCAAAACCCCGGGCTGGTGTTGAGCCGAATCGGGCGAGTAAGGAATTGGAAGAATGCCAATGGTGGTTAGCGTGCTTAGCAAATTGGATGATGCCGATCTTGCCGGCTCATGACCGAGAAGCGATTCCAGAACGCATCATCGGTTGTTCTTCTGGTGAGGTTTTACCGATGCCCGAATTTGCAGAAAATTCGGTAGAATGGTTTGATTCGATGCTGAAGCAAATCGATTGGGCTATATTGGCCGGCCGGGATATTTTAGCCGATAATTGTATTTCCGGATTGCAATATTTGGTAGCAGCATTCGACCAAATGAAGAACGAAATAGATTTTGAAGCCGATGATTTCTATGAATTTCTCAAAACCTTGAGTAAAAATACCAAAATCCCACCGCTTCGGGTGAGCGACCAAAACATTAGAATTCTCTCGCCAGAACAAGCCCAAGGCTGTGAAACTGAATTGTTAATCTTAGCCGGCATAGATGCCGAAACCTGGTCGTTACGACCCGCTTCAATTCCATGGTTGGACGAAGCGAGCAGAATGAATCTCGGACTTCACCGGCCCGACCAACAATTGCGTCAAGCCCGACATCATTTGCGCCACTTGCTAAATTGTGCAGATTCCATTATAATAATCGACCCTTCATTAGAAGAGGGCAAGGAATTATCCGGCGCCTTAGACGAGTGGTTCAGTCGATTGAAACGCTACGGCGGAGTTGAAAATATCGATTCAGCGCCAAACTTCCTCAAGCCCGACTCTTGGCATCCAGATAGCGTAGACCGGGCTTGGAAAATTCTCAAAATTTCCACCGACGAACATAGATTGGTTCATCGGGTCAATGCGATGGAGGTTAGCGGTGGAATAGTTCGTGGCCACCGAAGTGGAATTCTCGGTCGAGACCATCGTCAAAGAGCAGGGCTTGCGACCATTGAAGGAAGAATTCCTGCTAGCCCCCCACTCAATATCAAGGGCTTGTTTCCGGCGGCAGAAATCGATTTATTGGCCGATCAATTATCGAGGCGTGCCGACGGTGAAGATTTAGCAAAGGACGAGATTTTTGGCTTTGAAGATGCGAATTTCTTGATTCAAACCGCAGATCTCAAACTCTTGCCGACCAAGAAAAAACCAGCCGACGGTAGATCTGCAAAACAGTGGCCTCACCTCGGGGTTAAAGGAAAATCAAAATTATCGCTGCCGGTCGATCCTCGACCGATATCTCCACCGAGCACGAGGATCGAACAACTCGACCGAATGACCGGCCGTTCTCCTATCGCTTTGAACTTGCCAGACATTTGGTCCCAAGGCAGATTGCAAGCCTGGTTAGAATGTCCACGCCGGGCTTGGTACGACCGCCACATGTATCTTGGCCGGGCTGAAAGAATCGATGAAGATTTGGCTGCCGTCACCCGTGGCGACATCGTTCACTTGGTCGAAGAAGCCATATTGCGAGCCCATGGTTTGGACCAAGATGGTACCCAACAAGCGGCTCAGCCATTGCATTTAGGCCCGATTTCAAATCTTGAAGATGCGTGGATAGTTGTGCTCGATACCTTAGCCGCAAAGGCGACTTGGATGCGCCGTGCCGATGGTATTTCGGCCCATCGCTGCCGAGATTTGATCGGAGTATCGCCGGAAATTTGGATAGAATGGCTCGAAACCAATGCTCCGATTCCAATCGGCGGCCGGCTCGGCCGGATGTTATTGGCCGATATGTCATTGCACGATGTCGCACCGATAGCAACCGAATGGCAATTAAAAACCGCTGAAAACGATTTCATATTGGTTGAATCCTTCAAATTGAGAGGAAGAATCGATCGGGTCGACCAATTGATGCTCGGAGAGCATTTTATCGACCAAGATGCTTCCGAAATCATTCCAATCGATTTCGATTTAGGAGACCCGATAAAAGCCAAAAGGTTGGTGATTATTCGAGATATCAAATCGCTCGACGGACCGGGTGATGATGGATCGGACCAACGCCATCTCAAGGGAATATTCCAAGAATTACAATTGGCACTATATGCCAGAGCATGGGAGATAGCCAACCCCGGGGACCGAGTGGTCGGCGTGGGTGCAACTCAAGTTGGAAACCTGACCCAGCCATTCGTTGAAATCGACCCGGAATTCTTTGAGATTTGCCAAGAATTAGCAGTTGGCATCCCTAGTGATCAAACCCATGAGCACTACCGTAAACCCGGGGAGAGTTTACCGGCAAAATCCAATGCGTTTAGAGCTTGGATGAGAGAGAGAATCACCACCGCTCAAAGGGTAATCGCCAATGCAGCGGCCGGAAATATCCACCCCGAACCGTCTAAATCCTGTTCATATTGTCCAATTATCGAATCTTGCCCGAGCGCTAAGCGAGGTGGTTGGTGATGATCCCATTCAACCATTCTCAAAGCCTCGGATTGGACATCAATCGCCATATCGCCTTAGATGCTGGTGCCGGGACTGGCAAAACCACGGTGATGGCTCATCGCTATCTGCAACATTTGCTAAGCAAAGACCAGCGAGCAACTAGAATCTTACCCGCAGCACCTCGAATTCCTCTAAAAGGAATGGGCGCGATTCGCTGTCCTGCAAAGGAGAGAACCGCTCTGAAAGATTGGCAGGGATTATTGCCGACCGAAACCGTTGCAATCACATTTACCCGTAAAGCAGCAGCCGAACTAAAAGGCCGGATCAGGCGCTTGATCGCTTCGCTTCGAGCCCAAAGCCCCGGCCCTGAAGATGTGGACCAAGGTGACGTCTCGATGCTTCTTTCCTTGATAGACGATGCACCAATTTCGACGATTGACTCGTTCTTTTCGGCTCTGGTCTCTCCGTATATGGGCCTGGTTTGCGATGACCCTGCAAGCGAACAAATAGACGACGACGGGGCGATCATCCTACGCGAAGAAGCGATCCGCACCGGTTGGCGATTACAGCGTGGCGTCCAAGCAATCGAGGCTGGAATGAGCGGCGATATCGAAGCATTTTTGCTTGCAAGAGATCGACTTTCCATCCGCCTTGGTGGTCAAAGTGCATCGGCAACGGTAGTGCGTGGAATGCTGAAAAAGTCGCTTTTCGTCGAGGAGGCAAGCCGCAGAATTTCATTGAATTCCGTTGATGGTGCTACCGTCGACATGCTCGATTCCTTATTCCTCGGACCGGTCGAAGACTTCATCGATGATTGGTACACCGAATTCAGAGAATATGTATGCGGTTGGACCGATGCTTGGCTCGACGGTGGCGGCCATTTCATCACCGGTGCTGATGCAGAGACCGGTTGGACCAGATTTAGATTTGTTCAACGATTATCTCTTATTCCTGCCGATGATACAATGTCGAGATTACAATGGATTTGGTTGGTTAGCCATGCCATTACTACCGCTAGAAATCTTGGTGATATAAATTGTAAATCCTTGTTCAGAGCCAAACCTCCGAACGGAGAAAAATGGCCGAGCGGAGTTTTGTCGAAAAAAGACAATACCGCGATGACGACCGATAGCAAAAACATCGCTTCAGTAAATGCAGAACAACACGCTTCTTCGATTCGAGAAATGCTCCATTGTTCCAGAGGTCTTCTGTTGAGAAAACTCGGTCAAGCATCCTTCTTGCTCAACCCATTATTCGATGACCCGGAACCAGTCCCGGGCCAAGTCGCTCATCCGCCTCGGCTCGAACGGGATTTGCCTCAAATTCCGCCGAGTTCACAGATGCGATTGACCACCGATTTAGAGCTTGAAGTGATGGAAGATCTCTTCGTAGTACACGATGGAATTCAGGCGATTTTGAGCCGATTGAAATCCCAAGAAGGTGTTCGTGATCACGATGACATGCACCGATTGGCCGAGGATTTACTGCTTGCCCGCTGCCCTGTCGTTTGTCGTTCATGGTATCCGACTAGGGTTATCGACGCCCTCGATTCGATGACCGATCCTTGGGATGACGGCCATTTGCATCGGGCGATTACCGCGAGCCAGGGCGATGAGAAGGTTCACATCGACCTGATGCGAAGAATCGATATTTTACGGGACTTAAGGCGTTGTTATCGAGCATTCATTATCGATGAATATCAGGATACAAATCCACAACACTTCAGGTTGCTGGCTCGACTTTGGGGCCGAAGGAAACTCGAACGAGATGAGCCGGCTCCACCGGCTGGACCATGGGACCCGACCATCTGCATCGTCGGCGACATGAAACAATCGATCTACCGATTCCGTCAAGCCGAGGTTACGGTGATGAAGCGAGCGGTCGGTTTGATTCGCCAAGTGAATCGAGAAGAAGCATTGATGGAAGCGAGAACCGATGACTTGCGCCAGGCCGACGCAGCTCTCGACCCAAGACCAATTCCTGGCAAGACCAAAGGCTCGCTCAAATTTGTTCAAGGGAGCAAATTACAAGATGAAGATTCCCAACGAGGGGAGTGGATCTCGTTTTTACTCGACGATGATAACAGAACTATCGGCGAACAATCACTAGCAAAACGCCGAGAAGGGCATATCGAGATGAAGACCAATTATCGAACTTTACCGCGATTATTGACCACCATGAATTATCTATTCGAGGACACATTCGATTCTCGCCACCATCTTTTACCTGGGCCTTGGCATGCCGAAGCCCAAGATTTGGCAGCCGGTAGAGAACAGGTTAGGACCGCAGCTCTAGAATGGATTTTACCAGCCCGAACCGGTGACGAACCTAGACCGATGGACCCGTCAAAACCGATAGACCCATTCTTGCACCGAGGTTCATCAAATCGTGAATTAGCAGCTGATATGATGGCAAAACGTATCGGAGCTCTGCTCGATGGCAGCACGGCACAAGTCATCCAATCCGAGGACGGCTCGTGGGTAGACCTTAGTGAGGAAGCCGGTTTGGTCAGACCTTCAGACATCATGATTTTGGTATCTTCGAGAGGGCGAATTCCACTGATAATATCAACATTGGAAGCCCATGGAATTCCAGCCATGGCAGATAAGCAGGGAATTCTGATGCAAAGGCCAGTCATTCAACCTTTGATGGCTCTGCTTTGGGCTTGTTGTTCACCCGGTGAAAAATCAGCGGCTTTAGCCTTAGGGCGTAGCGTGATCATGGGAATGGATGATGAGAGCCTTATTCTACATTTGGGCAATTCAGAAGTTGACCAACTAAAAGCATTAATCGAGGTCGCACCGACTAAAAAAGTCGCGAACCTAATCGAGAGAATCCATCATTTGGCTAGCAATGGCGATGTGCTCGGCGCATTGAGATGTGCTATTGACCATTCGGATTTACTATATTCTTACCCGCGAGAAGGTGACCGGCAAGACGTGGAAAATTGGCTGGCGATTTACCAGCAGGTCAGCAAGATGGTCGGCGGTGATGCAGCATTGATTCTCGCCCGGCTCCGCCGCTTGGCAGAGCTCGATAACGACGGTCCGAAAAGCCGGTCCGAAGCTGCTGGCGGCGCGGTACAAGTGTTGACGGTTCACGGGGCCAAGGGATTGGAAGCACCGGTGATAATCGCTTACGACATTTTTGCGACCGGCACCCGTGATGCGGCATTTTCATCATCAGCAAATGTCCTGGTCACCCCGGATATCATTGCCGGCCGCATCCATCCTTGGCGTGGCTTTGCCAAACCTCAGAGTGGACTTTGGACCTTGGCAAATCTGATGGACGACGGCCAGCAAAGAGCAGAGAGACGTCGTCAGTTTTATGTCGCTTTAACCAGAGCAAGGGACAGATTGATTATCGTCGGCAGCCCCTCGAAAGGAGCGGCAATAGACCAATCTGGTTCCATCGTTATCGAGCGGTCAGACGGAAGACAAAACATGGGTCAAATGTTTTTGGACGGTCTTGCTCATTCGAGTATCGAAGCCGGCAATAGCGGTTGTGCTTGGTCGAATGGCGGTTTGGATCAAACCGGTGCAACACTCGTTTTGAACCCAGGGGACTTAGCCGTCAACGGACAACTTCCGGAGGGGTGTGTCAACGGCGTCACAATATTCCATCATCCAGATTGTTTTGACTCAAGGGTAGCCCAATCGCCATTGGTAAGATGGCAGAATCGTTTGGATTTATCGAATAGGCCCTCGGAAACCACCCGCGTTCAAAATATCAAACAATTGCGAACCACTGTCCCACTAGCCTCTCATAGCCTCGATGTAGCATTTGGTTGCCGCCGCCGTTATTGGCTTGGTTCAAAACTAAATTGGCGAGCCGAAAAATTCCAATTATCTTCGGAGTCACCCTCCGAACAATATTGGCCTTCCGCTACCGAATTTGGGAGCCTATTCCATCGATTGGTCGAAATCGGTTTGGCCAATCCAGGGTCGAATAGTACAAATTTAGACCAAACTTGGACTCGAACCCAGGCTGACCGATTGACCGATTCCAAAACCGTCGATGAGGTGATGGCACAATCTAGCATTACCGATGCAGAGGTGTTTGAGCGGACAAAATTACGATTGATGCATCTGGCAAAATTGACCAGAGAAGGGTCACTTGGCAAATTATCTCAAGGCCAGACATTTGATGGATTCAAAGTCGAGGGCTTGCGTACCGAATTGCCATTCTATATCGCGGTTGACCACCTATCGGGTTTGGCGAGGACTCAATGGACACCACGCGGTGATGAAATGGTTGCCAAGGTCGACCAAATCACCACGACCTTCGATGGCCGAGCAGACTTGGTTGTGGCATTGAGGGACGAATCAGGCCAAGGATGGTTACAAGTGGTCGATGCAAAAACCAGTGGCTGTTTGCACGCATTCAGGCCGAATAATGCCGAAGAAGGCAATGATATTCAAGTGGTTGATGATGTGGATTCGCCATTCGCAAGCACTAAACCCGAATACGAAATCATTGAACAACATAAATTACAACTCGCCCTTTACAGTCTTGGATTAATTCTTGAGGAAAACCAAAAACCTGAGGGAGAAAGGAGAAAAATCCTCCCTCCTGCCATCTTGGTTGCAGCCTCTGGCAGAATGATTAGAATGAGCGATGAAGAATTCCAAGAATCTCTCCTTAACCTCGAGGAATTACTTGGATGGATGGGCGAAATAGCCGCGGCTGGGGATTATTCGAAATCACCGAACAGGCTAGCCGTTGAAGCGGCAAAAACTTGCGAAAAATGCCCCTATTTCTCTGGTTCGATCAAATTATGCGGCCCAGTAGGTCATTTGCTCGGTTGAAGTTTTCCCTTATTTGTGTTATAACAAATATTCATGCTTTGCCGAACATGACCAAAGTGCCAGGAAAATCTTGTTTGCCTGCAACTTGAAAGACCTCGACATCCTTGAAATTAGCGCTGAACATGGCCTCTGTCCATTGGCTAATCGACATTGTCGTCATGTGAACACCTACATATTCCGGCCATTCTAGACTGGCTTTATGTTCGAGATAATGGTCGACTCCAGCGATCAGATAACCGCCTTCATTGAGCCAAGATTCTTTGATGGTTTTCAACATCGAAGCAGGGTCTTTGAGATAGTACAAGAATTCCATCGAATGGACGAGGTCAACCCTAGATTTTGGCATCCAATCCGGCAAATATCCATGGTGATAATCATTATTAGAATCGATCGAACGGGCCTTTGAAATCATTTGTTCAGCCCCATCTACCCCCTCTGACTTTTTTGCTCCCAAATCTGCCAATAGCCTGACGACCCAGCCATTTCCGCAACCTAAATCCAAACTGTGAAAATCTGCAGGCATAGATGGAATCACTCGCTTGAGCATTTGCTCAACCGCTGGACCATGCCCTTTTTCCATCCCTTTGTCCTTTCCAGAAAGTGCCCATTGGGAGAAAACTTCGGTAGCATCTGCCATAGCAAATGTGCTATCCGTCTGGTCTATCAACCTGTGTGCACTCCCGAGACCATGCCCCTCGACCCAGATGCATTGAGTGAGTATGTAGAAAACAAGTGGGAGGATGAAATCATCTCATCTTTGAGCGATTATATTCGCATTCCCGCACTCTCTGAAGCATTCGACCCAGATTGGGAAAAAAACGGTCATATTGAGGCTGCAGTCGAGCATATTGCCGCTTGGTGCAGAGCCCAAGACATAGAGGGATTGACGGTTGAAATAAATCGAATTCCGGGGCGGACTCCGCTGATTTACATGGAGGTCCCTGGAACTATCGATGAGAATATTTTACTCTACCAACATCTAGACAAACAACCGGAATTTGTCGGTTGGCACGAAGGTTTAGGCCCTTGGACACCGGTGCGCCGAGGCGACAAATTATATGGCCGGGGTGGCGCAGATGATGGCTACGGTGCCTATGCATCTTTGACCGCTATCAAAGGATTGCAATTGCAAGGAATCCCTCATGCTAACCTCAAATTAATAGTAGAAGCCTCCGAAGAATCGGGCTCGCCAGATCTACCTTCCCACCTGATGAGTTTAGCCGATAGGATTGGAACTCCTTCACTTGTTGTCTGCCTTGACAGCGGCGCTGGAGACTGGGATCACCTTTGGTTGACGACCTCGTTACGGGGCGTAATTGTGGCGACATTGGACGTCGCGGTCTCGAGTGCTGGTGTGCATTCGGGCGATGCGGGAGGAATTATCCCGTCTTCGTTCCGAATCGCTCGTAATCTTCTCGACCGGATTTCGGATTCGGCGACCGGGAAAATTATCCTGGAACAATTATGGACCCAGATTCCTCAACAACGCATAGAGCAAGCAGAAAAAGCTGCCCTAATTCTCGGAGATGAAATCCATTCGAAATTTCCTTTGCTCGATGGTGTTTCCCCCAATGATGGGGATTTGCGTGAGTTAATCCTGAATCGCACTTGGCGCCCGGCTTTCGAAGTTACCGGGGTTGATGGCGCACCGGCATGTGCCGATGGTGGAAATACCCTCCGAACCAATACAAAATTGAAATTATCGATCCGAATTCCGGCCGGAGTAGATTGTCACGCTGCTAGTGAACTCATCGAGAAAACCCTGACTGAAAATCCGCCTCAAGGTGCTCATATTACCTTTGATTTGGAACATCCGGCCAATGGATTTCATGCCAAACCTCTCAGCGATTGGATGCTCGAAGCACTAGAAGTTGCCTCGTCATCGTTTTTTGGCAAATCGGTCCAATTTATGGGCGAGGGTGGAACCATTCCATTCATGCCGATGTTGCAGGAACAATTTCCGTCGGCCGAATTCATGATCACTGGCATTTTAGGCCCTGAGTCCAACGCTCACGGACCGAATGAATTCACCCATATCCCATGTGCAAAATCGGTGACTTGTTGTGTTGCACAAGTTATCGCTTGCCACCATCAACACCACTCTTGAACCGCTATTACCCACGGTCTTAGCAGCGTCGGCTTGATATGTGGGAGATTGGTGGGTCAATCTGAAGGCGTAGCCTTCGGTGAGAATGATGTCTGAAACCAGCACCGTCACTCCTGAGGTCAGGATAAAAGAACTCGAAGAGAGCCTAGGCGAGGAAACCGACCGTCTTCTCAAACTCTATTCGGCTTATGAGCAGCAAGAAAAAGAATTGCTCGATACTAAAGCAGAGGTCGAAGTTCTAGAAACCGAAATCGTTGACCGAGAGATCGAAAAAGAGAGTTTAGAGTCATTATTGACCGAAAAAGACGCACGAATTCGTGAACTCGAATTCAAATCTTCCAAGACTGGTAAGCAAGTCGAACATCTAGAGCCAGAACTCGAAAAGATGGAAGAAAAATACACTCGTGAAAAAGACCGCTTAGGCAAGGTCTTTTCGATCGCAGAAGAGTTGGATAACGATTTGCGATTGGCAGTTGTCGAACTTCAAACTCGAGATTCGTGGTACATGGATCACATGTCATTATTCGAAGATCTAAACAAGGCTATTCAAAACCGCTACGAGATGATCGAAGCAGCAGCAGAAGCTGAGCGCCAATCCCAACACATGGGACGAGCGATCGCCGAGCGCATGGATGAAATGGTTGAAGCGAGAGCCGCTGAGATGACTATCGACGAAGCATCGGTTATCGATTCAACAGAAGCGGTTTCAACCGAGTCGACCAGCACCGATGAATCTGAAGATGATGAGTGGAATTGGTCAGAAAATGTTTTGGTTGGCGTCATGGATAAGAATGGCATCAAGGATAGAGACGCATTCATCGAATTCGCAAAAGCTTACGACATCGACGGTAATCGTTACCTGAAAGGTTCAGAACTTGCGGCGGCAGCTGTGGATTTCGCAGCACAAGATGGTGCTGAGGAAGAAGCGGATTCAACAGAAGAAACCCCTGAGGAAGAAGCGGATTCAACAGAAGAAACCCCTGAGGAAACCGACCCAGAATCCAGTTCCGGCTGGTCCGATGGGCAAGATCCTTGGGAAGGACAGTGAGGGGTGAACCACTTTGGCAATGTTGGCCCGTGGCGGCCTGATGCCTGTTATTACACCGACTTTGATGGGCTGCGGTTTCATCTTGGTTGGTTGGTTTGTTGATCCGTTATTTGGGCTCGCTCCTGCATTCGGAATTTTGACCTTGATGTTAGCAGCCTTTTTTGCAAATTTCTGGCGTGACCCCGACCGACCTATTCCCAAAGAGGAAGGTCTCATCGTCAGCCCAGCCGATGGCCATGTAATGTTCGTAAAACGCGAGCGAGCCATCGGCCGCCGTCCTTCTCCAGCGGAGATGGACGATGCCCAAGAGGACGAATTCACCGGAACTTGGCATCAAGAACCTTGCGAAAAACCTCTTGAATTTTCAACCGAGCAGCGCTTCGAAGCGGTACCAGCCGGGGAGGAAGCAGATACAGATGTTTGGCGAGTGGCGGTATTTATGTCTCCGCTCGACGTTCACGTTAACCGCGCCCCGATAGCTGGGACTATCACCAGAATGGAGCACCGAACCGGCAAAGGAAAGCGCCGTGGACCCTTCTTACCCGCGTTCAGAAAAGAGAGCGAATTCAATGAGAGAGTTCGCACATTATTCGAGCGCGCAGATGGATTGATAGTCGAAGTAATGCAGATTTCTGGGGCATTGGCTCGAACAATTATCCCATGGTCCGGAGAAGGTGACCAAATGCGCCGAGGTCAAAGATTCGGAATGATTCGACTCGGAAGTAGAGTGGATGTCAGGGTTCCAGCAACTAGATTTGAACCATGTGTTATTTCAGCAGAAGCCGATGACCCCAAACATCCGAAAGGCGAATTCGTTCAAGCGGGTTCGACAATTCTTTACCGAGAGGTGAAGGTGTGAAGAGGGAATTATTCACGTTCTTATTGATGCTCGTTATGGTTATGCCGACCGGGTATTATATTGCCGGAAGACAGGTTTACGATGCGGTCGCAGCTACCAATACCGATTGTTGGGGAAATTTCGACCAAAATACTCCAGAAAATTTCGCTCCTCTTCGACATGAAATAGCAATTACCAACGCGACCGATACCGAAAATATCACCTCCGAGATCATGGAAAATATATCCCAATATTGGTGGCCAGGTCACCAGAGTACTTTCATCGAAGTACCGGATGAGGATCTATCTTTGTCGGCTTGGTACTATGTTTCCAACGCGAGCGCACCGTGGGTGATTTTCGTTCACGGCATTCGTGGTTGCAAAGCTGGTGGCTCGATTTTACTCCCTGCTGGAATGCTGATAAATTCCGGGTTCAATGTCATGACTTTCGATATGAGAGACCACGGCCAATCCTCGATTGAGGACAACCGAGTCTCGGCCGGGCAAAAGGAATGGCGCGACGTGATAGCGGTTCATGATTGGTTGATCGAAAACGAGGGCGCAAAGGTTGGCCAGATTGGATTATTCGGAACTTCGATGGGCGCGGGAGCAGCGGCGATCACATTTTCCTTAGAACCAAGAATTCAATCGGTTTGGCTTGATTCAGGCTTTTCTGATATGGGCCTGATCATCGAGGAAGAGTTAGCTTACCAAGGCCTACCCACATTTTTGAGCGGAGCAGGGATTTTTGCTGGTAAAATTGCAACCGGTGAAGATTTGGTTCAACACTCCCCTTTGCTCGCGGCTAGTGGAATCGGCGACCGCCACATGTACGTTGTTCACGGCAAGCAAGATCCAAGAGTGATGGTTCACCACGGTGAAAAAATGTGTGAATTGGCAAAGGAAAACGCGATTGAAGGCAATATCGAATGTTGGATTAAAGATTCGATTATTCGTTACGATGTTGGCGAGGGCTTAGAGTCAGACCAACACGTTTCTTTGATGCTTAGCGATACCGACGAATACGAATCTAGGCTGATTTCTTTCTTTGAATCTTCATTGTATTGAACCGAGGTAGGTTGAAACGGGATAGGTTGGAGCGATAAGCATGGCAGGCAACCCATTGACGATGTTAAGCCAGTCCGAATCCAAAGCTCTAAAGATTCATGATTTGGTCAAGGCACCAGCCAATGCACCTTGGGCTCAAGAGCGAAAAAACAGTTGGGATGCACGATATCCAGCAACGGTTTACTATACTCCTGAAACACTTGCAGACGGCACACCAACCACAGCATTAACGGTCATTTTACGAACTAAGGGTTGTCATTGGTGGTGGTCATCTGGTTGTACATTTTGCGGGTATTTCAACGATACACGTGATGATGTAACCAGTGAAGATCTTCATTCACAATGGGAATTCTCATTGGCGAAATTCGATGATTTAGACACGATGGGTATGATCAAAGTTTACACTTCGGGCAGCCTGTTGGAAGACCGCGAAATTCCAGTCGATTTTCAAGAGCGGGTCCTCAAGGATTGCCATGAGATGGGCAAGGAATTGGTAGTCGAAAGCCGTACCGAGCAAATGAGCGAAGAAAAATTGGCTTGGGCGACAAAGATCAATCCAAAATTTTCTGTCGCTATCGGCCTTGAGGCCTATGATGATGAGGTTTTGAGATTCCATGTCAACAAGGGGTTCAGCATCAAAAGTTGGGATCGTGCGGTCGAAAATCTGCAAAAATTCGGCCTTCGGGTCAAGACCTACCTAATGTTCAAACCGCCATTTATGAGTGAGGGAGATGCGGTGGTTCACACCGCAAAGTGGATTCGAGATGTGGCTGAACGCAGCGATGAAATTTCAGTTAATCCGATGAATATTCAGCGCGGAACCGTAATCGATAGATTATATCGAGCCAACGAATACCGCCCACCTTGGCTTTGGTCATTGATTCGCCTCATCGAGGACGTTCACCACGACATCCATCCGAGCGATGCTGGAAATGGTGCGGATGACCAAGTTTCCCGCTTAATTATCCACCCTACCGCGGGCGGAAAGACCCGAGGTGCTCATAATTGTGGCAAGTGTGATGCCGAGGTCGTTGGCGCAATAGAACGCTACTCGGTCAGCGGTGACCTACTCGAATTAGAGGGCTTAGATTGTGACTGTAAACAGGTTTGGCAACAAGAGGTCACTCTCGATAATTCGATACCGGTCCCCCTTGGAGTCGGGCTAAATCGCCGTGGCGATGCGCTGGCTCATCTGCGTTCACCTTGAGTGATTCATTGGTCAATGTTTATGACTGAACCACATGTGGACCGAATGACCCCTACGGGGTCATGGTGATAATATGTCTTTCAACAACCTAATGCCGGACGTTTCAGAAGGGAATGCAGAACCTGCAGCATCCCGGGTCATAATCGTAATCATGGCGGTAGGCCTCATCGGTTTACTCGCAATGTTCAGTAATATTTTCGGCTGGGACCAAATCCCATTAATATCAAGCATCATTCCGTTGATGGGCAATCTCGGCGCTTCGGGAATTTGGTACTATTTGATCGGCATCATGATCGGCAGCGTTTGGATAATTGCCAATCTCATCGTAGGAGTTCTCTCGGATTAGGTGGTATCATGAGTTCAATCATTCTAACAGCAGCAGCATTGGTAGTCTTCCTCGGATTAATTTCACATTATACTCAAAAAGGACTTGGCGAAATGAGCGCACCCCTGCGCCAATTCGGCATGTTTTTGCTTGAAAAAGCACCAGGTCCAGCGGCAGACATGTTCCAAAATAAGGAAGGGTCTGGCGCAAAGACCTGGATGCAATACGGTGTATTTTGGCTCGTATGTGCAGGCACCGGTGGCTTCCTCGCCTCTTGGCACGCTTACGATCCTACCGCATTGGATTCTCTTTCCAACTGGGGCTGGTCGTGGGACGATGGTAGTTCAATGCATTACTTCAATCAAGTCGCAATGACCACAGCGGTCTTCTCGATCTTATTGGGTGGCTCGATGGTCGCTCATTCAAGAGCGACCGGAAGCGCTCTCGCTAGTGAATCGAATGCTTCTTTGATGGCGATGGTTTGGACCCTCCAAACCATGGCTGTTCTGCTCTTACCAGCTATTGGTTCTTGGCTTGGTTTTGACTTTGGCAATCTTCAAATCGCCTTATTCGGTCTGATTTCAGCAGGACTTGTTCTCAGTCTACTGGTCAATGTTTTCATCACATCTGGAAATCGTGGCAATGCACCTATCGGCGTATCCTCTTGGTTTTTGATGATGGCACTTTCAACCCTTTTCTTCAGCCGAGTCATCAGCTTATTCGGCGAAGTATTCGGCGTTACAGGAATGGTTTGGATCGCCGATATAATCTCCAATGGGTGGGTCCCACTCGCTCTGATGTTTGCAGTTGGATACCACGTGATACCCCATGTTAGCGGCCGACCGATTTGGTCTGGTTCGCTTACCAAGGCTTCTATGATGTTACTATTCGTATCGGTCCCACCATTCTTCTTAGCAGAAGCAACTCATGCGAGTGGTCTGGTTCAAGCGGTCGGTGCAATTGCGGTTACAATCGGATTATTCCCCGTCATCGGTGCATCGATAAATATGCTCGGCACCATGCGTGGCGATGCTAGTTCGGTTATCGGCAGCCCTGGGGCGATCGCAGCAGCAGCTGGCGCCATGTTATTGCCAATCTTTGCACTTCTAGCCTTCTTCACCGGACTCAATGTAATGGTTGGAGACAGCACTATGGCAACTATGGCGGATACGACCAATATGGCTTATCTCTATGTCATCGGCGGCCTATTCTGCTTAGCGGCACTCTTCCATTCTTACCCGATCGCAGCTGGTCGAAGCCTCGAAGGCAATGCGTCTTCGGCTACATGGTTGGTCATCGTTGGCGGTGTGGTTGCAACCACTACCGCATTGATGAGCGATTGGAGCATCAGCGCTCTAACAGATGGTGGAGTCGAAGATCCAGCGAGCGCGGTTTCCGGCTTTGGTCTGACCGCAGCCTTTGCGTTTTATGGCGTGACTATCGGATTCTTATTGGCTGGTTCGAGTATGGTCAAAACCTTGCTCTTCGGCAAGCCACAAGCGGCTGGAATGAGCGTCTCAAGCGATGTATCGGTTTACAATTTGGTAGAAGGCAACACCTCGGTACGAGCATTGTTCGGCCGCGGAGTCGGGCTCGATACAACATTGGTTATCGGTTCGTCCGAAGATGAATCCAAAGGCGGTATGACCATTATTGAGGTTAGCGCAGATTTACATGAGGACAAAGTCGATGAATTCCCAGCCGAGTTCGATGAGAATTTGGTTATCTTAACCCGCTGGCTATGTGGCCGTGGAACCACCACCGCTCAATTCTTCTCTTGGGCAGATGTCGATAACTCTGGCGAAATCGACATGTTCGAATTCTCAAATGCTCTCAGTGTTGCTGACATCGCTGACCTACCCCCTTGGGATATTTCCAAATTGGTTGAGGTTATGGATATCAACGGAGACGGCCGATTAAATCTACCAGAATTAGACATCGCTCTAATGAATATCAGGAATACTCTGGGTATCGAGTTCATCCCATTTGAAAGCCCTGAAGAAGTCGAAGCTCCTGCACAAATGGTCGAACAAACCGAAGAGGAAGCAGCACCTGAGCAATCGGCAGAATCAGAGGACGAAACCGAAGAAGAAACCACTACAGAGGTAGATTATTCCAAGATGAAGAAGGCGGAATTGGTCGAGTTGGCAAAGTCGATGGGCATCCCTTCGAGTGGCAATAAAGCGGTCTTAATCGAGAGAATCTCCAAGGCGTGATCAACGTGCGAATCGGCTTGGTAGGCAAGCCGAATGTCGGGAAGTCAACATTTTATTCAGCCGCAACTTTAGCAAAAGTCGATATTGCAAATTATCCGTTTTGTACCATCGAGCCGAATGTCGGAGTGGCTTTTATCGCCGCACCAAACCCGTGTCCTTGCAAAGATCTTAGAGCCAAATTAGAGGCTGATGGCCGTCTTGGCCCAATTGCCGATGACGATGAAAGAGCCGGCAGTATTTGCCAGCCAAGAACCGGATCTTGCGTCGGATTCATCAGACTGGTACCGACCTTTTTGGTCGATGTTGCAGGTTTGGTCCCCGGTGCTAATGAAGGCAAAGGCCGAGGAAATGCATTCTTGGCCGACCTTGCGAATTGTGATGCTTTGATCCAAGTTGTCGACGCAGCGGGTTTGACCGATATCGAAGGCAATCCAATAGCAGCGGTCGAGGACAGTCGAGCCTCGATGCAAGAGGAAATATCGTTCTTGCGAGCAGAATTAGATGCTTGGATAACCGGCTTACTCAATGATGGTTGGTCGAGAGGGTCGAGGCGAGTTCAAGCCGAAGGTGACAAAGGTATGACTTCGTTTTTGCACGAAAAATTCACCGGTTTAGGCGCAAGTCTTGGCAATGTTCTGCAAGCTTTGGACGAATTCAGGAATCATTGGGGCGATGTCGATACCCCTTGGATGTGGGAAGATGAGCGCATAGAATCCTTGGCTACCATGTTGCGCAAGCAATTATTCCCAATCCATATCGCTGCCAATAAAGCCGACGCAGTTCAAGGAACTCCTTGGCAAGACCTCGAGGTTAACGGAATGGTTCAACCATGTATGGCCGATATGGAATTAGCTCTGCGCCGGGCTGATTCGGCAGGCATGATCTCTTATCGCTCAGGCGATGATACCTTTTCTGTTACCGCTGAATCCAAACTCAACGATGCACAGGAAAAAGCCCTCGCTGCAATGAAGGAAAAATTAGCCGGAGCCGGCAATACCGGGGTTGCAAATTTGATTTGTGAAGTTCTGTTCAATTGTTTAGACCACGTGGTCATTTACCCTGTTGCCGATGAAGGGAGTTGGGTCGATGGCGATGGCAAGGTATTGCCGGATGCTTTTGTGGTCCCAAACCAAATAGAAGCCAAAGCATTGGCTTACAAAGTTCACAGCGATTTAGGCGACGGCTTCATCAGAGCTGTCGACGGCAGAACTCGAAGAGTAGTCGGCGCGGACCATCCATGCGGCGATAATGACGTGATCAAAATCCACGCCAAAACCTGATCTGGTTTTACAGAATCAGTGGCCTTTGGGCCGTTCGTATTCCGGGGTAAGACGAGCCATGTCAGCGACGTGCTTACCAGAAAAGAATAGCATGTAAAGCGGCAAGCCAACTGTGGATGCGATCAATAATGCCAGAGTAAACCAATTCCAAGGGCTTACGCTAGATAATTCGATAATCCAGACAAACCAAAGAATAGTGAGCCACATTACTGGAGCCCAACGCCGAGAGATCGCCGAAAATCTTGCATTTGTAGTTGACTTGTCGTAAAGGGATGGAACCTCTTCAGGTTCAACCAACCCTTTCTCGACACCACAGCGAACACAAACCTGCGCTCGAGGTCCAATTCCATGGATGAATTGGTTGCGCGGATAAACTCCGAAACAATGACGACAGGTCGGCATGAATCGGTCCAGCCGCTGCCGCCTCTTCAATAATGCGCTACTCGGGTGAGGAATTCATCAATGATTTCAAACCCGTTTTTCGAACCGATAGACTCTGGATGAAATTGTAATCCAAAGATGTTTTTTGCAATATTTGAAACCCCCATAACCAAGGTATTGCTTTGGTCAAATTCACTTATCGTCAAGGTATTTGCTTGGCCGCAAAGAACCAGAGAGTTGTATCTAGTCATCAGATGTTCGCCTTTTGCCAGTAAACCTTCTCCGGTTGAATTTATTTGAACCGGCACCCCATGAACCGGCCCTAAAGGACTTTTCACCAAATCCATTCCATCGGCTAAACCGAGCGCTTGAGCACCGAGACAAATTCCCAATGTTGGAGTTTCTCCTGAGATTGCTCTTCGAGCATATTCCATCGAAATCGGGCTTATTTCAGGCCGACCAGGGCCAGGGCCAATCACGATTGCATCGTGGTTTAAATCGATGATTGGACCGCGCCCATCGATGATATCAACAGTACAACCCATCGCTTTAATCGCATGAACGATATTTTGAGAAAACGAATCCACATTGTCGATGAAGGCGATTTTCAATTCAAAATTAGAGGGGTTTTTTAGAGGTTTATACTCAACATAAAGTGGATAAATTCCCAACTCTCCGGTAACCAATGGCTTTTGATCGGACTTTATCCAACCGCAGGCTCGACGTAAAGCTGCAGCCTTCCAAATCGCTTCTGCAACTTCACCATGCGGCTGACTTTCGATGGTAATTCCACCGCCGGCCATAACTTTGCCCTCCCATCCAAGGCCATTCCATCTCGCCTCTAATGTTCGAATCATGATATTCCAAGTGCAATCGCCGCTGTGAACATCGACCCAACCCATAGATCCACACCAAAACGAGCGTGGTTTTTTTTCTAATTCATCGATGGATGCACAGACGACAGTTTTGGGGCAACCGGTGATACTACCTCCTGGGAATAAAGCCTCCAAAGCATCCAATCCATCCATGGAATCTTCGAGATTTCCACTTACTTGTGAAACCAAATGTTGGACGTTTGCGTATGCTTCTACATCGAATCGACTTTGGATGATCGAGCCCGTTTTGCAAATCAAACCCAATTCGTTTCTTTCGAGATCAACCAACATTCTGTGTTCGGCCCTTTCTTTTTTGTCGTGAACCAAATCTCGTCTAAGCAGGCTTTCTTGATCGGAATCTGAACCTCTTGGACGAGTCCCTTTTATCGGCGCAGTCATCACATTATTCCCTTTGGTTTCAAGCAGGATTTCAGGAGAACATGAAGCCAATGCCAAACCTAGATCTGCAGCCTCGATAAATCCAGAAAAAGGAGCGGGATTACTCAATGATAATCTGTGAAAAATTTCATCGGGATCTTCACTCAATTCGCCTGACCAAGTTCGACCGAAATTCAATTGATACAATTCCCCATCACGAATAGAATCCTTGATTTTATCAACGATTTCTGCATGTTCAGAATCACTATGTGAGGTGCTTTCATCACCGCCTTGTGGTTGTTCTTTTATTTTGGGAATTACCAAATCATGTTCATTCCATTTTTCGACAAGCCATAAAACCGCAAGAATTTCGCCTTCAGCAGGTGGATATTGTAATTTGATAGGTTGGGTCCACTGAACCAAATCATAGGCTAATGCTCCAGCCCATACCGCCCCTTTAGGAGTATATGGCTTTAGAGACCTCAGCATTTGCGCTAAGGATTTTGAGTTGAGATATTTGGTTGCTTTCCAACCCTCAGGGGATAATTCTTGCAAGCTTGCTTGCATAACTGGTTTTTTTTTACTAATTATTGTCTCACCATTTAGCGGGGAGTGATTTGATTGAGGCGAAATATTTGGTTGGGTGATAACCAATCTGGTTGTCATTCCGGTAGCAAAGAAGTTTTTGCGAGCAAGATGACTTTTTGGCCCACCGGATAAAAACAAAATTCGATCCTGGCCTTTCGCAGCCAATAACGAGTCAATCATAGCCAATCATCTCCCAGAGCAGAAATACAGACTCGTTGCAAATTTGTGCTACCATCTCCGATATCGACATCGTCGAGCACAGTTAACCTCGCCGCACCCATCCCGGTGCCGAGCAGAACAACCTCTTTTGCTCGGGCGACCAATCTCTCGTTTAATCGGCCTTCATTGATGATGAAACCAGCTGCAATAATTGCAGGTCGACAAATCTCAAAAGTGATAGAATCGACTCCACCCATTCCCGCCTCGCTAACCCAAACCGTACCATCGTGATCAAGAATTACCGGCATTGCTCGGTCACCATCGACAATACAATATTCGTGAATCAATAATGCGACATCAGCCCCATTGGTCATAACATCTTTTGAGATTTGTCGGTAAGGGTCCCAGTCCCCGTGTTTGAGGCCAGTAAGTTTTCTAGTCCACCGAGGAGCAGCTCTGCTAATGCCTTCAGCTTCCATGTGAATCTCTTGATAAAACGGAATTGTATGAAAATCAACTTTGTTGTCGGAAATAGTAATCCTAACCAATCCTTCCAATCCTTCAGGCATAGTGAAATCTGGAATTTCAATGCCCAAAATTTCACCATGGCGTCGTAACCGAGAACGGTGAAAATCGAGATGAAAGTAATGCCCACCCCGGGCTCTCACGGTGGTGAAGACCGCACTCTTTGGCCCCTGCATTAATCACTCACAACAGGTCGTCCAAGAAGGAGGTGTCGATTGCACCCTTTGCTGGTTGTTGTGGCTGTTTAAAGGGTTGAACCGGTTCAGGTTGCAAGATTTGTTGAGGTGCTTGTAAGTTTTGTTGAGAAGGTGCAAAGGCTTGTTGTTGGTTTTGCATCGGATTCTCAATTCGTTGTGCTGCAGAGAAGATATCTTGTTGTACAGCCGGTTGAACCGAAGGTGGAGCAGCTACTGTAGGTGCAGTAAAACTATCGGTTTTGTCCCAGCCATCTCTGGCTTGAATTCCCCAAGTCGCTTCTTGCATATCGAAATCTTTGTTTTTTGTTGGTCTACCGCCACGAGAGCGAATAACCAATAATAATAGCAATATTGCAACCACAGCTAACCCGATAAGCATCATATTATCAGAGCCTAATAATTGACTGAAGTCCGAAGGGGTTTCTTTACCGGTTTCATCACCATCACCTTTGACTGAAGAAGGTGGTAAAACCTGGATTGAATCGATCATTTCTCGATGAATGATTTCGTCTTGAGCAGCAACACCAACCCACCATTCGGTTGTATTATCCAAGTCGGTGAAAGCGTTAGGCGTAATGAGAAGTGAATTGATTGCCGAAACCTCGCCGACCATCGTTGCATCATCGGTTTCGATGAATTCTTCATCTGAGATGAAAACGACATAAGATCGAACCGATGCATCATTTGAGTGGTCCCACTCTACCAGGATCGAATTCCCGATCCAACTCAATGAAATCCCATCAATATCGGGAAGGTGAGAACCTGGATCTTGGAAGCCATCATCTACCGAGATAGCACTTGCGGTAACCAAATTAGCCATGTGGGCATTGCCAGAACTGTCGACAGCAACAACCGCGACGGTTACTTGCATATTTGGTACGACAGGTGTGTCGTGAGCCAGCAAGTCGATCGAAAGGGGTAAACTTGGACTTCTTCCGAGTGTCTCGATTGGAGTTGCAGGGCCATTACCACCTTGACCGACCGAATCGAAAGAATATGCAGCTGCATATATCTCGTAATGATCGATATCACTAGCATCGGATAAGCCAAAGTCCAGTAAGACCGCAGTACCATCGTCCATCGGCCTATCGACCAAATATAAATCGGTCAATTTATCCGGTGCTTCTTGGTCTGCTAAGTTATCGATAGGTATAACCGAAACCGTGGTCAATCCATCAAGGTGAACATTTCCTTTGATGTCGTGAACGGTGACAGCGACAAATAATTCCACATTCGGCATCACTTGTGCAGGGCTTGCAGCCAATAGGTTATCTCCACCATACAGTGCGGTGTTGACCAAAATTTCAATCGGTGATTTTGCCTCATCAACCCATTGCTTATTCATTTTGATACAACCGCAAAGCGCAGGATCTGTTCCCGCGACTGGAGCTAGGTTGCTAAGGTCATCTATCGGATGAGCCGAAGTCCATATTACATAATAGTCGAAATCATCGACTTCGGATGGAACCCACGCGACATCGATTGCAGTACCATCGTCACCAGGATGATCCCATGCGCTCAATTCGCCGATTCTTTCTGGTATTGATGAGCCACCAATATTGTTGACATAAGGGGTGACTTGGAGAATTGTAACATCACCGGTGTCGGAATTTAGCCATTTATCGGAAGCGACCGCGCCTATGAAATAGGGTTGTCCATCGATGAGCGGGAAATCTCCAATCGCATCGATGATGGTCATATTTGTCTCACAATCGGGGACTATAACCGCTTGCGCAAAGTCATCGACCGAAGCCGGAATGTCATCGCCATCACCGACAGGCCGCATGTAAACCGTAACGAATGCACAATCGTCAGCAACCGAAGGAGTCCAGCCCATCCGGACTCGTCCACCGTCATCTTCAGGTACATCCTCTGCCCAAATGTCTGCTAACTTAGGTGGTGCAACACCGTCGTTCAAACCGCCGGTTGGGACCACAGGGCCGATAATTGTGGCATTGACTAGGTCTTCTTGGCCACTCTGGTCAACACATGTGAATCCAAGCCAATGAGGTTGACCAGCAGCCAGACCAATTACGGTTGAATTACCATCTTGAGGAGGGACCGAGGTATGAACGCTCATACCTAGTACATCGGTAATAGGTGTCGTAGATGCATAGATGCGAGTGCTCGCAAGATCCAAAGCAGTACATCGAGCCCATTCGACCGCTAGGTCGCCATCTTCTCCACCATCATGAGGAGCGCCACTCGCCCATAGCGGTGGTGCCGGAATTTCATCCGAAGAAGAAGCAGGGCCAATTTGTGCGCTCGGAGTTCCATAGCGTCCATCGGTATATTTTACCACGACGACCGCGTAATAATCGACGCCATCTTGAAGTGGCTGACCGCCTATAGTGGAGATTTCAGTCTGTAATCTTGAGGAGATACCGATTGCGGCATCGGGCTGGAATGGTTGGAGATCGACGACATTCGGTTGAGTTGCCCAAGGACCTTCGTTAAGATAAACGACGTACGATGCGAAATCATCATCGTTCACCTGTGTCCAATTTGCTACCAAAGTTTGTCCGCCATCATCAGGTCTATCCCACAATGAGATCGCTTGAATAGGGGTTTCAGAACGGTGCCAATCATAATTTAATTTAACCCACAAACTTCCGTTGCTTGGAGATTGTAATCTCAAAGTGATGTAATTTGTTCCATTGATTATTCGTCCATTATCGATGATATATTGCATATTTGTCATCAGATTGCTCGCGTTTGAAATATCGAGGGTTGAATTCCACAATAATGAATTCAGTTGAACCCAAGTCGCAGCTCCGGATACAGGAGAGGATAGTGTTAGAGGAACGGTTTGCATCAATACTCCGTGCGGCCCAGTAGTACCATCGTCTGATAGCGTCACCGCATTCGCAGCATCGACCAATACGATGGCCATGCCAGGATGAGTCATATTGGTTACATCGGTAAATGCATTGTTGAAGCCGATGCTGAGAGGATGAGCTCTACGCATTGAGGAAGATTCTCTTTCCTCATGGCTTGGATGGAAGAATCCTCTCAAGCCATCATCGGTTGAAATCCAAATATTTGCGCCGACAAAGCTTGCTCCAGTCGCCCCGGTAATGCCTTGAGCCCAAGTATTGAACGATGCGAAATTCGAAGGGGTTGCCCAATCGATTGCCGCAATTCCATTGGCTCCTACCGCGACCAATCGGTCAGCGTTCGAACGCATATTTTGAACTGGCCAGCCGGTGAAATAATTCCAAGGCAAGAATATCTCATGTTGGTTGGAACTTCGATTCCAGAAAATCATTGGACTCTCATCGGTAGCGATGAATAATCCTCGATAATCCGAGGCTAAAGCAAGAACGGTATTGGAAGGTAATTGGTCGATTTGATGAGCGATGAATGAAATGGTTTGATTCGACCCATCTCCAATGCTAAATCCAGGTCTTTCCGAACCCAAACCATCGTGGCTCAGGTAAATATCGTTAGCAACGACCAAAATTTGGTCGATCGAATTTCCGAGCAGTCCATCGGCTCTGGTCAGAGTAGTTATTCCATTGGAATCGATAACATCGAGTCCGATCGGTGTTGCTAGGAGCAGTTTCCCGTTGACGACTTTGACATCGTTGATGACATTTGACGATAAACCATCCATTGTGGTAAGAGGATTATCCCAATCGTTTGAACTCAAATTGAATACTCCCAAACCACTTGAGGTGGCGATGTAAGTATAACCGGTTGTGAATTCGACACCGGTTACAACATTTGAGGGTAAACCAGCAAGCAATCGACCGCCAGTCCAGCCCATTTGAGTAGTATTCCATATCTGAACTCCCGCTGATGTCGACCATGTTCCTTCTAGCCCAATGACCAAATCGTCACCGTAGCGAACGATTTGGTCTGGGTAATTATGGAAACCATTTTGAGCTCGTGCAGCGACTCCAGAGGTTAAATTGATCAAAATCATCCCAACACCTTGAACCGATGTGTAAAGAATATCACCGACCAATTCGATATCGACGATTTGGCCACCATATGCGCTCCAACCTCGAGTCCATTCTATGCTTCCATTTGGCAAGTAAGTGCCCTCGAGTAGGCCGCCGGCGGAATTTCCATTGCCGGTCGCGGCCCAAATATGAGTGGAATTTCCATCAAACATTTGAATCTCGCCATTTACCAACCCCGGTAAAGAATTGACAGTATTTATTCCCAATTGACTTATTTCATCAACGTGAGAATAACCAGTAGCTCCACCCGCTTGACCGTAAAGCCAAGTTGTGCCAGAGAATTCCCAAGTTGTAACCGCAGCTCCAACCTTTTGGACGCTCGCTTGGCTAGCACTGGTTCCGCTCGCGGTCAATGTTGAAAATCCGCCTTCGCTACCACCGTTTCCAGAACCACCGGTTGAACCGACGCCGTGGCCAATCATCAATCGACCACCACCCCACGCTAAGCTATCCCAATAGACTCGGTCCGAGGATATACCATGGGAAGATTGATCGATATCGCCAATCCAATGGCCGGTATTATAATTGAAACGAGAAATTGGTTGGTCATCAGCATAATATCCTACATAGAGAATATCTTGAGAATCACAGGTGACCGCGCCAGGGGTATCATCGGCTAATCCATTATTACCTTGGGTAAAAGCAGAGAGCCAAGTATCATTTGCGATGTCAAATCTCGCAACTCCTCCATTCCAGTTATTATTCATCGCAATGTGAATTATTCCAGCACATTCAACGAAAGAAGTCGGGTACCCAGCGGGGATATTTCCACCATTGGAGTATACCGTCCAATTACCAGAACTATCCAAAACTCCAATCTCTGCCCTGACTTGCCAGCCGTTGCTGCGGGCGCTTCCGACCCAAAGGTCAGCGCCGTCGGTCCACATTCCGTAGATGACATCTTCGAACGAGGAATCTAAACCATTTCCTGGTGTCCATGTCGAGAGCCATTGGCTACTATTGGAATCGTAACGAGCGACGCCTTCTTCGGTTGCAAACAAGACTTCGCCATCGTATTCGAGAATTTCTCTAATAGGTAAATCGAGATCATCGGAATCCCATTCACCTTGAAGAATACCGCTTGAATCATAGAGTTCAAGCGATGCTTCGCCCCACGAAATCCAGCGGTTGCCGGAATTATCTGTGTATAATTGAACTATATTTACCTCGCCGGTTGGGTCGATATTTGGCCCCCAGGATTTGTTGGTCAAGTTATAGGTGGCGATTCCGCCTTGGCCATTTTGGTTCCAAGATGGTTCGACTGCAGCATATAGAACCCCGTTAACAGCCGACATTCCATACATCCACGAACCGACACCGAATTGTGCTCCTGCATCGAGGGAGGACATTGCACTCAGGTTATCCAAGTCGATTCGATGAATCTCATCGCCCTGATAATATAATCCGTGATAGTAAACCGTATTGCCTGCGATGACCATTTGGTATGGATCATCGGATCCACTGTACATCGAGTTATCTTGAGAGATGTGAACTACTTCGGTCCCAGCTGAAACGTTGATAACTTGGAAACCAAAATCTCCTCCAATCCATAATTGGTCAGCATACCGGCCCAAATGCATTGTTGTAATCTCATCGCCTTGGAGTAAACCACTTGAACTAGCATCCCAAATAGGCAGCCATTCATTTGTGGTTAAATCATATCGTGCAATACCGATATTGTAAAGTCCGAGATAAGCAACATCACCAATCACCTCTACCAAGGCGCGGTTAGTGGTTCCGCCAGATTCCCAATTATCGGTAACCGTATCACTAGTGGTATCGATAATGGATAATCCACTTGCCCAAGTTGCAGCATAAATATCGGTTCCATCCATGTCGATTGATGTGGTGTAAGTATTTCCAAGCCCATCTTGTTGATTAATACAATCATCTAATTGTCGAGATGAAATACTGAATTTACAAACACCAGCGTTTGTTGCAGCCCAGAAATTTGTGCCGTCGTCGACGAAGTCCATGAAAGTTGTCGGGCGAGGCCAACCATTTCCGGAACTAACCGTGTGAAAACTGCTTCCATCCCAAACCCTTGCCCCATTATTGGTGCCGATCAATACATCGCCATTTCCGAGGGTATGGAGAGCATAGATTTGGCTAGAAGGCAATCCGCGGCCGTTAGCACCCGCTCTAAGAGGGTCGAGGATTTGGTCGGTCACTATATTTTTCCTGATGACTCCATATCCAGGTAGGCCAAGATAAACGATATCTCCACTAATGGTAATAGGGGCTTCTCCTACTCCGTCAATACCGGTTGAGCGCCACGATCCAAGAAAAGTGTCATTTGCGATATCGTAACGAGCTAAGCCTTCGTCAGCGGTTGCGATATAGGCAATATTGCCCAAGAGTGCAATGTCTTCGAGTGCGTTTGTTTGAAGCGCAGCATCACCTTGAGCATAGGTGGTTATGGTTGAGGTTGTACGATTGATTAGCGCCATCCCATGACTATAGTGAACCAAGGCGATGAGATCGCCTTGTGCATCGATGGATTTGATTCGATTCGCTTGCAAACCATCGGTGTCATCATAACTTTCGATGATGGTTCCGTTCGCAACGACATGAACACCGCCGCCATCGGTGGCGACGATGATATCAGTTCCAGAACTAGCTAGACGAGTGATGATATCTCCTATTTCAACCGGTGCGAGCCAACGAGATTGACTTATCGAATATCGGTCAAGAACTTCTTCGCTTCCAACATAAACTATGCCATTTATCTCCAATGCATCAGACATATCCCCGTTTGAAGGGCCGCTGCCAATAATGAGGTCGCCAGCATAAAATGGAGTATTTCCAGGTTCTAGAATTCCAAAGACCGCATGGCCATCCGTGACCAGTACTTGATCGGTCGCTGGCGCCCTTGAACCGCCAGCAGGCCAAAGTAAAATATCCTCGCCATCGTTGATTTGACCAAGGCTTACCAAGTTGGTTCTTGCAGTAAATGAGCCGGATGTAGTATCGTAGGATTGGACGGCATCTCCAGCCAATATATCGACCTGGTTTGCAACTACTGTCATACCTTGAACAACATTTGAAGCAAGCCAATTAGAACTCGTCCATGTAGCAAGCCAGAAATTTCCGTTGACATCATGGCGGGCGATTCCAGCATCCCAAGAGGAGATCAATAACCAAGAGCCAGCGATTACAAAGTCACTGATATAATCAGAATGTAAGTTATTGGCGGTCGACCAATGGCTAAGGGTCGTTGAGGTTGAAGTATCATATCTCCCGACTCCTCCACCGACAAGTGAAACATAGAGAACGCCATTGTGCTCGATAGTTTTCCATGGGGTGCCTACCGGCCAGTCGGTTGTATTACTCGCTTGTTCGAGAGTCCAACCGGATCCAGCACTATTGAGAATCCAAAGTCCATTCTCGCTCATCGCATAATTATTGCCATTTGCGGTGATAATGGTTTGGGAGAAAGTGCCACCCATTGGTTCAGCAGCTAAGGGTGTTAGAATTTCAGTGGTCGAAAGGTCAACAGCTTGGATTCCTTCGGATACGGTTAGGACCAAAATTCTGTTATTTGATACATCGATATGAAGATCATAGATTCCGTCACTATTTTCGAATCGAACCATATCGATGATATTTGGATTTGAATTAGCATCTAGCATTACCAAAGTATCACCAACAGCCGCGTATAATCGGCCATCGACCGGATGAGGAACGGCATCTTGAATCGATAAATCGATTGGCTTCAGAGCAACGACAGGATCTGCTGGTGCAAGGGCTTCGATAACCAAATCTGTAATCTCGGTTCCAGCGGGTAAAGTGAATGTAGCCCCAACATCAGAAGTTGGAGAAAGCCGGCCTTGATGAGGGTTATTTCCATCGAAGCTTTCTGTTTGACCAAGCCAGCCATTTCCGCGCCAATCAAACAAGGTCAAACCGGTATCAGGTGAAACCAAAAGTGGTTCTTGAATTGAAATTCCATTGCCACCATCGACCATTATTTCAAAACTCAAATTATCCAATGTTGCTCCTGGGGCAAACTCGATAGTCCAATCGACCATCGCAGGAATTCCATTGATGGAATCTGCTCCTGTCGCATCGAGTTGTACCCAACCGGTATCGTGAGAACCCTCCTTGGCCCAACTGCCATTTTGAGGCCCATCTTGGGCAGAGGTTGTCAAAATTGGGACGATTGATGACAGTAGCATTAGCATGGTCAAGAAGACTGCTCTTGGCGCAGGATTTGCAGGGCCACAGGCCCTGTTTTCGGTGGTCATGAAGTCCTATCCAAATTCAATGATATATCAATCAAATGCACTCCTGTTACCAAAACCCGATTCATTATACCACCATTTTGGAATGGTTCAAACCACCTCTAATGTAGTCGGTGTCGTATACTACACCACACAAAGGTCAAACCCGAGTTCGTCCCGAGTAGGCTTTCGGAGACGTTGAAATGACCGAGAGCAGGCGTGAGCGCGCCCTCAAAAAAGAGGCCCTCGCCTATCATGAATTAGAGCCAAAAGGCAAAATCAAGGTCGTTCCGACAAAACCTCACGCTACCGCCCACGAATTATCGCTCGCATACTCCCCCGGCGTAGCCTACCCTTGCTTGGAAATCGCCAAGAGGCCAGAGGATGCTTATCGCTATACTGCTAAAGGAAATTTGGTCGCGGTAATCTCCAATGGAACCGCGGTATTAGGTTTGGGAAATATCGGTGCTTTGGCCAGTAAACCGGTTATGGAAGGGAAGGGCTTGTTGCTCAAAACCTTCGCCGATATCGATGTATTTGATATTCAAATCGATACTGAAGATCCAGAGGAATTCATCCGGACCGTTTGCAATATCGCTCCTACTTTTGGCGGGATCAATCTCGAAGACATCAAAGCCCCAGAATGTTTTGAAATCGAGAGGCGAATCGCTGAGGCGACCGATATTCCAGTCATGCATGACGACCAGCATGGAACCGCTATTATCTCAGGAGCAGCGTTGCTCAATGCGGCAGAAATCCAAGGCAAAGTTTTGTCGGAATTGAAAGTCGTAGTATCTGGAGCAGGAGCCTCAGCTATCGCTTGCGCAACTCATTACGTCGCTTTAGGGGTAAAACTAGAAAATATATTGATGGTTGATTCCAAAGGAATCATAACAAAATCTCGTTTAAAATCAGGAGATGTTAACCAATACAAAGCACCGTTCGCTGCCGACCATTCAGATGGAGAACTCGGTGATGCGTTGGTTGGTGCAGATGTGCTTTTAGGACTATCCAGAGGAGGCTTAGTCACTGGCGAAATGGTCGAAAGAATGGCTCCCAAACCAATCATTTTCGCCTTGGCAAACCCAACCCCTGAAATCATGCCTGACGAGGTTTTGGCGGTTCGGGACGATGCGATTATCGCGACTGGGCGCTCGGATTTTCCAAATCAAGTAAACAATGTTCTTGGATTCCCATACATATTCAGAGGAGCATTGGATGTTAGAGCGACCGATATCACCCAAGGCATGAAGATGGCAGCAACCAAATCTTTGGCAAATCTTGCTAAAGAAGCAGTTCCGGATTATATCGCATTAGCATACCAAGGCGAAACGATGGAATATGGGCCGAATTACATCATTCCAAAACCCTTTGATCGACGTGTTTTAATTTGGGAGGCTTCAGATGTGGCAGAAGCCGCAGTCAACGAAGGAGTAGCAGCCATCAAGCCAAAAGATTTCGACAAACAAGCTTACCGTGAGGCCTTAGAAGCGAGGTTAGGAATGTCTTATTCGGTGATGAGAGGCGTTTTCAACCAGGTAAAAGGTCGTGGAAAACGAATCGTATTTCCCGAAGGCGATAACGAAAAAGTAATCCGTGCAGCAGCACAATTAGTCGAACAAAAAATCTGCAAACCGATTTTATTGGGCAATGTCGAAACCATCTCGAAGATTGTTGAAGAGTTACATTTAGAATTCGAATACGAAGTCATCAACCCAAGGTACGATTCCCGCCGCACCGGCGAATATGCCGAGGCCTTATTTCAAAACAGATGCCGAAAAGGCATGACCACGGTAGATGCTCAAAGATTGCTCAAATCCCGACCATATTTTGCAGCCCAAATGGTGGTTGCAGGTGATGCTGATGGATTCCTTGGCGGAGTTACCAGAAATTATGGTGATGTTTTGAAGCCTTGTTTAGAAGTGATTGGAAGCGATGATGATAGTCATTGTGCCATCGGCTGTTATATGATGGTGGTAAAAGGCAGATTAATTTTCTTGGGTGATGCTACCGTTAACGTTTATCCCGACTCGACAACCCTCGCAGCGATCGCGGTTCAAACCGCAAAAGTCGCCCGAAGATTTGGGGTTGAACCGAAGGTTGCAATGTTATCGTTTTCCGACTTTGGTAGCAGCAGAGCCCAGCGTTCAGAGCGGATTGAAGATGCGGTTGAATTAGCTCGGGAATTAGACCCAAATATGATTGTCGATGGGCCGATGCAAGCCGATACCGCACTGGATTTAGAGGTGCAAAAGGAATATCCATTCATGGATTTCAACGGTCCAGCGAACGTGTTGATTTGCCCGAATTTAGCAAGTGCAAACATTGCTTACAAATTATTGGAACAACTCGGTGATGCGGATATGACAGGCCCGATTTTGGAAGGATTGGGCAAACCGGTTCAGTTATTGGCGCGCTCAGATGGCGTGAGGCACATCGTTAATATGGCTGCGATTTGTGCGATGGACGCGATTCGTCAAGAGAGTTATTGGGCCAGTCTCAATCCTTCCGACCAATGAGATTACCAGATTCATCAACCCGCCAGGTCTTGCGTTTTGGCCGCCAAAATGCGCCGGTTACAAAGCCTGCACAAATACCTCCAAAGAGAAGATTTGGCCAACCGTCGAGTGCATAATCAGAGAATCCTCGATATATGGGAATGATGAAGCTTGGAATAATTCCCAAAATAAAAGTCCACAGCAGCTCAGTGCGAATATTTGCGGCAAAATCTGCATCGAGTGGAACTCTTATTTCATCCTGTTCTCTCTTTGGCGAAACTACCAATCTGAATCCAACTTTAGGCAATGGTCTGCCGGCTGGTGTTGCGATTCTAACAAAAACTCCTGCCTTTTTTGGGTGGCAGGTTTGAGAAACTCTGTGGTCTTTCATCGGCCCGATCATATCGTCGATTCTCGGTCGACCATCGAGTTGTGCCCCCCTATGGTTACCGGTAGCTTGGTCAGCCAATAACTCGGTGAATCCACGAGGTAATTCGAGCATATCGCGTGCGATTTCCCATTCTCCTTGAGATGGTAACCGAACCTTTTCATCAAAATGTTGGCCAACGATATCTGAGATTAGATTTATTTTATCTAAATCGATCAAATCTACCGGTGAATCATCATTGGATTCGCGGCCTAAAATCCGTTCGAATTGGGATTTTGAAACCGGATTTTTCATTATCAAAAACTCCGGTAGTTTTACCTCGTGCCTCGGTCGTTCCGAACCATGAACCCAACCACCTTTATCGGTGCCAATCATGACCTTTCCAGCCGGAATTCTTTGGAATTCCAGACCAAAAGGGCCTGTGATAATCTCCATTTTATCACGCCTTAAGAGTGGCCTCTACGGCCTTATACCAAGCCATGCCGGCGGCGTGGTCGGTCAATTTTGAAAATTGAGGGTAAGGCGAGATCGAACGAACATAACCGAAAGCAGTAAGATCGACCAAATCGGGTTTTTCCCCTCCGAAAAAGGTTGAGTTATCGAATGAATCGGTGAATTCACCTAAGAGGTCGTGCCATAATTGCTTAGGTGTTCGCCCGTCTTTTTTGACCCTGCTCCGAGCGATTATACCCCACATAATTGGGAAACCCGCCCAGGCATAAAGCCGCTTTGAAATAAATCCAAATTTTTCTAATTTAGAAACCCTAGTTGTGGTTTTTAGAGCAGAGAAAAGTCCGCCGTAAAGGATTGGAATCGTCGCTTTACTCATGTGTAAATCAACCCACTCCACCCATTTGTCTCTGCGGGCTTCATCCGAACTTGCCCAAAGGATTCCACCATTATTCTGTGAATCGATATGTTTCATAATCGTGGTTGAATCAACGATGATTTCACCCTTGGCGTCAACCCAAACCGGGACCTTGGTCCAATCGGGTGCGCTAGGCAAAGTTTTCTTTGCTTTCATTGGGTTTACTTGAACCGGTTCGTAGTCCAAATCAAGGTGCTCAAGCAGCCCTCTAACCTTCCAACAAAAAGGGCAGGTATAGAGCATGTGTAGTTGACCAGCGCTCGCCATGAACCGGGCGAGCCGTGTCTGGTTCATGAGTCATCCGTATCTCGAGTACCTGGTGGTCGCCAGCCCGGTTGCCAAAAACCGAGGTTATCGAGCCAATGGGTGAACTCTTCATCATCACAATTAATCAAACGATATGCGCGTAATTCTAATCCTTCGAGCAAAGAATCTGCCATGATGCCCTTATCATTTGCATCTTTCCATTCTCCAGCCATTTGGCGAATTTGCCGTCGTGCTTCTTCAGGCGCATCGAAATTGCGTTCACATGCTTCCTGCAAATCGGTTAACCAAGACCGGGTATCTCGCAAGATTACATCCGGGATTCGGTTGGCTTTTGCCTTGGACTTGAACGGCCACCAACCCATGGTTTGGCCAAGGGGTTGAACATCAAGAGTCTTGGGGTATGGACGATTGGACCGAACTATGGGGCGAATTGTGGTTCACTTACACGGGGCGCCCTCACAAAAAGAAATTTCTCAATTGATTAAAATGTATCAAGACCGGTTAAAATCAAAGGTCCGATTGGAATTTCATCCCGCTAAAAGCACTCCTGCCCATTATATTTCTAAACTTCCACCGGATACGATTTATCTCGACGAAGGCGGAGCCATGATGACCAGCGTTGAATTTTCTCATCAATTCAATAACTGGACTTTAGCTACCGAGGACACCCACCTTGCGATCGGCCCAGCTGATGGCTTCCCCAAAGGTCATGGCAAAAGCACAATCTCGTTATCACCGATGACCATGCCTCATGAATTAGCAGCATTGATCCTGATAGAACAATTATACCGCGCCTTTGAAATAAATCGCGGAAGTTCTTACCATCGGGTTTGAAAACTCTCAATACAGATGGGCTCTCCGCCAAGACCGTGGAGACTTGGTGGTTCGTCGTTCTCGAAATTGCCGTAGCTCTTGTTCTACTGAACATGAGTAAGCGTCAACCCTTCCCTGGGCCTTCAAAGAGATTCGCTTCAATTCTCCTTGGAGTCTCATTATTATTATTGGTCGGACAAAGCGCACCTAATCCAACTGGGGTCCAAGTTCATTTGATATTTTTATTGACATATGGGGCATTAGGTCTTGTTTTTGGTGTTAAAAACATGTTGATTTCACGTGATGAAGTCATCGTCGCACCCTTTGCAGGAATTTTATTTTCAGTAGGTGGTGTCGCGGTGATGGCTGGACAATGGGGTAAATATTCAACCTTTGAAGAATTCTTAGCATTCGCGACAATCATCGCTTTAGGCGGGGCTCAAACTTGGCTGGTTTTCCGTGGATTATTGATTGGACGTCTACCTTTAGCTTGGTCAAAAGCAGGATTGGTCGCCCTAAACCGGGGTCAATTAGAGGGTGAACACGGAGCACTGGATTGTTTTGAGCGAGCTTGGGATTTGGATGAAGAACATCTTAATCCGATGGCTTGGTTAGCATTAACAAAAATCGAAACCTTTCTTGGGAATCAAGAAAAAGCCGATCATTGGGTAGCCAGATTGGCCGAAGATGGTGGTGAAAAATCGGTCGCTCCAGAGTGGATTTCAGCGATTGAAAAATGCCTTTCTTCGCTGGAAAAAAAGTGACGAAAACCTCCAAAAACGTGGGATATCCCGGGGCCCCCCGAGCATTTGACGGAATCACTTAAGAGGGTCGAGGTCGAATTTAATAACATGAATCAGAACTCACAACGGGCAGATTGGTCTGTATCGACAATGAGTTGGTATGCGATATTAATCTGGTTTTCCGCATCGCTATTTAGCCAAGTTGCCCATATGGCAATTTATGGAATTCCTTACGATGCAAACTTGATGTTAGCATCATTAGGACCATATGCTTGGATTATGATTGGAATCGAATTGCTAATTTGGGGGGTAATTGCACTTTCCTTCGTAGTTAAGGTCGCAAAACGCTTTGGAATCGAATTGACAAAACCCCCTTCTTCGGAGAATGCCCTACCGCATAATTGAAGTGTCGTGAAGGAAAGCACCTAGCGTGCAAGACGATACAAATCTCCCTCCGCTCGCTGGTCAGCCGATGACAAAGAAGGATCTTCTCGATCAAATGTCTCTTCTATCGATTCCAGATGATACGAAGGTTGTAAGCATCGAAGAGGCCCGAGCCGAATTAGATGCAGCAAAGCGAATTCTCTTCACTCTCCAAGCCCTCCAAGACGAAGCACATGATTTAACCGAAGAACTCGAATTAATCATCGAGCAACTAGCACCAAACCATCCTCACATTATCGAGGTCGCAGATCAACTCGGGCGATTGGTGAAAGAATGGCAAACGGTCGGTGATAAAATCGAAAAAATGGCGGCTCGGATTTCAGGATTCGAACCGGGATGCCTTGAATGGCACGGCGTTGTCGACGGGTATTTAGTAATGTATTCATGGTGTGAAGGTGAATTTGATATCGAATGGTGGCATCCATTGGATTCAGGTATTGACAGCCGCAGACCTCTTGTTGAAGCATGACTTGGGATGGTCATGGTCCGAATCACAAAGGTCTACACCGGAGGCGGCGACCAAGGCCAAACCTCGTTAGTAGATGGCACGCGTGTAGCCAAATCAGATTCTCGAATGGCGATGATTGGCAATTGTGACGAAGTAAATTCTTGGCTTGGCATGGAGATAATGGAAATAAACCGCTCAAATCATGAAGGTTTTTCTGAAATTATCGCAGCTCTTAGTCGTATTCAAAATGAATTATTTGACCTGGGCGCTGAACTCGCTTGTCCAAGAGATAAAGTGCCAGAATATATGGCGTTGATCGGCCAAGAATCATCCGACCGGTTATGCGATGAGATGGATGCTTGGAATGAGGACTTAGCCCCTCTTTCGAGTTTTATTTTACCAACCGGTTCAGCGCTTGTGTCGACCCTTCATGTCGCTCGATGTATGACCCGTAGGTTAGAGCGTTCGATGGTTGTGATGAAATCTGAGTTGAGGCCATTGTGCTTGCAATATATCAATCGACTTTCGGATTGGATATTCATTCTCGCAAGGGCGATTAATTCAAAATTGGGTGAAGAGGAAACCCTGTGGGTTCCATTAGGACAACGAATTTCAGATCGTTAAACCATTAATCTTTGCCAATCGATTTCATATGAGCATGGGCTGCTGCTAAAACCCCTTGAGATTCATGATGGGTAAGCTGAGCCATTGCTTCATCCCAATCGAGCCATAGGTGTTCCCTGTGCTCGTGGGAAATCTTGATCTTGAGAGTTTCGGTTTCAGCGATAAACCAGAAAACTTGCTTGTCGATTTTTCGGCCTTTATGATGGAAATCATAAGCGGTTCTAAATTGGAAATCATCGACGATTGTGAAGTCGGTAATGCCGGTTTCTTCTGAGAGTTCTCTCGATGCGGTCGCTATGTGGTCCGCATCGGTCGGCTCGACGTGACCTTTTGGAAAATCCCAATGGCCTTGAGGATATTGTAGCAATAAAATCGAGCCAAAATTGACTACGACTACACCGCAAGAAGTCTCCATGACTCATAGGTATCGCTCCACCTTGATAGGGTCATCGCCTACGTTGATTGCGATTCATTGATGTGGAGTTGCGGACCGGGTACTGAATATGTCTGTCCTAGATGGCATCGAACGAGTTATCGCCGATTCGGATCTAGATGGCTTGATGGCTGCGGCTGTTCTCAAAGCGAGCAAGCCGAGTTTAGAGATTCATTTTTCTCATCCGGCTTTGATTCGAAGCGGGTCAATCGATTATTTGATCGACGAAAAAACCGCGTTATGTGATCTACCTTTTCACCCGAAATGCGGGCTTTATCTCGACCATCATATGACCAATAAACCGACGCCGGAACAAGAAGAAACTTTCCTCGCTAGAGGTGGAATTTGTCATTGGCGAGATACACCATCTGCGGCTAGAGCAGCCTATGATTTGATGAAGACTGAATTGGATCTTTCACATCTTGAAGAGGTGATGCCAATAGTTGATGCCCTCGATAGCGGGGGGGTTTCGTTTGAGGATTTTATGGCCGATGGACCAGTGATCCGCTTATCTCGCTCGCTTTCATTGAAAGACCCGCAACACTTGCAAAAGGTCATGGAGCAATTTGCTCAAGGCGAATCATTAGATGATATTCTAGAATCTCATAAGGATAGATTGAATCAGTTGTCAGCAGAGAGAGCCAATGAGGTCGAAGCCATTTCCGCAGCGACCAAAATCATTGACGGTTTAGCAATTTGTGACCTTTCAAATTCCGGTTTGCGAACCAATGGATATTTAGTAACAGCGCTCGCTGGGCCGGAGGCGATCGCTTGTTGTGTGATTCATGGTTTCACCGATGGTTCGATTGAAAATCCCCAACGGCCAGCACTCGGTGCTTCATTTTATGCCAATTCATTTCGTGATGAAGATAATCCATTCGATCTATCGCGCCTTGCAACCCTTCTCGATGAGAGTGGTGGTGGCCATGCAAATGCTTGCGGTTGTAGAATTCAACCACCAATAAATGAGCCAAGAAATGTCGAACAAGACGACATTATAAGGAACTTAAATCAATGGTTAAATCTGTGGTCTCAGAGAGAAACCAAATTACTACGCAATTGATAAGCAAGTTGAGAGGGCGGGTGGATATGGAGTCGGCAACCGACCCTGCAATGCTCGAAGGTCGGGCGTTTTACCGACTTGGTGAATTCACGTTCGACCATAAGAGAAAAATTGTTGTTTTCGGCCTATTAAGTTGTATTTTCATGTCTTCCTTGATGGGGATGGGTGCAGACTGGGCCGAGGGGTGGGGTGAGGACGATGTCGAGAGTATCCGCGCAGGAAATGTTTTGCGGAGCGCCTTTTCAAATGATCTTGAAGGTAGTGAATCTCATTCGTTTACATTTTTAGTATTCCATCCGACTTTGACCGATGAGGATTCACAATGGCGCTTGGCGGTCGAGCAGGCATTAGAACCTATATCCACTCTAGAAGGGGCAGAAATCGAACATTCTTGGCAAGTACCTGAAGAGTTGAGAGCAAAGCGAAGCTCGACAGAATCCGATGGTTTTTGGGCGATGACAATAATCTCTATCGAAGGTGATTTTAAGTCCTCTAAGGAGGTATATGCATCGATTGAAGAACAATTGATAATCGAAGATGGATTTAGTGCATGGCGAACCGATGGAATTGCGATTTCTTATACTTTTGACAAGAGAATTCAGGAGGATTTAATTTCTGCAGAAATAGTCTCAGGCCCATTTTCATTAATTATCCTAGCAGTTGTTTTCGGTACTTTAATCGCCGCCTTAGTTCCAGTAGGTATCGGTATAATGACGGTTTTAGCTGCTATGGGCGTGACGATATGGCTGTCTAATATCACCGATGTCACCCAATATGCGACCAATATTATCTCGCTGATAGGCATCGGGGTTTCGATCGATTATTCGTTATTTTTGGTCAATCGATTCCGTGAGGAAATGGGTCGAGGCAGAGATTTGAGAACCGCGGTTGCAATGAGTGTTGCAACTTCCGGAAAAGCGGTATTTTACTCTGGCTTAACAGTAGCGATCGGCCTTTTGGGAATGTTGTTTTTTAAGAATACCTCATTGCCATCGCTTGGGATTGGAGGCACTCTTGCTGTGAGTATCGCAATGATTTATTCAGTGATATTTTTGCCGGCAGTCCTTGGATTATTAGGTCATAAAATCAATCGATTCAAAGTCCCCTATTCGATGAAGGTTGAGGATGGTGAAGATGGTATTTGGGGCAAGATAGCCACATTGGTAATGAATCGGCCTTGGGCGGTAATCATACCGACTCTGATTATATTAATAGGCGCAGGTACCCCGTTTTTATATGCTGAATTTTCACTCTCATCAACTCAGGCTTTACCACCAGATGATGAGTCTAGAGTCGGTATGGAACATATTTCCCAGATTTGGCCAGAATCGAGTTCGAATGATGCATATGTGGTTTTTGACCTCGATGGAGCCGACCCTTTGAGCGAGAAAAACATCAGAGTATTCCATGCTTGGATGACCGAATCAACTTCAGATCAAATGATAGTAGATGGTTTTGGAATAGGCCGGCCAATCGCCGGCTTAGACGCTGACCAAACCGTGAATTTTTGGTTAGGAGATGTCGATGTACAAACCTTGGGAATGCGTGACTATCTCAAAGAACAATTCGTTTCAGGCGATGTTACTTTCCATCTTTTTGCCTTAAGTGGTT
>PSPR01000003.1 GCA_004195515.1 Methanobacteriota archaeon | reverse complement strand
ATTAATTGCTAAAAGATATGGCGTAAAAGAAAATATGGTCCACCTTTGCTTAGGAGCCACCCAAGGAATTACCCTTGGAATTCTTGCAGCTTCTAAAGGTGGGAAGGTCGCGGTAGAGATGCCATCATATGGCCCGGTAAGTCAAACCGCACGCTTATTGGGCTTGGATACGGTAGCTGTTCATCGCAAGCCTGCTGATGGGCCTTGGCTAATAGATAGACGCGAATGGAAAGAAAAACTCTCGGATGTGGACATGGTGATAATTACACCACAATTGAATCCTGTCGGCTGGACATATACGGTTGAAGACCGGCAATGGTTGATTGATACCTGCTTTGAACTTGGAGTAATTATCATCAGCGACGAGGTATATGCCGATTCGGATCCTCAATGGAAACCGTTTTTCCTTGAGGGGGCAAACTGCATCACTTTATCCTCCTTCACCAAAGTGCACGGTTTGGGGGTATTGAGGTATGGTTGGTTAATTGCAAGTGAAGACTACATTTCAATAATTGCTGATATCTTTCATAATTTGGCGGGTGAGATGCCATCGCCAACAATTAGAATTGTCGAACATATTGCGGGAAGATTGGATGAGCCGGTCGAGTTGATTGAAAAATATAGAGCAGCCAATTTACCCCTCTTGGTGGCGATGTTGGCGCGATTGGATATCGAATGGAAGCCGCCTGCTTTCGGCATATTTGGAGCGTTCAAAATACCCGGAATCGACACAAAAGAAATGATCGATACCATCGGAAAAGAACACGGGCTATTGGCGGTTCCCGGTTGTATGTTTGGTCCTGGGCTTAGCGAGTGGTTGCGGGTCGCCTGGTCGATCGATGAAGATGCCTTTGCTGAAGCAATTCTGGTTTTGGAGAAAGTCATCAACATTGCCCGAAAACAAGGTTGATACCACAGTCACCTCCCACATTGTATTTGATGGGCGAAATAGTTCTGGTCATATCCGGCGCCTCAGGTGCTGCATATGGAGTCCGATTGGCCGAGATTCTTGGCAAAGACGCTCGGCTAGTAATAACCGATGCTGGCCGTTTAACCTTAGCACATGAGTGTCAAGGCCTCACCCCGGAGAAATTGGCTGAACAATGTGGATCAACCCTCGAAGACAATTCCAATATCGCTGCTAAATCAGCATCTGGTTCGGCTGCTATCGATGCGGTGGTCATCTGCCCTTGTAGCGGAACTACTCTTGGCAAACTCGCTGCTGGAATAGGTGATAATTTAGCAACTCGTTCGGGGATAGTCGCAATGAAAGAGCGACGGAAACTGATAATAGTGCCTAGAGAGACCCCTTATGCAACCGTTCATTTAGAAAATATGGCTAAACTTTCGGGCTGGGGAGTAATCGTGATGCCGGCCTCACCCGGATTCTATAATCTGCCTGAAACCAAAGAAGACCTCATCGACTTTGTGGTCTCAAGAATTCTCGACCATCGCTGGACCGGTACTGAATTATCTAACGAGGGTTGAAAAGTGATGCACATGCCCCTTAGGGCATGGTGGTTGATGAGGTCCTTGAAGCAGAGATGGTTTACCCCAACTCAAAATTCAAATCGCAAGCCATTATCGTACGCGATGTAATTATGAAACCAGCGATTCTCGCATCGGTTTTGGTGGTCGTTTTCGTCTCATCGACCTTGGTTGTTATCTTCGTTGATTTCAGCCCTGCTATCGAATATGAGTTGATCGACTTCGATGAGACAAGAGCCAGAGGATTCGCTCAAGATTTGGTTGATCTTGGCCACGAAGACTGGAAAGGTCGCATGAGCGGCACCGCTGAAGAACTCGCTGCTGCGCAATATGTAGAAGCAAAACTTGCTGAGCTTGGTTATCAGACCGAATTGAATCAATATCAAGTTCCAATGCATAGAATTAACAGCGAGCCATCATTAAAAATATGCACACCTGGTCTAATTGTCACCGGTCCGGGAGTATGTTCGACCGCGGATTTAACCGCTTCTGAATATGAATTTTCACACCGCATCGATTATGTAATTCAAGGTTTTTCTGGAGAATCTAATTTCCGATTTCAGAATAATGCTGAAATCGTCCATCTCGGTAATGGCTCAGATGATGCATTGTGGGAATCAGCTGCTGGAAAAATCGGTTATATCGTTAGTGGTGGTACTGTTGGTTCGAATACCCAGATAATGGTGAAAGCGATTGAAAATGACCTTTCTTCGATTATTAGAGTCAATAAAGACAGGGGCTGTGGAACCATCGAAGGCGAGGACTGCGTACCGATCTTCAAAGGGACTGGCTATGATGACATGGTAAGTGCGAATGGAGGATCTGCTCCTACTCAAATGGCTTTCATCGCAATGTCAAAAGATGCTGGCGAAATACTCGAACTAGAAGTCATCAATGGTAGTGGCCGCCTCGAGATGTTGATCGATGTAACGAATGATGAAAAATTGACCATCAATGTTCCATGTGGAACAATGCAAGGCAAGAGCGATGAAGTGGTCATTATCGGTGGCCACCACGATACTGTTTACAATGGACCCGGCGCTATAGATGATACATCTGGAAGCGCAAGTGTACTTGAAATGGCAGCTCAAATGGCAACGATTTTCGAATCGAAAGGCCAACCTGATAGAACTGTTAAGTTCTGTACATGGGGTGGAGAAGAAGAAGGTCTTTGGGGCTCAAAAGCATATGTTGAGCAAAATAAGGCTTATCTGGGTGAGAATTTGAGACTTTATGTTAATCTCGATATGAACCACGTCGATATCGATTATGAAACAAGAGGGAATAGTGTCACTCTTTTCACTAATAATGAAGTTGATTTACAATATATTACTGCGATTACCAGCCAATATGAAAAAGAAAATTCGGAAATGGCGAACCGTTACGATATTCGCTTAGCGCTCTATGCTGGGGCAAAAGGTGAGCCTGATGGCATGCCGTATAATTCGGACCATGGACCATTTGTCTATGATCGTGGAACCAAAGAAGATGGCAGAGCAGTCGTTTGTTACGGTAGTGGCAGCTCAGAATATCATACCTATCTTGATGATATGAGTAGATTTAATGAGGAAAGCCTTGGATTATCGATTACAATATATGGAACATATGTTAATTATTTGGCATATTCAATCAATGCATGAGGTGAATATAATGGTACAACCAAGCGCACATGCAAGCCATATTTTGGTGAAATCGAAAGGGGAAGCTACTCAAATGGCTGCAAATATTAACAAATTCAAGGATTTTCAAAAATTCGCTCGGAAAAAATCCGATTGCCCATCTTGCCAAAAGGGTGGAGACCTCGGCTGGTTCCGAAAAGGACAGATGGTACCTGCATTCGACCAAGTTGTGTGGGAATTACCTCTCAACACGGTTTCCATTCCGGTCAAAACCCAATTTGGTTACCATTTGATCTGGGTTCACGAACGTGAGGAATAAGCGATGACGACCCGGGTTGGTTTGGAGGCTTATGCCGTTATAGCTCGCCATGGTGCTTTTGATTTTGAACATGAGAAAGAACAGCCATTCATAATTTCTATTTGGGCAACTCTGGGTAGCGATGTTCTAGATGATGATCTTGGTAAAACCCTGAATTATGCTGATCTTCAACAAGCGATCGACCATGTCGTAGTCGATTCGGCGCCGGTTAGATTGATGGAAACACTTTGTGACCAACTGATTAGGTCGCTAAAGGAAAATAAGTTAATCTCAGGAATAGAGGTTAGAATCGAGAAACCTGATGCACCTTTGCCTCACCCTGGCGGATTAGCCGTCGTTGAGCGAACTTGGACGAGGCATTGAAGGGCTCAACCGTGTTAGCATTGCTAGATGTCAGAGGCGAGCCGTGTATTTGTGCCCTCGGTATCCGAGGATTCAGGGACTTCCATTGGGCTTGGAGTGTTTTCTTCAGAAGAGACCGCATGGTCAGTTTTGCGGGCTTTTTTACGTAAGTCGCATTTGATGGAACTCACTCGATCGAGCATCGTGGTATGGGATGTTGACGTGGTTGGTAACGAAGGCATGACCACACTCTCCTCGATGCATTGCCGAGATTGTCCTGTGTGTAAGCGGCGAACATTTTGGGTCGACCTTGAACATTTTAGTGCAAAGTGCAGTGGAACTTCTTGTGAGGCATGGATCGAAGAATCGACCATCGAGCCTGGAAAAATTGATTTTGGTTGGCCGCCAACACGATTCTTGAAACAATGTCAAAGCGTAGAAGAAGCCCTAGTCGACCTAAGAATACTCGGTGCTGAAATTGAAGCTGCTGGTACAACACCCGGACAAGCGATCACATCGATTCCAAAGGAATGAGGCCCAGAGCACTCATCCCTTGATTCAACATATGTTTTGCCCGTTGTGATACCGCATAGTAAAATTCGTTTACCTCACCGTCATTCAATACGTGGCAATCCCTATAGAACGAATTATAGGCAGTTGCTAAATCCAACATTTGATTTGCGAAAAGATGAGGTTTATGTTCATTTACCGCCAATCCCAAACGGTCGTTATTGCACGCCATAACCCGCATCAATTGGTACATCGCATCTGGGATATCTCCGATTTCATACTCTCCAACTGGACGCCCAATCTTGGCTGCAATCGAGCAGGCTCTAGTGTGTGAATACATAACAAACGGAGCCGATTCTCCTTCAAATGATAATGCTTCTTCCCATTTGAATGTGAAGCCTTTGTCCGGATTGACCTTAATGATATTGAATCGAACCGCGGAAACTCCGACAGCCTCTGCGATCGATGCAACTTTTCCAGAGTGATAATTTGGTCGTAATTGTTTGACAACTTGGGCTGCATGAGCTTGAGCTTCCTCAAGGAGATCGTCCATAAAGACAACATTGCCTCTGCGGGTACTCATTTTACCCTCAGGTAATTTGATGAAGGCATAAAACATCACATCAGGAACTTTATGACCCAATTCCTCCAAAGTCATGCCTACTTGTTTTGCTTGCAATTTATGGTCCTCGCCCAGAATGTTGATCAAAATATCCGATTGCTGCCATTTCCAAATATGGTAAGCGATATCACGAGTTGCATAAAGTGAGGAGCCATCGCCACGGCGATAAAAGAACTCGGTCTTGCCTTTTAGGCCTCGCAGGCCAAGGTCGAGGAAGTGGGCACCATTTTCGGCAGTACCATGAATTTCTAATGCCTCGAGGGTTTCCATCAACGAAGAAACCGAACCATCGACTACGAATTTTGATTCTTTGGTGAAGGTATCAAATTCGATGCCTAAGCGCTCAAGGGTTTCCAACATACCATCTAAAACCGGTTGATACGCTTGTTCAAACCTCTGAAGAACGGAATCATCACCGTTTTCAGACGCATGGACAAGACGACCTATTTCCTCTTCTATAGCGTCATCCCCTTCTTTTCTAAGCGCTTGAGCGGCCTGGTACCAGCGAACGATTTCATGGTCGTGCTTGCCAACCCAACGAGGATGAACCTGACCTCTGCCATCGAGAATTTTGTCGACATCCTCTCGGCTCAAGTGCTCTAATGCCCAAGCTAATACCGCAACTTGTTTGCCCATATCATCGACATAATATTCTGCTCTGACCTGATTCCCGTGAAGTCTGTGCAATCGAACCATCGTATCACCTAGGATGGCATTTCTGGCTCTGCCAACATGAAAAGGACCGTTTGGATTTGCGCTGGTATGTTCAATCAAAACTGATTTATTACCAGTGCTGGGAATTCCGGCCATCACTTTTTGAGCAAGCCAATGTGGATCTGCTTTGAAATTGAGATAGCCACCCGCTGCTTCGACATCGATTTTCCCAAACAGGGCTTGGGCAAGATTTGCTGCAATATCGTTTGGATTCATTGCCAACTGTTTTGCGAATGGAAAACATGGTAGGCTCATATCACCTTGATCGCGCTCCCGGCTCGAACCGAGAGCACGTTTCCAAAAGTCGCCTTTTACGCCTAAGTCTGTAAGTGCTGACTCCAATAAAGGTTCGATGATTTCACCAAGAATATTCATGTTGAAAACCTCACATTATTGGATAGCGAAGCACCGCTGCTAAGCCGCCAAATCCAGCGCTCAGTTGCGCACCTTCCTCGGAATCGACCGAAATGAAACGGACATCTGAACGGGACTTCATCGCCAATTCGGTGAACTCGTCAATGATGGATTTTGATGATAGTTCCTTGAGGCCATCACCATCGGTTTTACACTTTGGGCAAGCAGGCAGGGCATCTCTTCTACCGATTGAAGCATTCCAGATATTGCTGCAAGAAGAACACTCGATCTCGACCACATTTTTGCGCATGCTTTCACTGATGAGAAGTTTTGATACCGCTCCTTGCTCTAGCGCTTGGCGAATCATTTTCTCTCCGTATGTTGCTTTCGGGAATTGTTTTATCAATTCTGCCAAAAATTCGGTAACGGCTTTTCGCTCTGCGTCGAGTTCGATTTCGCCCATTAAACCGCCGGCATTATCAACTAATTCTCTGACACCAGACTCGTTAGAATAGCCGACGTCAAAGGTGACGGAGGCGATTTTCTTGACGATTTCATGATGGAAATAATCATTCTTAACCACGAAATCTTTGGTCGCACCTGGGCCGCCAATAATGATTGCCTGAATGTTTTCTAATTCGGGCAACCAATACGAACAAGCGTGCTCGGTTGCCCGCTTGAAGAACTTGTGTGCTGCCTCTTCGATCAATCGCTCGAAACGTTGTGCTGATTGACCACCTTGGCGGTGTTTACCCATGATGTTTGAAACCAGAAATTCTTGAACGTGAATGCGTTTACCAGAAGCGATGCCATAAGCGGCTTCTGCCCTATCGATGACGAATAATCCGTACGATTTCTTATCGATCAACATATCTTCTAGTTGAGTCAACTCAAAGACAGAATCGCAACGATAGCGGAAGGATAGCAATTCCTTCGGCGGGTCATCGATAACCATCGTCATATGGCGAGTTTTGTTATTGCCTACAATGATTGCACCAGTAAATAACGCGATGCCTCTTTCTCCAGCACTCCGATATTTTGAAAGAGCTGAAATTGCTGATTCAATCGATGCCTGGACATTTTTTCTGGTCCCTTTCGATTTGATATTGGCGGCTTGACCGTGTTCGTTTTGCAACATCTGGCGAGCATCGCTTACCTGTCGGTCCGGTGGAATAATTATCGTGACCAATTCGGTCCCAGACCCCTTCATTTCCCTCAGGTCCTCAAGGGCCAATTTAAGCTTTAAGCGGCGAGTTGCATCTTCAGCATCATCACTCATACGGCCGGCCCCAATCAAAAGGGCCGAGGCGAACACATCTAAGCCTTCCCAACGACAAGCATCATCAATGGCCGCTTGATGGCCTATGTTGATGACAACCCATATCGTTGCTCTTGGCGGGTCTTTACTGAGACCTGAAGAGGCAGACCAACGCTCCGATTGGTTCGGTCGCTTACGCCAATTAGCGGTTCACATGGAGGGGAATGGACGACGACTCGGCATCGTCGTCGGCGGTGGATTACCGGCAAGAGAAGGTATCGAGTTAGCCCGAGCAACCGTTTCTAATTCCTATAGACTAGATATGGTCGGCATCGCAGCCACCAGATTAAACGCAACAATACTTCAGCAAAGCTTGATTGATATTGGCTGTGATGTATGCCCAATTATCCCAACTACAACCACCCAAGCTGTCGAACTGCTGACCTCGCACCACATCGTCATCATGGGCGGAACTACACCGGGTCATACCACCGATGCGGTTGCGGTTAAATTCGCGCGCGATGCAGGCGCACCGTATTGTGTCATCGCAACCAATGTTAGCCACGTTTACGATAGCGATCCTCGAACCAATCCAAACGCAAAGCAAATCGAAGAGATGACCTTGGCCGAATTGGCGAATATTACCGGCACTGAGGCTTTAGAGCCTGGACAAAGTGCTGCAGTCGACCCTATCGCGGTCAAATGGGCTCAAGAATCTGCTCTCAAATTGGCTGTTTTGGATGGGCGCAACCTCGAAACTCTAGAAAATGCGCTTGAGGGGAAACCCTTTGTCGGGACTTTGGTTAAAGTGGAGTGAAGAAAATGGTTGATGCTAAAGCAATAAAGGAAAAAGCCGCAAAGAAAATCGCGGCGGGTAGATCGAAATTGTCCCAGATAACCGCTCATAAACATTGTAAGATGTGTGGGGTTATGGTCGATTCGAAAGCAGATCCGAGGATTTGTAAAGAACAAGAATGTATTGATAAATTGGCTCGCCAAGGCAAGAATGATAAGATGATGAGGATGATGTTTTTCGTTTTTGCGTTCTTTGTGGCACTACCGATTATCGCCAAAATCCTACAATAAAACAACCAACATCTGTTGGTTTTGAATAAAGGGCTATATCGCTAAGTACGATACCAGCCTTCGGGAAGACTCATTCGTTCTGTGGGCATATTTGCTTTACAAGCCTGAACCCCTACATCTTCTATGGCAGACATTGTAACACAACCTTCCTCATCGATTAGCACCGGTAATTCCGGCTCACCTTCACCATCCCATTCGGCTTCGATTTGCTTAACTTCTTCCCAATTTGCTGGGAGAGGTTCCATCAGATCGGCCTTCGAGACTACAACTATCATGTCGATATCTGGCAATAAATCCTTGACTTCTGATAATAAATTATTCTGCTCTTCAACCGAGACACCACACTTTTCGGTGATATCCATCAGGAAAATACACAGCTTCCCAATATGTTCGACCGCAGCGATAGCTTGCATCTCGATTGCATTCCTATCTATCATCGGTCGGTCGAGCAATCCTGGAGTGTCGACCAATTGGTGAGGGACTCTTCGATGGATAAAATGTCCAACGTGGAGTTGTTTTGTTGTGAACGGATATTGGTTTACTTCCATATTGCCGCTGGAAATCGCCGAGATAAATGCGCTCTTCCCAACGTTTGGTGCTCCACAAACAACAATTGTTGGGCACAATTGGTCGATGACAGGTAATCGGCGCAGAACCAATCTAGATTGGTGAAGCCAATCCAAGGCTGGTGCTATTCTGCGCATGATTGAAGAAAGCCGTCCATAGGCTTCCTTTCGGGCGTCGTGCATAACTTCGAATCGAGCGGTCCTGATAATTTTCATAGCATTCTGCTTAGCGATTCGGCGCATTTGTTTTGCACCCCATCCTAGCATTGATAGATTATGTCGATAATCGTCGCAACCGACACATGCCTCTACCATGGCTTTGTCGAATAGTGGAAGATTATCGAGACTTGGCCAGCCTTTTTCTGTGTCTTCCAAATATTGAGCCATAACATCGGCAGAAGTTTGAACCATTCTGCTCAATTGCTTCCGCACTCGGAATACCTTGACATTATCATCGACTCTGTCAGCGGCTTTTTTACCTCGGCTGAAGCCTTTATCGAGTACTTCCCCTTCGGTTAGTACCGTGATTAAATCGCGCCAGACTACCTTCATCGACAATGCCTCCTATTGCCGTGCGCGAGCCCTTCCTTCTTCAATTGGTCGCATGGTTCCAAACATAAAATAGGCGTCAGACCTTAGAAGGATGAGCCTCAAGGAGGGTCCATGACCGACCTACCCGACTGGGCCAAGAGCATGTGGGAAGAAATTGGATCTCCTGAGTTAAAAGATTTGAAAAGCGTCCATAACGGAGATTTAATGGAACGTCGTCATGGATTACGCCGAGATGATTTGGTTGAAATTCAATTGGATGCTAGAGCGCTTTTAGATGAGGATGAAACATGGGTTCGAGGCCGACTTTTGTCTTCTGGTAAAACTTCGATAGAATTGTTGACCACCACAGGTGACCACATATATCTGGCTCGTGATGTCATTGTCCGCGTAGTTTTGGTCGCACATACTCGTCCAGCCTATATCGATGATAGAGAATTGCTTGAATTCGAACGTGAGGACCAAAAGCGCCGCTCGAGTCTTCACGAAAAAGTCGAGAATAAGACCAAAGGCAGCAATGATTCCCACCTTTGGGGATGATCTCTAATGTCTTGGGTGCTCATCGATGACCACCATCTAGAAAAAAAATTCAAGTTTGAGGATTTTAAGACTGCATTGGAATTCTTGAATCGATGCGGTGAAATATGTGAGAGCCAAAATCATCATGCCGAATTCGTTCTCAATTGGGGTTCGGTCCTAGTCAAAACTTGGTCTCACGACATCGATGGAATCTCATCGAGAGACCACATCTTAATTTCAGCGATCGACGAGGTGTTTTCTTGAGCAATTTAGGTTATAGAATGCATGCTTTCGTATGTGCTCATTCCCGGCCTGGCGATTCTGAACGCGGCTCATGCAATGGCAAAAATTCACTTGAGTTAATGATGAAACTCAAGCGGATGGCTCGAGAAGCCGGCATCGACGATGTCCGAGTGCAAAAATCGGGTTGTTTGGACAATTGTGAAAGTGGACCTACCTGTGTAGTTTATCCACAAGGACAATGGTTTTGTTTGACTGAAGATGCACTACCTGAGATGTTAGAATATCTAAAGGGAGGAAAACTCCCAGAACAATTCCGGCTCAAAGTTTGACCGGTCGAGTTGCACCGCAAGCTTGGCACTTCAACAATGTGGTTCGATCTTGTTTGATGAAATGGGTATCGGGTGCTTTACATTGACCACATTTGATGAATGTATTGACGTAATTGACGATGGTCTTCTTAATTCTCTTCGGCGGAATTCTACCTTTGAAACGAGCTCTGGGTCCATCTCTAGAGCCAGAGGTTCCCAATTCGTTTAGAATGAATTGGTAAACGTGATTATCATCTCGCTCCATATGATTAACTACCTCGACGAAATTCCGGAAAATAGTATTGCTTCCTTCGATCATAATCTGAGGGTCAGGCAGAGTCCAACGGGCTCTGCTGGAGATTTCCTCTGGGATGTTTGACCTAGCACGGTCGAGCAAATCCTCGTATTCGAATTCTGCCATTGATGGGGGCCCGAGCCCGACTCATTTGAGGGTTCCCCTCACTTTTGTTAAGGTTAGGAACGATGGTTTGATGTTCTTTGAGCACCCGCCGTATCTTTATGGAGACCCAAATGAGCATAGAAGAGTTGCGAGCACTGGCCTCAAATTTGCGTAAAGAGGGTTTGAATGCTCAGCAAATTGCGGATGAATTATCACTCTCTCAAGACACCATTACCTGGTTGTTAACCAGCACTCAGTCCACCGATAAGCCCCAAGATGTCCGCATTGGATGGCGAACCATTGGTGTTCGCCCTAACCGGGTCGCTGCAATCGGTGCGATCATGGCCGATGTAGCATTGGAAGAATGTGGCGATCGCATCGACACCGTTGTTGGAATTTCTATCAACGGCGTATTATTTGCAAACGAGGTTGCAAGTCAACTCGATTGTGAAGTTTCGATCTACCGAAATGTCGATGGCGGGCCGGGTCATGGTTCTCTTTCGAACAAGTACGGCCAGGTAGCCGGCAAGCGAATTTTGATCGTAGATGACGTGCTATCGTCTGGAGCTACGATGAAGAAAACCATCGGATGGATGAGAGAAGCAGGTGCTGAAGTTGCTCTTTGCATGGTTTTGGTCAATAAGACCGTACGAAACGAAGTCGAAGGCGTTCCACTTCGTGGTGTCATTCGTGCTGCGGTTGTCTGAGGTGTTTTAGTCGATGCATTGGGCTGACTTTGTCGCGCAAACCCTTAGCAAGAAGGGCGACCGTCAGGTAATTGCTAGTGGAATTACCCCTAGTGGTGAATTTCACATCGGTCACCTCCGAGAAATTCTAACCGGCGATATGATAACCCGTGCTTGTAAAAACGCTGGAATGGATGTAGAATTCGTATTCATTGTCGATTCAGCCGACCCATTACGAAAGGTCTACTCATTCCTTTCACCCGAGTATGAGCAATATATCGGTTGTCCCTTGGCGACCATTCCTGCTCCAGATCAAAATGGCAAACCATCCAATTCGGGATTGACATATGCCGAACATTTCCTTAATCCATTCTTGAAAGCATTAGAACAAATCGATGTTCGTCCTCGAATCATCGACAATTATTGCTCTTATAATGAGGGGAACTTTTCTGGAAGAACTCGGATCGCTTGTGCGAAGGCCGATGAAATTAGAGAAATTATCGAGCGAGTAAGCGGTCGTGAACTTGCAGATGATTGGTTTCCATACAATCCGTTCGGCCACGATGGATCGCTTGATGACGTTACCGTAACCGGTTTTGAATGGCCTCATGTATATTGGCAACAAAAGGGAAAACCAGGCCAATCTGATATTCGTCTCGCAGAAGGAAAACTTCCGTGGAGAGTAGATTGGCCTGCCCGCTGGGGTTGGATCGGTATCACCTGCGAACCATTTGGAAAAGACCATGGTGCTGCGGGTGGATCTTATTCTACCGGAAAAGAAATTTCACAACTTTTCGGTGATGAGCCACCTCACCCATTGGTTTACGAATGGATTTCACTCAAAGGTCAAGGAGCCATGTCATCATCTTCAGGCAACACGATTGGCCCGCTTGAAGCACTCGAATTGGTGCCACCAGAAATTCTACGATACCTTATCGCCTCGACAAAACCGAAAAAAGCCATCGAATTCGATGCTGGAATGTCATTGGTTGAACTCGCAGACGAATACGAAAGACTCGTAGCAAGAGATTTAGTAACCGAGGCTGCAAATCCAGAATTGTCTCGACGCCAAAAGGTTGCTATCGAGGATGCAAAAGGTGCATTGGCAATGAGTTCAATCGGGCAAAACATACGCTGCCCTGTCAGCTTTCGTCATTTGGCCATGTTGGCTCAAGTAAAAACCGATCATGAAATTCTTGAAATGATTGGAGGTGAGATGGAAGGCCGTTTGGCTCGGATGAGAAATTGGATCGACGGACCTCATTTCCCTAATGAATTGAAAATTGAGGTTTTGCAATATCCGATGGAGGGGCTCAATATTGAGATTAAAAAATCACTAGTAAATTCATTGAGCAGATGTGATTGGATTGAAGATGACATTTCCAAGGGCATTACCGCTGCATTCAAAGAAAACGATATCGGTATGAAAGAAGGTTATCAAACTCTATATCTAGCAATACTTGGAGTAGAAAAAGGACCTAGACTAGCCCCCATTCTCGCTGAGTTAGCACGTGAGCATGTAATTCATCTCCTCGGTTGAAAAAACACCTTCTAAACCAGCAGTCCTACAAGGTATCACACCGAAGGACTTGAAAGCAAATCGTCTCCATTACCACCCATGGCGGGAGTCTTTTGCCCAAGTTGTCAGGCTGGAGTCGAAGCGGCTTCCAAGTTCTGTCTCTCTTGCGGAAACGATTTGACTATTCATGGTCCAATCACTTCGACCGGTCATGACCTTGGACAACTCAAAGATGTAATCAGGCTCCGTGACGACCTCTCGATGGCTGAAAAATTCGACATGATCGCCAAGGTCGAAGAGGGTTCTAATCCGATTTTACTCGGCATCGCAGCTCCTGCAGATGGCGATGAGGATGAAGTCGTTGACCAGTCCGGTGATGACGAAGAAGACAGTAAAAAATCAAGCGTATTTCAAAATTATGAATTCGGTGAATCCGCAGCAGCTTCAGCGGCTGTAAGGGCAACGGTCCGTGGAACCGATGGATGGGTAATGGTCCAAAAGGGCACACTCGATCTAAAAGAAGGACTATTCCGAGATGCGATGAATCTTGGGATGGATGCAAGCACTCACATTCACGATGTTTCGAGTGGTGAACACGAAGGTATTGATCCAGATGCGATGCGTTCTATCCCAGTACTAAAACCACCTAAGAGGTCATTTTGTCCAAAATGTGGATCCGATATCCAAGCCAATACCATGCTTCAATGGCGAAAATGGCGAGATTCTTCTGGCGATGTTGTTTCGATGCAATTGGAAGCATCGATGGAAACAGCTTTAATTCAGGTTGCATCACATTATCTAACCGTCATCGAGAATATGAAATCCGGAGATGCAACCGTTGATGAGGATGCGATAAAAGAAAAACTCGAGAAGGATATTCGCAAGGAGGTGGAAAAAGAATTCGAAGGTCGAGCCGTGGCCACAAAATCCGATTCTGCACCGGCTGCTAAAAAGGAGAGCACAGCAAAGAAAACCTCCAGCCCTGCAAAGAAATCCACACCAAAGAAGAAGGCAGGTGGATTATTCGGTTCAAAAAGGCCGAAGAAAACCTTTGAAGGCGAACCTGCTGACAAAGCCGACTGGTTTTTAGCAGAAGCCCTCGATACAATTTACGACCCTCACGGTACCGGAAAAACCCCAAAACCAAAATCAATCGTTGCGAGGTCTTCTGAAGGAAATGTAAGGGTTCAAGATGTGGTCCGGATATATGCGGCTGACGGCGAAGATGGTATCAGCGAATTAGCGTGGACAAGTCCACTCACAAAATATATCATCGAAGCCTTCGATTCTTGTTGAAGCAAAGTGCCGGTAGTGTCAATTTTGACCATTCAGATAATTGACCTTAAGTAGCATTGGCTCAATATCGTGTTCTTTCCTTGCCCTAATTGCAGCAACTTCCATCTTTGCTCCGGACATAGTGGTTACAAAGGGAATATTGAGCTCTACCGCAAGCCTTCGCATCATATTTCCATCACGCACAGCCCCACCTGAAATGGTTGGAACATTTACAATGAATGAAACGTCTCCTTTTCTCATCAGATCCAAAGCATCTGGATGCTTGCGTTCAGCGATTCTATAGGCTGTTTTAACCGCGAGCCCAAGTGGACGCAATACATCGGCTGTACCGGTGGTTGCATAGAGTGTGAATCCTAAGTTTTCCAACTCCTGAGCGATTGGAATCAATCCCTCCTTATCCCCATCTCTAACGGTGAGATATGCTCCACCTTCGGTCGCAACCGGAATTTCTGTTGCTAACCTCGCTTTGAGATAGGCGATATCCGCCCGTGGATCCGAACCATAAACCTCCCCGGTTGATTTCATCTCCGGCCCTGGTGCGGGATCTAATCCCTTCAATTTGATGAATGGGAAAACAGGTGCTTTTACCGCAACATGCCCAGTAGTTGGTCTTGGAATCGATTGGTCGGCTAATTTTATTCCTAAGGTTATTCGAGCAGCGATTCTCGCCATTGGAACACCGGTTGCCTTCGCTACGAATGGAACGGTTCTACTACTTCGTGGATTGACTTCCAAACAATAGAGATCATCACCTTGGATAGCGAATTGAATATTGTAACAACCATGAATTTTGAGTCCAAGACCGATATCTATTGTTTGCTGGCGCACCCTTTCTAACATCGAGTCGGAGATATTTTGAGTTGGGATGAAACAAGTTGAATCACCCGAGTGAATACCTGCTTCCTCAAGATGCTCCATCACCGCTCCTATCAAAACCTCTTCTCCATCTGCCGCTGCATCGACATCTAATTCGATGGCATGCCCCAAATATTCGTCGACCAATAATGGCTTGTCGGGAGCCAGGTAAGCCTCTTGGAGATAAGCGTCGAGTTGTTTTTGGGTAGCAAGAATCTCCATCCCTCGACCGCCTAAAACATAGGATGGACGAATCAACACCGGGAATCCGATTAATTCTACTGCAGCCCTGACATCATCAGCTGATGTCCCGGTCGCTCCTCTCGGCATCTTAATGCCAATTCGCTTTGCGAATGCCTCGAATCTCTCGCGATTACTTGCCTCATCGATAGCATCGCAACTGGTGCCGATTATTTTTATTGTGAGATCAAGATGAAGAAGTTGGGCTTCGAGTGGCTCTGCAAGGTTGATTGCGGTTTGACCACCAAATTGAAGCAGGATACCATGGGCTTGCTCTCGCAAGAGAACTTCCACAACGTATTCGAGGGTTAATGGTTCGAAATATAGACGGTCTGCTGTATCGAAATCGGTCGAGACCGTCTCGGGATTATTATTGATCAAAACCGCATCCATCCCGGCTTCTCGAATCGCTTTCACCGCATGGACACAGCCATAATCGAATTCGATTCCTTGCCCGATTCGAATCGGACCAGAACCTATGACGACCTGGCGGGTTTTTGTTCGCTTGTCAAGTTCTGGCAATGGGTCTATCCCCTCATAGCCATTCGGCTCATAAGTCGAATAATAATAGGGGGTTTTTGCAGCAAATTCCGCAGCACAAGAATCAACCATTCTGAATAAGGGGTGGAGATTTAATGAGTGACGTCGAGCCATTACCGCTTGTTCACACCTTTCTGAATCCAATTCCTTTAACCCGGTAGAGGGGAAGCCTGCAAGCGCATCAGCGATGTGCCCATCGCTGAATCCTAGTGCTTTCCAAGCTCTCATCTGTTCCAATGAAACATCTCTAGGAATTCCGCCATGTATACTGATTTCGTTTTCGGTATTGGCCAAATTCTGGAATCCATAAAGGAACCATCTAGTTATTCGGGTGATCTCATGAACCCGCTCGATGGTCCAACCACGGCGGAAGGCCTCGATCACAGCACTCATGCGGCGATCGGTTGCAATCGCCAACCAGTCGACCAAGACTGTATCTGGTAATTGTTGGTGCGCTCGAGCAGCCATACCTTCCCCTTCGGATTCATCGGCTCTAGTCAATGGGCGAGGGTGAGGACTCCCCTGTTCTAGGCTAGCCCAAGCTTTGAGAAAAGCTTCTTCAAAACAACGACCGACTGCCATAACTTCGCCTGTGGATTTCATCGAGGTTCCCAAAGTCCTATCTGCAGTTCTGAATTTGTCGAAAGGCCAACGTGGAATTTTCACAACACAATAATCCAATGTTGGCTCAAATGCTGCAGTAGTGCCTTCTCCAGTTATCGGATTTGGCAATTCATCGAGTGTGTAGCCCACCGCAATTTTTGCAGCCATCCTCGCAATTGGATAACCTGTTGCTTTGCTTGCCAAGGCCGAAGAACGTGAGACTCTTGGGTTGACTTCGATGACTCTGATCTCCCCAGTCGATTGATTGACCGCAAATTGCACATTGCAGCCGCCTTTGATATTGAGTGCTCTAATCAGTGAAAGTGACATGTCTCGAAGTCTCATGTGGTCGCGGTCTGAAAGCGATTGAACCGGTGCGACGACGGTTGATTCACCGGTGTGAACCCCCATCGGGTCAATATTTTCCATCGTACAAACGATCGTGCAATTATCTGCCTGGTCACGCATGACCTCGTACTCATATTCTTGCCAACCGAGAATACTCTCCTCGATTAAAACTTGGCCAATTCGTGAATTTCGCAGCCCTAAAGTAGCAATTTCTACCAATTGACCGATATTCCAAGCAGTACCACCTCCCAGTCCGCCAAGAGTGAATGCAGGTCGAATCAACATTGGCCAGACTCCTATCTGGGTGGAAGCAGCCAATACCTCTTCCATCGAATTACAGGCGATTGCATTAGATATCGGCAAGCCAATAGACTCACAAACCTTGTTGAATAAATCTCTATCTTCGGCTTTATCGATCGCCTCTAAATCAGAACCTATCAATTCGACACCCAATTCATCAAGGGTTCCATCATGAGCTAAATCACTGGCGATATTTAGAGCGGTTTGGCCGCCCATTCCAGCCAAAATCGCATCTGGTCGTTCGATTTCGAGAATTCGTTTGATAGCGGAAGGCAATAATGGTTCGATGTAGACCTTATCGGCCATTTCTGGGTCGTTTTGGATGGTTGCAGGATTCGAGTTGACCAAGATAACTTCGTAACCATCTTCGCGCAGGGCTCTGACCGCTTGAGAACCTGAGAAATCAAATTCTGCGGCTTGGCCGATTTTTATCGGACCGCTTCCAAGAACCAGAATCGACTTGATATCCTCACGTCGTGGCATTAAATCCCACCTCCATAATGGGAGTCAACCATTTCTCTAAAGCGCTTGAACAGAGGATATGCATCGTGTGGTCCTGGGCAAGCTTCTGGATGAAATTGGACTGTGAAAACCGGCCGGCCGGCCAAATCCAATCCCTCGACAGTACGATCATTTGCATTGACAAAACGCACTATTGCTTCAGCACCGTGCAGATTTTCTCCAATTGGTGAACACGCCCCAGAAGGGTGTGCTGCAAGCATTCCAGCCTCAGGGTCCGCAACTGCAAATCCGTGATTTTGACTGGTGATCCAAACCTTGCCATTTGTCAAATCAAGACAAGGTTGGTTAGCTCCACGGTGGCCATATCGCATTTTGTAGGTTTGAAGACCACTTGCTAAACCAAGCAATTGATGGCCTAAGCAAATTCCCATCACCGGAAGATTTGCCCTTACCGCAGCAGCCAAGGTTATTTTCGCTGCTGTCGCTTTACCAGGGTGAGCAGGGTCACCTGGTCCATTCGAGCAGAATAAAGCAGTAATTCCGTATCCTTGAATGGTTTTAAAATCTAAATCAGGTGGACACCAAACCACTTCAAAATTACAACAAAGGCTTCGCAATATATTGTATTTTATCCCACAGTCGAGTGCTGCAATACGGGGTAAAGCATTACCCAAACCATCGACAGCGCCTTGGTTTAGAATTACCGCTTGGTCGATTGAAACCTGATCTACCAAATCCTCCAACTCTGGGCTCGCCAATTGGTCAAGATGTGCTTTGAGTTGATTCTCATCCTCGATCGGACCAAAAACACAGAGCACACAACCATCCTCACGCACGCGTTTGGTAATTGCGCGGGTATCGACTCCCTCGATACCGGGAACGCCATGAACGCTGAGGAAATCGCTGACCGAAGCGATTGAATCACGATGGTCTGGATTCTTCATCGCATGTCGGACTACCACTCCTCTTGGCCATATTCCAGCTGATTCGCTGATTCCAGCGTGAATGCCGTAATTTCCAATCAACGGATATGTGAAAGTCAGTACCTGTCCGGCAAATGAGGGGTCGGTCAAAGATTCCTGATAGCCAGTCATCCCAGTAGTGAAGACCAACTCGCCTTCACCCCATGTTTGCGCACCAAATAATTCCCCGATAAACCGCCCACCATCAGCCAGCAATAATACCCCTTTTCCCGAGGCGGATTGTGGAATCGAGTTTCTACTTTGGAGGAGGTCGGTAGCATCTGCTAATTGCAAACGCAACCCTGCCGAGGTATCGCCCTTTTGAGACCATGCACCCGACATCAAATTTGCTGCTTGAATAGGGGTTATATTCATTGGCAAAGAATCGGTTTGGGCCAACATTTAGGCCAAATCGCATTGAATAGACTACTAAGAGTAAGTGAGGGTTTGCCAACTTAGTTTTATTCCTCTAATTTATCGTGGACTACCTTTCCGCCGTTTACGCCTTCGATAACCAGTCGAGCATCTTCGAATTGACGTTGGCTTCCAGCCTCGCCAAACCATGCGTCCATGAATAGTGCTAATGCTGCAACTTCAGAATGAGGTTGATTACCGACAGCAACATTGTATTGGCATAATTTGTACACATCGCCGGGGACTTTTGCCCCGCCGACAACTATCAATACGTTTTTGTCTCGACGAATCTTTGGAATTGCTTGACGGAATGGTTCGCCGTACATAGTGAGGTGAACCGCAACCCCACCGGCTTCAACATGGCGCCGAAGGTGGCCTAATCCAGATACGTGTTCGGTTTCCAAGCGGCCACCGAAGCGTTCGGAAACCGAGTGTAAGTTCTCAAACATTTTTTTGTCTTCATCGCCTGCTAATAGAAAACCATCAGCACCTAGAGCTCTAGCGACCAAGGCCAAATGAGTTGTGATACGAGGATCTCGCCCAAGGCGATAGCCCAATCGTAAGACATCGAGACGCTCTGTCATATATTGAACCCCAGAGGGCGGAGGGTTTCAAGCCTCGGTTTCAATAATTGCTTCATCTATCAGCGGTTCTTCGTGCTCTTGGTCGGTGAAATCCAAATCGGGGTAGGATTCCATCAATGCCTTGACCCAGCCCAATAACCATGCGTCGATCAATAATTTTGCTGCGACCAAAACCGTTCCACAAAGAATCGCTAATCGGCCGCTCATCCACAGGGCTTTAGACATTGCAATATCTCCAGTCAATCCAAATATTGCCGGCTCAAACACGTAGAGAACCGCTAAGACAAACATAACGCCGCTAACCAATCCAGGGAATAATTGACCTAATTCTCTGCTGAAATCAGAAAGCAAGGAACCCATGAATATCAACGCTGGAGCCATAATGGTAATGGTCATGAATTCTGGACCGAAAAATATCGAGTTAAATTCTGCTTCTTCGACTTGTAAAACCGTCAACCACCAAAACACACCATATCCGGCAAAAATCCCACCAACGGTCTTAGCCTTGGCGTGAATCATTTTGGAAATAGCCGCTCGGTGCGGCGGATTTAATCGAGAAATTATCCTATCAGCCATCTCGAGTATTTCCTCGGACGGCATCATTTCCTCATCTGCTTCAACAGAGGTTTCAACCTCCTCAGTAGATGCCTCCGGCTCAGACATACGCACCCCTCTCGCATCACATCTCATAAAGCCTGCCACACACAGCCGCGCCATGATGGGCGTCTATGAGGGTCGGCAACCTTGCCAAACCCAAATTATGGGCATTATCAACGCCACCCCCGATTCTTTTCATGCCGATTCACGAGCGGGCTCAATCGAGTCTGCTATGGAGATGATCAAAGCTGGAGCCGATTGGATCGATATTGGCGGTGAATCGACTCGACCGGGCGCAACTCCTGTTTCTATAGCGGTTGAACTCGCTCGAACTATACCTATTGTCAAGGCTATTGCCCCGCATTGCCAAGTCTCGATCGACACAAGAAATGTCGAGGTCGCACGGGCTGCATTGGAAGCAGGCGCAACCATGATCAACGATATTAGTGGATTGAGAGACCCAGCGATGGTTGATTTGGTGATCGATTCAGCCTCAAAGGTCTGCATCATGCATATGTTAGGCGAGCCACAATCTATGCAATCCAACCCAGAATATACTGATGTCGTCGCCCAAGTGAATGGATATTTGCTCGATAAAGCGCGGGAGTTGGTCGACAAAGGCCACAGCATCGACGATATTTATCTTGACCCTGGAATTGGATTCGGGAAAAATCTAGAACACAATATTGAATTGCTAAATTCGAGTGATAGTCTTAGACCTTATTCCGTGCTTTGGGGTGTTAGTCGAAAATCAATGATCGGCCAATTGACCGGGAAAACCGATTCTGCTGAACGCTTGGCAGGTAGCCTCGCAATCGGTGCTTTAGCACATTCGAGCAAAATCGACATTATCAGAGTTCACGATGTTGATGAACATATGGATCTGTTCAAAGTGCTCGATGCCATGGAGGCCTGACCATGTTTCTTATTTTTGGATGTGACCATTTAGCAATCAGATTAGCTCAATGGATTTCGGCTCGTTCTCGGGTACGAATCATTGGACTTGCAGACCATATGATCGGAGTAGAAGGCGTGGAAATGGTAGCATTGCCAACCGAGATGAATCTAGATGAAATGCCATTACCAGAAGTTTCTCCAACCGCAATATTACTGCTGGAAGAAATAATTTGCGACGATAATCCAGTCGAGGCATTGAGGAATCATTGGCCGAATTCTCCAATCCTTTCGACCATCGACCTCGAAGGAGCAGAAACAATCTCGGTCGAAGACCTGACGGTCGCAGCGATTCAAGACCGTTTGAGGTCGATAGACCGGCGCCAAGGAGCCGATGAAGTGTTGCGCAAATTGAAAGAACTCGAACAGCAAAAGGTTGCGATAATCTGCCATGATAATCCGGACCCTGATGCAATAGCTAGTGCGATGGCTATGAAGCATCTTTGTGAGTATCTCGGTCATGAAGCAAATATTTTCCATGGCGGGATGATAGAGCATCAACAAAATCGAGCGATGGTCAATCTGCTAAACTTAGAGTTGAGAAGAATTATCCTAGACTGGGAAGTCGAGGATATTCTCAATCAGGCAGACCTCACAATTTGTGTCGATTTTTCAATCCCTGGTGCGAATAATTTCCTTCCACCAACATGCGTTCCAAATATCGTCATCGACCATCATACCAGTGAAAACCGCCCTGCGGGAGATGTGATTTTGGTTCGGAGCGAATTCGCCGCAACCTCTTCTTTGGTAGCCTCGGTTCTAATGAATGCGGAAATTGAGATCAATACCGAGGTTGCCACCGCACTCGCATTCGGAATCAGGACCGATACACTTGGATTTACCCGTTCGTTCAATGCGGTTGACCTACGTGCACTTTCATGGCTAGGTGCGTGGATAGATTGGGATTTAATGCGACGATTCGAAGCCCCACCTCGCAGTCAAGAAGTTCTGTCAATCTTTACTAAAGCCATGAATAACTACACCATTTCGAATGGTTTGATGTTGGTTCCTATCACCGGAATGACCGACCGAGATGCAATCGCTCAGGTCGCTGATTTCCTTTTGCCAACAGAAGAGGTAAATATCGTAATCACCTATGGTGTCAGAATGTCAAAAGTCATTCTTTCAGCTCGTTCAACCGATGATTCGATTCATCTCGGTCGAACGTTGTCTAATTTATTCGAAACCGGAAGCGCCGGTGGTCACAAAGCATTAGCAGGCGGACAGATTTCATTCGAACAATTAGAAGTGGAAAATGAATTAGACGCCATCAAAAGTATCACTCAAATCCTTTCCAGCGCATTTGGAGGTGAACAATGATGACAAATCCACCGATAATCGACATCGATGAAAACTTGAGATTGCTTGGAACCGCTCATGTTGCAACCGCATCGGTAGAAGCGGTTCAAACCCAAATCGCTGATTGGGCACCCGATATCGTCGCTGTCGAATTATGCAATTCTCGTCATGACGCTCTAACCAATGACCGTCGACTCGACAAAGAAGGGCTGCTCAAAGTAATCAAAGAAGGCAAGGCGCCTCTTGTTCTCATCCAATCACTTCTCGCAGCCGAACAAAGACGCCTCGGGATGGACGAAGGCCAACAACCAGGTGCAGAATTAGTCGCTGCGATCAAGGCCGCTGAAGAAGCAGATCTTGAGGTCGCATTGGTCGATAGAGATATCCAAACCACCTTGCGCAGAGCATGGAAGCGCATGAAATTACGAGAGAAAATCGGCTTATTGTGGGCATTGATGGCCGAAGAAGACGATGAGGATGAGGAGATAGATCTCGAAAAAATGCTTGCAGACAAAGACCTACTCAGCTCATTGATGGAGGAGTTAAGAGAATTATCCCCCGGAGCAGGCGCGGTTTTAATCGATGAAAGAGACGAATATATCGCTCACAAAATCGCCGGAGTTCGCTCGAAGGGAAAGGTTCTAGCCGTGCTTGGTGCAGGACATTTAGAGGGTGTTGCGAGCTATCTAAATTCGGATATTGAAGAAGATAAAAACCGAATGGACGAGCTCTCAATAATTCCAAAAAGTGGAAAGGTGTTCAAGTTTATCGGCTTGGCAATTCCGATTGCCATTCTATCGATGATGGGCTGGTTTGTTTACAATGGTGATATCGAATCTATCAAAGAGAACGGATTCTATTGGATTGCTGGAAATTGTATTGCAGCCGCGGTTTTGTGTGCGGTTGCCGGAGGCCATCCTATCGCAATATTGGTCGCAGCCATCGCAAGTCCGATCACATCATTGAATCCAGCATTAGCTGCAGGTTGGTTTGCTGGATATGCTCAAATGAAATTACGAGAACCCACTGCTGAGGAATTAACTGATTTCTTAAAATTGGATTCGATAAAGTTATTCTGGACCAATCGAGCAGGACGAGTATTATTGGTAACCGCACTCACAAACCTAGGCTCGATGGCTGGGGCTTGGGTGGCGTTTGGAGTCATTGCCTTAGCGGCATGATTCTCATCCAAGAGGCAAATTAAACCAGTTTTCAGAACTCGATCTTGACCGCTTCTCTTTGGACAGGGTCGGTGACCTCGAACAAATCTCTGCGGACTGCACTCTTCATGCCTGCAACGATATTGGTTGGGATCATTGCAATGCCTGCGTTCCAATTGGTTGCAGATGCATTGTAAAACTCTCTGCGGTCGGAAACTTGGTTTTCTAGGGAAACCATCTGGTTTTGTAAATTGATGAATGATGTGTCGGCTTTAAGTTCTGGATATTGTTCTGCGACCATATTGATTCTTGGCATTAAGCCTGCAAGCATTCCCTCTGCTGCACCAATTCCTTTTACATCTCCTTGGGCAAGTGCACCAGCAGCGGTTTGACGAGCAACGGCAAATTGTTCAAAGATTTCTCTTTCATGATCTGCATAACCCTTAACGATATTAACCAAATTTGGGATCATATCGTATCTTTGCTTGAGCAGTACATCGATATCAGCCCAGGATTTGTTAACGTTTTCTTCTAATCGAATCAATCGATTCCATGTACTGATAAACCAAATTAAGATAATTAGCGCAGCTACTCCGGCTATAATTCCAATTACTAGACCTGTCTCCATATTTGTTCTGAAGGGGCTTTAGTTCTTCAAGACATCGCAATCGTTTGAAGCAAGCATTCTTCAACAATAGGTTGGAGGCACCATTATGCGAACCAGCGTGTTATTCATGCTCATCCTCCTTTCTGGGCAAATCCTCTCAGGTTGTTTCGGCGGTGATGAACCTGAAAAAATCATCGAGGACATCAATCCTATTGATGACCTACTTACTAATACTACTTGGTACCATTATGCCGGTGGAGTTAATGCAAATGATCTCAACATTGGATTCGATAATTTAACCGGAAATAACACTCCATATGCTGCGATTGGGACCTATTATGGCATAGGTGGGACCACATTTGAGCCAACCATTGGAGTGACATCAACCGGTGGAATACATTTCTCATCTTATGGAGGCACCGGCTCTGGAACAATGGTTTATACCTCAATGGATCAAGGACAAACTTGGACTAACATGGGTCCATTCAATCCGATACTCCCTGATATTGGCCAGGTTCCTTCGTCAAACGACCCTTACATCTATGTCGATAAGTGGACAGATCGTGTTTACAAATTTGATATGCATGCATTGACCGCAATGTTTGTTGAATATTCGGATGATGATGGTCAAACATGGTCAATCCCATTCTCTGCAGACGGATATTATAGCCCTCAAGACCACCAATCTATCGCATCGATGCCAGATGTCGATGGCGGTGGATTTTATGAAACAATAACTGTATTCTGTATCAATACCGGCTCTTCAGCCCTTGGCCCACAATGTTCGCGCTCCCTTGATGGCGGACACACTTGGGATGTACAAAGACCAGGTTACCCTGTAGGAATCGCTCAATGCTCGGGATTACATGGTCACCTTGCGGGTTCAAACGATGGGGCAATTTATCGTGGAAATCCTTCCTGTGAAGGACCTGCGATTTATCGCAGCGTCGACGGTGGTTATACTTGGACCGAACATACGATAACCACTAACGTACCAATGCAAGATGGATGGCATAGCCACGAAGTCGCAGTCGGAACTGATGAAGCGGGCAATGTTTTCGCATCTTGGATTAGCATGGACCAAATGCCTTGGATGGCTTATTCACGAGACCAAGGAAATACCTGGTCCGAACCAATGATGGTCGCTCCACCTGGTGTGAATGAAACCGGTTTCCCTACGATTTTCGCTGGGGATGAAGGACGGGTTGTAGTTGGTTATATTGGAGAGATGGATGATAATGGTGGATGGGCTGGATATATGTCTGTCATGACCGATGCTTTTTCCGAAAACCCATTGATTACAACCGTTGCAGTAAACCTTCCAAATGACCCACTCGACACAACCGATGATTGTGGAAACGTTCGATGTGGTGGATTCGGGGATTTCATCGATGTAGAAATAGATGATGAAGGCAGGCCATGGATCGCTCTTGCTCATAACGTATTGGGCCAGCATGGCATAGTCGGAACTTGGGTTACAGGGCCTTCGCTCTATGGAAATATCACACAATTGCCAACCATTGCAGCCGGTGGTCCTTCGACCATCAACTAAAAGTTATAACAAGGTCAACAAGATAACGTAAGAGGATGAAACCTAATACGAGAACGAAAACCCACATCAAAGTGTTCTCACTAAATTTCATTCCAACTTTTGCGCCTACCATGGCTCCAATTAGAACACTTAAAGGTAGAATTAGTAACAATTGTAAATCAGGAAATGCTCCATCAAGGAGCATTGAATGAGTAATGAATGCCACCGGAATCACCACCATCATTGTAGCATAGGATGAACCGATTGCCATTCGATGCTCCAAGCCGGCATAAGTGCGATAAATCGGCACATAAATCGCACCTGAACCCATTGCGAGTATTGCAGAAAGCATGCCTCCAATCGATGCTCCAAATATTAACTTCGGATCCGAGAGTTTTACTTCGCCCATTTCTCTTTTGAGACCTCTAATTTTGAAACTCATTTTCCAAATCGCCCACAAAATCAATATCATTGCCAAACCCTTGAACCAAATATTTAGTGATTTACCCATTAATGTGACGATGCCGACTCCAACTATGGAGCCTGGAACCGCTCCGCTCAGTGCTTTTTTAATTGTTGGAACGTTCCAAAGACCTAATTTTTTATGAGCTAATCCCGAACCAAATGAAGTCATTGTCGTAAGACTCAAAGAGATCAATAAAGTAGAGGAATTAATCGGTAAACCTCCTACATAGTGCAAAATTGGCACGAAGAGAAGACCACCACCCAAGCCTAATGGAGCGAATAAAAGACCTGTCAAAAAAACAAGTACTGCTATTATTACTAATGTTATGAAATCCATGTGCCTCAGTCCTGTTGTAATTGGGAATTTCTCAAACAATTGAGAAATTTCAAAGTGATTGGGTTTGTGACCGAATACCTAATGATATTGCCGTCACGTTGGGAAGATAGAATGCCTTTATCCTTCATCAATCGTAGATGTTGACTTGTTACTGGCTGTGATAGACCGATTGTCTGTTGTAATTGGCCAACTGTTGCAGGACCATTTTCCAAGTGTTCTATTATTTTAATTCGCGCAGGGTGACCTAACATTTTTACGACTTGGCAAACTTCATCGAGAAACTCGGGTTTTAGCAATTCGGCCATAGCACTCCCACTAGCATAATTAATATAAGCGTTTCTTAATATATTAAAAACGTTATATTCATATATTGGTTGCTCCTCCCCGGAATCATGTGGAATCCATTCGCACGCCCCCAAGATATCACCGCTACTAAAGCAATCAGCAAGATGAATAATGGTTGGGAACCATTCATTCTCGACGTCAGAGGTCATGGTGAAACCAATCAAACTGGAGTAATCAAAGGTACCGACCTAATCCATCCTCATACCAGTATCAAAAAAGCTATGAAGAAAATACCCCAAGACCAAGATGTCCTCATTACTTGCATGGGCGGTATGCGTTCAAATATGGCAATGGAAAGTTTGATTTCTGCTGGATTCGATCAAGAAAAACTCTATAATCTCAAAGGCGGCTTTTCGGGTTGGTCACGTAGTGGCGGTCCAGTTCAGAGGAACTGAGTCAAAGGGCTTCTATAACCATTGCAATACCTTGACCGCCACCGATACAAGCGGTTGCGACGCCATATTTTCCGCCACACCGTTGTAATTCATGTGCGAGGGTTAGAACCAATCGAGTTCCAGTCGCGGCTAATGGATGACCTAATCCAACCGCCCCACCGTTGACATTGACTTTTGCAATGTCGAGTTCAAGATCTTTGATACAAGCGACAGCTTGACCTGCGAATGCTTCGTTAATCTCCCAACGATCGATGTCACCGATGCTCAATCCTGCCCTCTCCAAAGCAAGACGGCTACTAGGAACTGGCCCATATGCCATGATAGCAGGTTCGAGCCCGACGATGCCCCAAGACACTATTCGAGCCAATGGAGAATCTCCATCGGCTTTGGCTTGAGATGCCGACTTGATCACAACTGCTGCTGCCCCATCGACCACACCGCTGGCATTTCCAGCGGTGACTAGGCTATCGGGGCCAAATGCAGTTCGTAGACCTGCCAATGTTTCCACACTACAATCGAGGACGACGTGGTCCTCGTCTTTGTGGCCAACATCTCCGACCGCAACAATTTCTTGAGCCCAAATATCGTTGGCTATCGAGGATGCGGTTCGAGAGTGTGAAAGTGCAGCAAATTCATCGGTTTGTTCTCTGGTAACACCTTTTCGTTTACAAATTTCATCGCTGGTTTGAGCCATAAATGAACCACAAAATCCATCCAATAAATTGGTGAATAAATAATCCTCCATATCTTTTTCTAATTCGACACCAGCTCTCGGTGGTCGAGCTAATCGGTAGGTGTCTCGCATCCCACGCAATACGTGCGGTGCTTGGGATAAATTTTCCATGCCACCGGCAACTACTGTTTTTGCTTCGCCAAGCATAATCATCTGTGCTCCTGAAATAATCGACTGAACTCCACTACCGCAAATTCTTGAAAGTGTGAGCATTGGAACTTCTTGTGGAATGCCAGCACCTAAACCGGCGTGTCGAGCGCCGAAAATCGCTTGATCACATGTTTGAAGAGCATATCCCATTACGACATGGTCGACCTTTGTAGGATCGGTGCCGGTCTTTTCCAAAGCAGCTGTGATTGCGATTTCACCCAATTTTAATGCGCTTACGTCTTTGAGTAAACCGCCAGGTTGGCCATCTCCACGCTTGCCACCTTGCCATTCACAAAATGGGGTACGCGCCCCTCCAACAATAACAACATCTTCTGCCATATTGTTGGCCAAAAGGCTCTGATTGAAGAACCTTCACGCAATTCCAAGAAGGGCTAATCCGCCAATCATCAAAATCGCCGGAACCATCACCATCTCGAGCGGAGAACGAGAGCGGCCAAGATTTGACAACTCGGTCCCCCGATGCAATGTGCACTTTATGCCAGGAGCATCTTCATGGCCCCAAACTTCCAAAAGAGAATTTGCAAGCGAACCATCGAGGTTCTCTGCTGCCAATGATTCCTGAGGGCGGGGGCTGGCTTGACCCAATAAGTAGACGGGGTTTCCTAGTTTTAAACCATAAAGTGTCCAACGGTGTTTCTTGATTGTTGCTCCACCCAATAACCCTGCTACTGCAGATGCCATCAATTGCTTGCCAAGGGTTTGTGCAAAGGACCCATCCCATCGCTTGAGATATTTGCCCCAATCGGTTCGCTTGAATGATTGAAGGTTTACCCTCACACCTCCGGTTCCATCATGAAGTACGAATGGACAACCACCATCATCTGACCTGACGGTAACCCAATTGCAAGTTTCCTTGCGATTACCATCTGAATCAGTAGTAGTACGGCATTGGTATTGCTCATAGGTCCAACGATAGCCAACCATATTTGGGGTTGTCATGTTTTGATTTCCATCGACAACTACGGTCAAACAACCCTCTGGAGCAGGCCTGACTTGCCCAACCAATTCCGGATTTCCAACTGCCATTGAGCGGATTAAGGAGGTAGGTGTGTCCATCATTTGACGGATTATTTTTGCTCTAAAATATCCGATGAGAGTTGCGATCAAGCCGATTGCGGCAATAACCAATGGTGGTATGAATGTCTTTTCGACTGTCGGAGTGATGATTGCTCCAATATAGAGTATTATAGCAATCGCACCAAACGAGTACACGCTGAATAAGGTAAACGAGGCAGGAATCGGTGTTCCTACCTTGACAGGATGTTCCGGTAGAGCCGAGCCATCTTCGTGAGGACCATATCGATTTTCTTCGTCCCATGTTGCCGGACCAGGTGCTGGCAAAATCCAATCACTTGGGTCGTTTGTTGGCACATAGGTGGTTTGTTGTAACCACCAATTATCGATAGAAAGTCCACTTGCCTCGGCTTTTGCTTCCAATTCAGCAGGATCTATTGCATTTTGGCGAACCTTGTGTAAAGATGCCTCAAATGAACCCGGTGTTGTAAATGCCATCAGCAAAAGACCAACCATAGTGAATACAAGCGTGATTGGGCCATTGTCACCCGTCAAAATAATGCCAACTGGAATCAATACCAATCCAATAGCCCATATGACCCAGCCCCAAAAATGGTAAGGCAAAGTCATCGAAAAGGCGCCACCATTCAAGTCTAATTCATCCAGTTGCATAAGCAAAGGGGATGAGCATTAGAACATCAATGTATGCAATTTATTTCATGCTGGCGGGTTTGTGGTCCCAAATCGCCCAGGTTCCAGTTGCCGTCGCAATTACTCGTCCTGATTCAGATGTGATTTCGCCAGCTAAATGAGCAACATTTCTTCCACGCTTGACCACATGACCTCGTGCTGAGATTTTTTCACCTGGCCTTGCGGCACTAATGAATGAGGTATTGAGTTGAGTTGTAGCACACCATTCATTGACTGGGAGTATGGATACAAGCCCTCCACCAAGTGCCATATCGAGCATCATGGTGTACAAACCACCATGCGCCACACCACCTTTATTGCAATGGCGCGATTCTATATCAAGGGTAACTGAAGCCTTTCCAGACCCCCATTCTCCTCTCTCGATACCAATTTGAACTGCTATCCCACTAAGCTGGCCAGGTTGTGATAATTCTACCATCAAATAACACCTACAACTTTGATTAAGATTCTTTTTTGGCGTTTTCCATCAAATTCAGCATAGTGAATTTGTTCCCAATTTCCCAGATGAAGACGACCATTTTTTACAGCCATAGTAACTTGCTGACCCATCAATTGACGCTTGAGGTGAGCATCACCATTATCCTCCCCGGTACGGTGATGATGATATTCCTCACCTGATTTACCATCTTGGCCATGATATGGAGCGATCTTTTCCAGCCATTGCATAATGTCGTGATGGAGGCCATATTCGAGGTCGTTCACATAGCAAGAAGCGGTAATATGCATTGGATTGACCAAGACAAGCCCATCTTTGATCCCGCTTTCCTTTACGACTTTTTCCACATCTCTTGTGATGCAAATAATTTCGTAGCGCTTTGCGGTTTCAACCCATATCTCTTCGACATAAGTTGCCGCTTGGCCTGTTATCAATTCGCCCATGGAATCCAACCCGTAGTTTCAGCCAAATAACTTTGAGTCATCAAGGCCGTTATTGCTGACCATCAATGGAATCGCTACGATCAAGCCGCACAGTCCTTGGCAAATTATTGTCACAGCCATTCCAATCCCCGCAAATAATCCCGAATTTGCATCCATAAATTCTTGTTCTTCTACGGTCATATCGCCATCTTGTTGCTCTAATAGATCATCAAACATAGTCATATTTGCCACACCAATGATCAGACCGATAAAAATCATTGCCAATACCAGATGGACACCTCGCTTTTGATATTGAACCATCATCGCACCACCAACTCCTGTTCCCACAGAGACTAAGATTCCGATTGAATGAAGAACCAAGAATAATCCACCAATTGCGAGAGCATCACCGATGCTAGCAATAGAGGCCAGCCCACTGAGCACAGCAAAGATGATGATGAATATTCCAATCACCTTAGGTGCTCCGGATTTTGGTTGAATCATTATGACATTGGCAGGCATCCCAGTTACTGGGTCAATCATGACTGGTTGAGGTTGCCCATATGGGTCTTGGGTCGGTTGGCCTTGTAGGTCTGGCTGCATGGAGTCAGACCGATGGCTTTAGCCAATCAACCTTGTTATTGGGCTAGCATCAAGAAGTAGTGACTGCTGGAACGGCCATGGCTGATGTTCTCCTAGTCTACAAGAAGAACTTCGAGTCGGTCCATGACCTCTCACTCCAAACCGTAAAAGAGGTATTAGAAAATACTGCCCGAGAGATTCGTGTAGACGTTCGTGCTCGTGAGCAAGTTCGGCGGGCTGACTTCATCGGCAGGGATTTGGTTATCGTTCTAGGAGGAGATGGAACTTTGACTTCAATATCACATAATATCGATTCCAATACGCCGGTAATGGGCGTAAATTCTCACCCTAGAAGCGAAGATCCAGAGGGCTCGTTTGGATTTTACATGGATAGCGATGTTGAAACATTTTCTACTGATTTAGAAGCCGCACTCTCAGGTAAGGCAATCATCAATGAATTACCGAGGTTACAAGCTACGATTGAAACAACTAGTGGAAATCGAATTCGTTCTGACCCTGCAATGAACGATTTACTTATTGCAAATACCCACCAATACGCACCATCAAAATACCACCTGCGCCGAGGAGGGCTCGATATATCTCAGCATTCAAGTGGGCTATTATTCTCAACTTGGCTTGGCCAAGGTGCTTGGTTTAAACAAATTTCAAGGAAAACCAATTGTGGAAATGCTGAGCAGTCGAATTCCCATTATTTGGTAATTGCAAGAGACTTGGACCCTACAATTACCGATGAATCATATTTTGAGTGGACAGACCAAACGACCGTCATCACCAGCGATATGCACCGCGGTTATGTCGTACCGGATGGATGGGATGAATACCATTTCAATCGCGGAGCAACCATTACCGTCGACCTTCAAGGGCCACATCTGAAATTGCTAACCTTTAGAGGAAGTATGGCAGATAAGATGAGATAGACCACATATTGCTAAATGGCGATATTCAGAAATCATTATATGATTCCTGAGTTACAGCCGATGCGGGGACGAACATGTTAGACGTACAAAATCGGCTTGAACCAGAATTTGTCAAAGAGGTTTCCGAGATAATTAAATTACTTGGACACGCTGATAGAATTGCTATTGTAGAATACATTCAAAACGGCGAGAAAAACGTTGGCCAGATCAGCAAATGGTGCGATTTGACTCAACCGATTACCTCACAACACCTGCGCCTTTTGAAAGACAAGGGAGTTGTGAGTTGCCGAAGAGATGGAAATATGATGAAATATTCCCTACCCAATCCACTTGTCCACAAGATGTTGGATTGCTTGGTTAAAACCCAAGAGGAAATGAAGGAGAGAGATTAAGATGACTTTATACGATGAAACAATTGACTGCAAAGGCATGCAATGCCCAATGCCGGTCTTGAAGACAAAAATGAAAATTGACACTATGGCTGCTGGCAAAGTTCTGAAATTAATTACCAGCGACCCTGGATCTTGCAAGGATATTCCTGCTTGGGCTGAACGAGTTGGCCATAAATTACTTTCAAATGAAGAAACAGATGAAGGGTACCTTTTCTACATCGAAAGAGGTGAGTGAAATGGTCGCAAAGCCAAAGAAGAAAATGGCAATTATAGCCAGCCAAGGCTCTCTTGATTGGGCTTACCCCCCGTTCATCCTCGCTTCTACAGCCGCTGCTATGGATATGGAGGTGAAGATATTCTTCACCTTTTACGGACTCCCCCTTCTCAAAAAGAAAATCAATCCAAAAGTCACCCCTACCGGAAATCCGGCTATGCCGATGAAGATGCCGTTTGGCCCACAATTTTTCCAAAATATCAATTGGCCAATCCCGAATGCAATCAGTGGAAACATGCCTGGATTTGAGAGTGTCGCGACCGGCTTGATGAAGAAGACCTTCAAAAACAAAGGCGTTGCAACTATAACCGAATTGCGAGATATGTGTGAACTGCTAGGCGTCGAATTGATCGCTTGCCAAATGACAATGGATGTTTTCGGATTTGAGAAAGAAGAATTCATAGAAGGCGTTAGTTATGGTGGTGCCGCAGCATTCCTTGACTTTGCTGCAGATTCGGATATCCAATTATTCATCTGAGGTAAATCTATGGAGAGTTTTACCGCATTGGAATTGTTTGAATCGATGAAGAACGGCGAGGTTTTTCTCGTTGTCGATGTTCGAAACGAATCCGATTTTAATGAATCTCATGTCGAAGGACCGAGTGATTTTGAAATTGTTAACATTCCATATTTTGATTTCATCGAGGATGAAGCTAACTGTTTGGCAAAAGTTCCCACCGATATTGAATTGAAAATAATTTGTGCAAAGGAATCATCTTCAGTTTTCGTAGCAACTATCCTCGAATCCCACGGTTATCAAAACCTTTCATATCTAGAAAACGGTTTCCAAACTTGGGGTGATCTATTGGTGCCAACCCGATTGCATTCAAATGGATACAATTTATGGCAATTTATCCGACCTGCAAAAGGATCGTGTTCGTATGTTCTAGGTCATGGAAACGAGATGTTCATCTTTGACCCTTCAAGGAATGTCGAGTTTTATAATGAATTCGCAGCCGCTAATGGGATGAAAATATCCCATGTATTTGAGACCCATCTTCAGGCCGACTACATCTCGGGCGGCCCACAATTTGAAGATGTTATTTACGCTGTTAACGATGAAGATTTCTCATGGGCAGCATATGAATATTATTCACTAGCCGATGAAGAGATTTTCACATTGAGTGGAGGCTATCAAGTTCAAGTAATCCACTCACCGGGCCATACACCAGGTTCAACTACATTTATCATCGATAACAAATGGATGATCTCAGGAGATACCGTGTTTATTTTGAGCATTGGCAGACCTGATTTAGGTGGACAAGTCGTCGAATGGGCAAAACAACTCTATCATACTTTGAAAACAAAAATAACTGTCCTCCCCGATAATTTAATGACTCTACCTGGCCATTTTTCTTGCTGGAAACGGGAATTTAACGATGGAGTCATCGGTAAAACATTCGGAGAGATAATCGAATTAAATTCTAATATTTATTCAATCGATAATGAAAACACCTTTGTCGAATTCATCAAAGATAATATGCAACCTCAACCAGATGTTTATTCAGAAATTAGAAAGGTGAATGTTGGGGTAATCAACCCAGATTCGTGTAAACAAAAGGAAATGGACATTGGTAAAAACCAATGTGCAGCATCTGCTGCACAACAATAAACCGGTGATAGATATGGTCAATTACGGATTCGCAATAGACAATCGTAAATGTATCGGTTGCCATGCTTGTACCGTCGCATGTAAATCAGAACACGATGTCCCTGTAGGGGTAAATCGAACCCACGTCAAATATATCGAAACTGGAGTTTATCCCAATTCAAGCCGTGAATTTAGTGTTCATCGCTGCAACCATTGTGAGGATGCCCCGTGCACTACCATTTGCCCAACCAGTGCCCTCAACACCCGAAGCGACGGAATTGTCGACTTCGATGACGAGCGCTGCATCGGTTGTAAATCCTGCATGCAAGCGTGTCCGTATGACGCTCTATATATCGACCCAAACAATGGCACAGCAGCAAAGTGTAATTATTGTGCTCACAGAATCGAGAACTCATATGAGCCCGCTTGTGTTATCGTTTGCCCGGTTGAAGCAATCGTATCGGGCGATCTTCATGACCCTGAATCAAATCTGTCGGTTTTATTAGCCGAAAACGAAACCACAGTAAGAAAACCTGAGGCAAATACAATTCCAAATGTTTACTATTTAGATACTTCAGAAGATATGCTAAATCCAAACGCTACCGAGGCCACAGGATCCTATATGTGGTCCGAACAAGCAGCCGGCGTAGGTCATTTTGCAAAATATGCTGACCAAAGACTTGGCGCATCTGATAGCCATTCAATGTTGGTTCAATTAGCATTGGAGATGAAGGCAAAGGATGCTGCACCACGAGATGCTGCTATCATTCGGGATGTCGCACAAAAACTCCAAGACACTTCACCAAAAGCAAAAAGAGCCTATGATGCGCCATCCAAAGGAATTCTTTGGGGCTGGGAAGTTAGTGCCTATATTTGGACCAAAGCCGTTGCCGCTGGCACCTACATGGTCGCAATGATCGCTTGGTTAGCCGGTTATCTCGATATGGCCGACCTATGGTGGCCAGTAATTGGAATCGGAATCGGATTCCTCGCATTAACCGGCCTCTTATTGGTGAAAGATCTCGACCGACCTGAAAGATTCCTCTATGTATTATTGAGACCAAATTTCTCTTCATGGTTGGTTAAGGGCGCTGTTATCATCTCTGGCTTTGGAGGTATTTTAGCCCTAACCACATTGGTTTTAATCTTTGATTTGGACCAAAATCTACTCATATATTTAGCATATATTGGAATTCCATTCGCGTGCTTAACCGGAATTTACACCGCTTGGCTTTTCCAACAAGCCAAAGCCCGCTCTTGGTCGAAAGACAAAATGTTAGTTTGGAAGTTCTTATTCGAAACGACAGCGATTGGCAGCGCCGTTGTGATGATTCTCATAGGCAATGCAATCATGATTCTATTTGCTGCAATAGTCCTAGCAATTTTTGCCTACCATGGCCATCACGTGGTACAAAAGCCGCAGATTGAATCAATTATTTGAGGTGATTAAATTGGCAAATACATTCATTGAAAACATCGCCCAAAAACTCCGAATCATCCCCAACCTCGACCGAAAGCCAGTCGAGGGCCCTCGGATGCCATTGAGGAAATACCCATCGCTCGAAGAGTGGAATAACCATATTGAATTAGATGCAAATTCTTGGCCAAAAAAGGTCGAGAAAATTTACTCACTAGTCCCAACAACCTGTTTTAACTGTGAATCTGCTTGTGGCCTGCTAGCATATGTCGACAAGGAAAGCGGAGAAGTTGCCAGATTCGAAGGCAACCCTCACCATCCTGGTAGCAGAGGTAGAAATTGTGCAAAAGGACCCGCAACCATCAATCAGATCAAGGATACCGAGCGCATCCTCCATCCGATGAAAAGGGTTGGAAAAAGAGGAGATGGCAAATGGGAGCAAATTCCATGGTCACAAGCCTTGGAGGAGATTGCGAGTAAAATTCGGGATTCCCTCAATACTGGCGCCCGAGATAAAGTCGTCTACCACGTCGGCCGACCTGGTCATGAAGGCTTCACAAATCGTGTTCTCAAAGCTTGGGGAGTAGATGGCCACAACTCGCATACCAATATTTGTAGTGCTGGAGCGCGATTAGGATACGCACTTTGGCATCACCACGATAGGCCAAGCCCTGACCATGCTAATGCAAAAGTTATCCTTCTGTGTTCCTCTCACCTTGAAACCGGCCACTATTTCAATCCACACGCACAAAGAATCCTCGAGGGGATGATGGATGGAGCAAAACTCATTGTAATCGACCCTCGTCTTTCCAATACCGCATCGATGGCAGACCATTGGGTTCCAACTTGGCCTGGCAGTGAAACCGCATTATTCCTATGCTGGGCTAAGATGATCGTCGAGAAGGGATTGTATAACCGTGAATTTATGGAAACCCAAGTCAATTGGGCACAATGGCTTGAGATCGAACATGCTGATGGACCTCAAACCTTTGAGAGATTCATTGAATTATTACTAGAAGAATATGCAGAATATACACCCGAATTTGCAGCAAAAGAATGCCGCATCCCTGTGGAACAAGTTATCGAAGTTGGTGAAATCGTCGCCAATTCCGGCACTCAATTATGCACTCATGTTTGGCGTGCAGCAGCGATAGGAAACCTCGGAGGATGGCAAGTAAGCCGCTCCTTACACTTCTTGAATGTCTTGACTGGATCAGTCGGTACTGTAGGCGGCACCTCTCCAAATTCATGGTCGAAATTTAAACCTGAATTTTTCGATAACCCACCTGACCCTGCCGGTTGGAACGAATTACATTTCCCACCAGAATATACTATGTCCCACTTTGAAATGAGCCATATCTTGCCACATTTAATCAAAGATGGCCGTGGATCGATGGATGTTTATTTCACCCGTGTTTTCAATCCGGTTTGGACATACCCAGATGGATTCTCTTGGATTGAAATGCTCAATGATACCGAAAAAGTCGGGTGTCACATCGCAATGACACCGACTTGGAACGAAACCGCATTCTTCGCCGACTATGTGCTCCCAATGGGGCATTCAAGCGAACGCCACGACATCAATTCATATGCGACATCATCAGGAAAGTGGGTCGCATTCCGACAACCAGTTCTGCGAGAATTTGCTCGTCGAGAAGGCAAGGATGTTGAGTTTACTCACGAAGTTAATCCGGGAGAGGTTTGGGAAGAGGATGAATTCTGGAACGAATTATCTTTGAAGATTGACCCGGATGGCTCGATGGGAATCAAGAAACATTTCATGTCCCCATATCGAGAAGGAGAAACCATCAATATCGACGAATATTATCGCTATATTTTCGATAGAGTGCCGGGACTTCCTGAAGCAGCAGAGGTCGAGGATACCGATCCACTGGGCTATATGAGGAAACACGGGGCATTCTTGATCGAAGAAGCGACATACAAAAAATATGAAAAAGAAGGTTGGGCAACACCTTCTGGAAAACAAGAATTCTATTCCCCCACCATGATCGAATTCGGCTACCCCGAACACGCTGTACCACATTACCGAGTAATGTCTCAGGTTCACCCGTCCAAATTACAAGGAGAAAACGAGTTTTGTTTACTCCCGAATTTTAGACTACCAATGCACATACACTCGCGATCTGCAAATGCTAAATGGCTAGTCGAAATAGCTCATAAAAATCCAATATGGATTCATCCAAAAGATGCAAATAAACTAGGCGTAGAGGAAGGTGGATTACTAAAAATCGAAACCGAAATCGGTTGGTTTGTAGATAAAGTATGGGTGACCGAGGCCATCAAACCTGGAGTTGTAGGCTGTTCGCACCATATTGGTAGATGGCGACGCAAACAAGATGCTGGAAATAGGATGATGACGAATACCGTTTCGATTGAAAATCGTGGGAATGGGAAATGGCGGATGCGAACAGTAGCTGGAATCGAACCATTCGAATCGGATGACCCCGACACAAATCGTCTTTTTTGGAGAGATGGTGGAGTCCACCAAAACATAACTCATGCTGTTCAGCCAGACCCGATCAGCGGGCATCATTGTTGGTTACAAAAAGTAAAGCTTTCAACTCCAAAGGATGGAGAAGAATATGGTGATGTCGAGGTCGATACCGAGAAATCATTCGCATACTATAAAAAATGGAACCAGATGGCCAAGGATAGAGAAACCCACCCGAGAGGTGAACGTAGGCCACTCTGGATGAAACGGCCGCTTTCACCGCAAAAGAAATATTGGTATATGAATCAAGAGGAAGAATAAGTTTCATGGGCTGTTCTCACCTATAGGACTTAATCCCCTTAGCCAAAAAACTTGAAGTAAACCAACATTTATTATTGAAGGAAAAAGAAGGTGATAATATCGAATTAATCGTCATAACCCTAATTCTCTTAGTTGCTCTAACCTTTAGCCCTTTAGGATTAGGCGGTGGGGTTTTATTTGTTCCAATTTTACATTATATCGATGGGTGGCCATTAATAGAGGCAATAATCGGATCTTTATCGATGGTTTGGATGGTAGCCTTGGGTAGTAGCTTTGCCCACAGCAAGGGCGGTTATTCGGATTCAAAAGTGGTCAGAGCGGGGAGAATTACCGCGGTACCAATGGCATTCGTTGGAACACTACTCGCATGGATAGCATTCGAATATATATCTGACATCATCATCAAAATATTCGCTGCAGCGATTCTAGTATATGTCATCGAACGAAATCTACGACCATCCGACACAATCACCGGATCAACAGATGATTTGACCACCTATAGCAAAGTTGCAGGCCTGGGCGGGCTAGCCGCCGGCCTCTTAGGAATCGGTGGTGGTTCGATTTTTGTAACAATCAACCGCAGACTCGCAGGACTCGACACAAAAACCGCGGCAGGTACATCTTATCTAATCGGCGCAGCTGTCGTACCCATGGCACTCATCAGCCACATTGTTCTTGATCAAACCCTCCCTGCAGTAATTCAAACCACTGGTGTCGGTCTCGCAATTACCCTTCCACTTCTCGCATTCGCATCCGCGTTCATCGGAGCAAAATTTGCAATAAAATATCTCCCCGAAAAAATCATACGAGCCGTGTTTATCGTCGCAGTTAGTATAAGTCTATCACGATATTTATGGGACATAATAGGCGTTGTAATCTGAATTAATCAGATTCTAAAATCTGATGAGTGGTACTCAATTCAAAAGTAATGGTGACTGGCCGCTGAATAGTCTGGTTAGAATTGCCATGGATGGAAACAAAGTGGTTCTTCTTGACTAGAACAGCGCCTTAATTTCCAGTTCAACATAGGTATGGAAATTGTTTAACCTATATCCCCCCACCGGTACTATCATGAATGGGACGCCTTTCATGAATGGTAAGGGGAGGGCGCATAGTGTCACAAATCGACGATGTTACGGAGAGGTTGAACGACCTAGAACCATGGGCGCAGTGGGGCTTTGGCATAGTTGCAACTTTGTTCACTCTCGGCATTGCTCGCTTATTGATGAGAAAGGTAGTTCTGGATTTTGTCAAGCGCACTTCTTTTGACTGGGATGACAAGTTGTATGCTCCTGCAAGCAAGAGATTTTACTTATTCATTGTATTTTTAGGCACGCAATTAACCATGACATGGGTTTTGGGTGAAGGCGATTCATTTGTCATATCTGTTGAACCATTCCTCGAAGCAATTTACATCATTCTTACAACCTCATTGTTGAGTGTCGCTCTAAAGACTATGGTTCCAGTAATTATGGACCGATTCGAAGATCCATCCAGCGTCACAGTATCAGGAAGTAATTCACTAATCATCTTCATATTCCGTGCAGCTGTTTGGTTTGGTGGCCTGTATCTTGCACTATCTAAACTAGGAATAGAATTGTTTGGAGTTCTAGCATCATTAGCGGTGTTCTCTCTAATCATTGGATTAGCAATGCAGCAAACCCTTGGTAACATTGTCAACTCATTTATGCTAGCCTTGGACCAACCTTTCGAAGTTGGAGATAAAATCGAAGTGGAAGGCAAGATTGGTTCTGTAGTTTCGGTTGGAATTCTTTCTACCAAGATTATTACCCATGAAGAAAATCTAGTTGTTATTCCAAACAATAGTTTGGTCAATTCTACAGTTATCAATCATGCAAGGGGTGGAGGAGATGGTGTTGGACGACGTATATCTCTAGTCCTGGACATCGGAGTGGGATATGGAGAAGATATTGACCACGTCAAGTATACAGTGCTACAACTTATGCGTGAGTGTCCATATGTAATATCCGATCCGGAACCTAGAGTTTTACTTATCGAACTAGGAGATTTCTCTAAAATCTTCAGAATGTATGGCTGGGTTGAAGATTACTCTGATGAATTCGTTGCACGTGATTGGTTACTGAAAAATATAGATGAGCGATTCAGAGAAGAGAGTATCGAAATACCATTCCCTACTGCAGTTGAAATCGTTGGTAAGCAGAGTTCGACACCCAATAAGAGCCACAAAACTGCCAGCATACGTAAAGCAAGATTACAGATGGTTAAGGAAGACAAGCAACTGAACAAAGAACGTGTTGCTGCTAAAGAAGAAATTGAAGCCATCAATGAGAGATTAAAGGAAGCAGATTTGGACAAGAAAGAACGAAATTTGCTCGAAGAAGATCTGCAAGAACTCAGCAGCATGCTGAGTATGTTCGAAGCAGGCAGAGATGATTGATCGGTTGTGACAATATGGGTGATGAAAACGGCTCTATTGTGGACAATCTGGACCTCCGATATATGCAAATAGATATTTCATTACAAACCGGAGCTAGTTTGCCAGGTGTTGAATTACTAGAATCGTTTTCTTATAGTGAATTCATCAACTTGATTGAGAAAAATGATGACGGCATTATTTGCTACATGAAATTTGAGTTTGAAAATGCTGAATCACTCACAAAAAAGTATACCACAATGAAGATTTTAGAAATTAAATCGCAAACAAAAAACTCTGCTTTTGTCAAAGCAAGTATGAGTGGTCCAATTTCTAAAATGTTCATAGGAACTGATGATGTTTGGTGGGTATATCCAACACACCTTAGTTCCAAAGGAATGACACTAACTATTCGAGGCACTGGATTTGCATTACGCAAAATCCGTGACGACTTTTCTCAATTGATGGGTAATGGGTTTAGCGTCAAAATAGGAGCTGAATCACTTCACAGTCCTGAGTTTGTCGATATGCTTCCAGGTAAGCAAAGAATAGTTCTTGACAAAGCGATTGAAATGGGATATTATAGCCGACCAAGGGGATGTACTCAACGTGATATCGCTGAAGTTATGAATCTAAAACAGGCTACCGTTAGTGAACATCTTCAATCAGCAGAAGCGAAAATAATTAATTCCATAGGCAATTAAAAGTGAACCCTATCATGATTGGGTATCAACCTATGCGTTACCCGCGCACACGCGAGGTATGCACCCAGTTGCTCTTCGCACATCTGCCCTAATGTTAACGCTAATCATGGTTTTAATGCCCTTGACGCCGTTTGCAGATCAAGAGTTCAAATCTGGTGACCAAGTCGAAGAAACACTCGATGAAGAAATCATCATGAGTTCGGGCACTACTGGAAATGCCGATTCATTGGCATTTGGTTTGCAATCAGGTTGTGCTATCGGCGCATCTGGCAACATCAAGTGCTGGGGTGGCGGTAGTGACGGTCAACTCGGCTTAGGAAATACCCAGAACATTGGAGATAGCAGCGACGAAACTGGCACTAACCTCCCGTTCGTAAACCTAGGAACAAACGCATCGGTTGACAAAATTGTCATGGGTGAAAGCCATTCATGCGCCCTATTCACCAACGGCTCAGTCAAGTGTTGGGGAGAATCTTCCGTACTGGGATTAGGCTATTCTTCAAGCAACGGTGGATTCGGTGACGGATACCTAGAAACCGGCGACACACTACCATTCATTCAATTCCCTGCTGGCCGCACAGCAACTATGATTGAAGCTGGAAAGAGCCATACTTGTGCTGTAATGGACAACAACGATTTGATCTGCTGGGGAGATAACAGCAAGGGCCAACTTGGCCTAGGAGACACTGACAAGAGAGGAGACTCGGCTGGAGAAATAGGCACGAACTTCGCAGTAACCAGCGTACCAACTGGACGAACTGTCGACAGCCTAGCACTGGGCTGGGACCACACTTGTGCCATTTGGGACAACGCTAGCGTTTCTTGCTGGGGTGGAAATGACAACGGACAATTAGGACTTGATTCCACTACATCCATCGGAGACGGTTCAGGAGAAATGGGAGACAATCTAGCATTTGTTACTCTACCTTACTCTGCAACACAGATTACTTCAGGAGATGGTTTCACATGTGCAGTACTCCAAGAAACTAGTACGAAAGGCGTTTATTGTTGGGGTCTAAATGACTACGGGCAGTTAGGTGTAGAGTCTACTACGAGTGTAGGCGATGGTGCTGGAACATCTATGAGTTCAATCACTGAAACTGACTTATCTGCGACTGATATTTTGGCATTGGATGCTGGTGAGGACCATGTCTGTGCAATAATCATCTATTCGTCTTGGACACCAGTAAAATGTTGGGGTAATGGTGCAGATGGTAGACTCGGATATGGAAGCCAAGACCCCAGAGGTACAGGTCCTGGTTCAACAAGTGGAATGGGTTCTAACCTAGGATATGTTAGACTAACTTCCTCTTCCAACCATTTTGTTGTCGACACCACAGACATCGAAGTAGGTTCCGGTACAACTTGTGTAATCCTGAACATTGGTGATGTAATTTGCTGGGGATCTAATGGAATCGGCCAGTTAGGCTATGGTGATACTGAAGACCGTGGAGATGGACAGACTGACCTTCCGTTTACCACCGAATTAGCATTAGGATTGAATGACGAAGCCATGTTAGATTCATGCAACATCCTTGGAGTGCCAGAACACAGAGACGAACTTGATAGAAGACTCGATTCTGATTCAAGCGATACTGGCGACTTGATTTCGATGGTAGAGATACCTACCACAGGATGCCCTGCAATCGCATACTATGATTCAGATAGTGAAAATGTGAAGTTCGCAGCATACGATAACGGAATGTGGGCTGTAGAAACCTTAGGAAGTGATTCGGGAGTAATCGATGTTGATATTGTCATGGATTCCGATGGTAACCCTCACATTGTTCACATGACATCAAGTGGCACTGACAGAGTATCTTACACCACGAAAATCAACGGTATTTGGACTGAAAATACCTTGACTGGAATTGATGGTACTGAAGAATTATCCCTCTCAATAGACTCTGATGGGGACCTAAGACTTCTGACACTTACAACCACTGAATTGGTTGAATATGAATGTTCAGGCAGTTGTAACAGCATTTCTAGTTGGTCAAATAGCAACACGCTAGTCGCCTCTGGTGCGAGTGTTGTTGATTCTGTTGGAGATCACGCAACTCACGTCACCTCCTCTGGCTTGTATTACTTGGAATCACTAGGGGCAACAACTCTGGTATCGACAGATGTTTCATCTGCATATATGGCAACAAGTATGGATATTGCCCCTGATGGTACAATATCTATTGCCCACACAAATGATGCATACCAAGCATACTATTCTTCATGTTCAGCAAGTTGCACATCAACATCTTCTTGGTCCACTTCACTAATCACGAATGATTCTGCTAGCGAAGTTGCTTTACAGATTGATGCTGATGGAACACCATGGGTACTACTCACACACAACACAACCGGTGCAACTCTATTCGATTTAGATAACGGACAGTGGGATGGCCAAGCAATATCGGCATGGCCTGGCGCTGCTGATTCATTCGGTATGATGATCAACTCCGCAGGATATGTTTACACATCACTTCACCTAGTTAACCCTGGAGAATTGTGGGCGGTAACTAACCCTGTAGTGGTAGGTGCTGGTTTGTATGTTGATGCAGATGGTGACGGCTGGACAGGAATGAAGGAGATTTCCTGTGGGACTGACCTTATGGATTCTTCATCCACTCCAAGTGACTTCGATCAAGATGGACGTTGTGATAGCATGGATACTA
>PSPR01000057.1 GCA_004195515.1 Methanobacteriota archaeon | reverse complement strand
TTACGACCGCGATTTTCCCAGCATGGTTCGCATACTTATTCGCTGAAGCGAATGGAATTTCAATGAAAATGCTAGGTTCGGAATGGACGGCTGATGCTGTGTTCTCGGGTGCGGTGATGATTGCGGCTCTCGTGGTGGCTCTTTGTTCACCATCATTTGGAGTAATCGCAGATAAACGCATGATAAAATTATGGTGGTTGAGAATTCTAACATATTTGGGTGCAGGCGCGACCATATTATTGGCACTCAGCCCATTCATGGGAATATCTATGGGTTGGATTTGGGCGCTATTGATGTTCATCATCGCAAATATCGGCCTCAATGGCGCTGGTGTGTTCTACAATGCCCTCTTACCTCACATGGGTACCGATGAAGAAATGGATTCGATTTCAAACAAGGCATTTGCATACGGATATTTAGGAGGCGGACTCCTATTGGTCGTCCACTTAGCAATGGTGATGATGATCGTAGACGAAAATGGAAGTACACTCTCATGGGTGATTCCATTTGCTATGGCGAGTTCTGGTGTGTGGTGGTTTGGGTTTGCACTATTGACATTCAAATGGGTTCCTGAACCACATATCGAGAATGAGATGGAGAAAATGGGCCTCAGGGATTCGGCGGTAATGGCAACCAATCAAGTTGTTTCTACCCTCAAAGAAGCAAAGAGTTTCAAGACTTTATTCATGTATATGTTCGCATATTTCCTCTTCATCGATGGTATCAACTCCGTTACGGCATTAGCGGGTGCCTTTGGAATCGTTGTACTCGGATTGACGACAACCGGCCTTATAATCACCATTGTAATCATCCAATTCGTCGCCGCACCAGCCGCGATTGGATTTACAAAATTAGCAGGAAAGTGGGGTACTAAAAAAGCCCTTCAATTCTCATTGGTCTGCTGGTGCTTCGTAATCGCCGGCGCTCTTTCATTCGCACCACTAGAATTGGTTGAACATGAAGAATTCGGAATCCAATATGATTGGGATGAAGACTTGAATGCGTATACCATGAATGTCAGCGATTCGATCGCACCACTTGCAGCAATGCCAGATGATGAAGAACAAAAGTGGGCTTTTGATAATCAAGAGATTCTACCGGTCCAATCCAATCCGAAGGGCAAAGATATCGTGATGTGGGCTGAAGAGAGCGCCATTGTGACTTTGGATGCAGCCGCATTAGCGGATCTAAAAGAATCTATGAAGGATTCAAGGTTTTCACTGAGTGTAGATGGCGGTACTTTAGCCGATGAAAACATTGTTGGCACCAACCATCCAACCAGCCTAGGCGATGGATTATTGGATGTAATCCCTCAAACAGCAAGAGATAATGTGTGGGCACCTCTAGGCATCGGGGTAACCTTGCAATTTATGCTTCTTGGAGTGATGGCTGGGGCATTACTGGGTGGATCTCAAGGACTAAGCCGTTCATTATTTGGCCAGATGGTCCCTGAAACAAGGTCTGCAGAATTCTTCGGATTCTTTGGTTTCTTCGGTAAAGTAGCAGCGTTATTAGGCCCACTGCTCTACATGGTCATGACCGTCGCATTCGATTCCAGAGTCGGGATATTCTCGATATCATTGCTGATTATCGGTGGCGCATTCATGTTACGTAAAATCGATGTTGAGGACGGTATTGCTGTTGCAAGAGCAGAAGATGAGCGCAACAGAACCTCGAAATCGGAGTAATCCTCATAGCCAAAGTGCGTGGGGGACGGATTGATGAGTCCTTATTGGGTGATGATGGGGCTAATCCTCGTATTGACCCCGATTATTTGCTGGGTATTCACTATCGGTCGTGAACACACCCGAACACCGCTTGGTAAAATAGCTCAAGTAATTCATGACAAGAGGTATTATCTTCACGCGATTGGATATATTATCATAATTAAATGGAAATCCATAACCGATAATTTGAATGAGCCGATCAAAGAGCGAACCGGAAATTGGACAGAATTGATTTATTCGATCGAAGGTGATGCAACACTTTGGATTCAACAAGCATTTGAGAATGTTTGGCTAACCGAATTTTTAAATTTTCATTATTTATTCATCTACTTGTTTTTGATCTATATCACTACTGTATATTTTGCTTATGTTGGAGAACGCGACCTCACCGATAAGGTAACACTAAACTACTTACTGATCTATGCACTTGCAGTACCATATTATCTATTTTTCAATGTCGAGGTAACATCATCTTGGATTCCAGGATTGAAGGCATTGCTCTATCACGATGGTTGGTATAGTGTGTTTTATGCAACTCACGATCCACTTGATAATGCGGTTCCATCACTCCATGTTGCGATTCCATTTGGAATAATTTTACTTAATTGGCTTCATTGTAAAGAGAAGGGAATCAAAATGAGAACATGGACTCATTGGCCATACCATCTTTTTATCGTTGTCAATACATTTTTATTTATTTTTACCATTGCATATCTTGGAATCCACTGGTTGATCGATATTCCTCTTGGAATGATTATCGGTGGAATTGGTGCTTTATTCATTCATCATCTTCAGCCAAGGCTGAGAAATGACAATGGCTCCATGTTTGAGGGAGTTACCAAGAAAAAAGTCATCAATCATACATTTTGGGAAGGTGCCATAACCCTTTTTCTCTTATTCCTAGTTCTATCTGCGGTAAGTTACCAAGAAAACAACATCGATGATAGAGTATCTTATCGTCTCGGAAACGAAGAAAATACTTATGAAATTCTTGCCAAGGTCGATTATGGTCAAGAAATAACTTCGACCATAACAAATTATCATTCTTCAGAAAATCTCGAATTTGTAGCGGTTTGGGTAGATGCAAGCGTTCCTGCAATGAATGAAGGAATAATAGATTGGGAGGTAGCTTCACAATTAGGTACTGTCCATCAAGTGAGTCCTGGGCAAAGTGTTGAGTACTTGCATAGTGATGAATACGCAAAACAATGGTGGTTAATAATTTTCCATAATCCTTCTGTTGACTCAGATGAAGTACTGGAATTCAAAGTTGTAAACGATTATGGCGAAGATGTTATGTGGCAAGCCATCGCCTTATCCTTACCCTCATTATGGATGACCGGTTTCGTATTCCATAGACTCAAACGGCTAAAGATGGCTGGCAGGTCCTTCATAGACTCCACTCCATCCCACCTTTGGGAGGAAGAGTGAATGGACGATTCACCATTGATCGACCCCCGATTCAAAGAATTATTCAGCCAGGTTTCAACCCACCTCAAAAGTAGGTTGAAACTGATTGTTTTCCTATTTTTATTTGGTTTAGTGGCCGGAATTCCATTGGCTAAGGAATTGGTTGATAATTTGCTAAATTCAGATATTTTACCCGCTGGAGTGAATGTCATCGTTCTCACTCCGGTCGAATTTATCATGATCCAAGTGAGGGTTGGCGCTTGGTTGGGTTCCGGATTAGCAATCACGGCATTATTGATAGAACTTGCATGGAAAAGTGAATTGAATCAGCATATCCCAAAGCCGGGAAGAACCTTATTTTTGTCAATAATTGCAATTTTAGTTCTCGCAATATCAGGTCTAATTTATTCTTGGGAATTATTAACACCAATGTTATTGCAATATCTTTCTGAAGATGCCCAATCGGCTGGACTCTCCACAGAATGGCGTCTATCGTCATTCGTCGGGTTTATTCTCAATCTATGTTTGGCTAGTGCAATCGGATTCCAAGCACCATTGGTCACGATATTGGCAATTAGATCCGGCGCTGTCGAGCGCGATTTATTGGTTCAATATCGACGACATATTTGGTTCACAACATTCGTGCTTGGTGCAGCGTTTAGCCCACCAGATCCGCTTTCGCTTTTCTTGGTCGCAATTCCAATCATTCTATTATTCGAATTGGCGCTGTTATTCGATGCAATTACGGGCAAAAAGCCTGATGCAAGGATTTGAGTGGCACCAACATCTTGCCGGGTGATGGTCGATTTTCGGTGCCATGAGAATCTCCTCCCACGGTGACCGGCATCCCACTTTGAACCAGTTTTAATCGATATGAATCACTATGTGAATGATGAAATGCTTCGATACAGTCAACACCTAATTTTTTGATATGTGGGATTAAAACTTCGAGTTCAACCCCGTAATATTTACAATGAGCCAAGGAGGTAATCCCCGCTTCATTTCGCACCTTTTCACAAACCTCTGCAATACTAGGCAAAGGTCGACTTCGAAAGGCTGGACAATCATTCCCAATCCAATCATCGAAGGCTTGTTGAACCGTATCAACCATGCCTGCCTCCAACATTGCCCGTCCAAGATGAGGGCGTCCAAGACTTCCTTCAGCGAATTTTTCTACATCTGCTAACAAAATGGTGTGACCTAATTCCTCGAGGGCATCAAGCATGGCTTTCATTCGTGGTAATCTTGCATCTTTCAAAGTGGCTAACCATTCGAGTAATTCATCACTAGCACCATTAGGAAAATATGCTAATAAATGCCATGATTTTGGATTCTCAGTATCGATAGTTGATGGCAATTCAACCTCACAAGTAATCTCAACCCCGGGGATGAATTTAAGGCCTAATTCTTTGCATTCTGCTTCAGCTTCCACCCAACCAGCAGATGTATCATGATCGGTTAACGACCAAACTTTTACTCCATTTGCATGAGCACGACGAGCCATTTCACTAGGTGACCAAAGTCCATCGCTACGATGGGAATGGCTGTGCAAATCTACCGATTCAGTCCACATTTAGGATCAAAAGTCAGGCAGTTCTGGTAAATCATTTTTCTCGATAAACTCTGGTTTATTAGATTCTACAGGTTCTTCTAAAATTTCGTCTAAGTCTGGTAGAGCCATAGATTTGACCTCTACAACCATCGGCACTGGAGAGTTTCCAGTCTGACGAATCGCTGCGGATTTCATTCCGGTTTGAGCGACAATTGCCGCACTTGCTGCACCGATTTCTCCTTGGGATAAATGATCGATAGCAGCACTGACAGCGCCCGTATCTTGTTGGGGTGCTAAACCGACTATCGAGGATATCACAGCCGCGGTATTTGGATTGACGGCTTGAGTTTGGGAATATGCTACGGTCGGAGCGTTATCGCGAGCTGCATATTGCTCTTCTGCACTTAGATGAGCATGGACTACAGGGGTTTCATTTTCTTGTTTTGCCCACCATACGATTCCTTGCAAACCAATGACCATTACCAAGGCGATGGTCTCTTGGAGCGACCATCCTTGAGGGCCCCATGGATTATCAAACATCCAACTGATGAATAGGAATTTCAAACCAGAATGTCCGAGCAGTCCACCGATAAATTGATTGATTAGCCCGATGAAAACTATTACTATAGTTGCAATATTTGCGCCGAGTGCTACCTGGTGATTACGCGGGTCCATGGTTGCCCACCGGGCACCATCACACATCAATGTTGCCTTTCGGCTGCGGTGATGGTATTTGCCAATAACATTGCAATTGTCATAGGTCCAACCCCACCGGGGACCGGCGATAACAAAGATGCTACTTCAGTAACGGATGGATCAACATCTCCTGCCAATCTCCAGCCTCGTTCACGAGTGGGATCATCGACTCGATTTATTCCAACATCGATTACTACCGCCCCTGGTTTTACCCAATCGGCTTTGATCATCTCAGGTCGGCCAACCGCAGCAACGAGGACATCGGCAGTCAAACATTCCATTTTGGCATCAGCGGTTCTTGAATGAACAATGGTTACCGTTGCGTCCGCACCCTTCGCTGCTAACAAGAGTGCTTGTGGCATTCCAACAATTCGAGAACGCCCAACCACTACAGCCTTCTTGCCGCTTAATTCAACACCTGACCAACGTAGCATCTCCATTACGCCCGAAGGTGTGCATGGCAGCATTCCATCGGTTCGCCCTTGAACCAAACGGCCGAGATTAGCAGGATGGAATCCATCGACATCTTTTGCCGGGTTTATCAAATCGGTAATCGCTTCCTCATCGATATGATCTGGTAAAGGTGATTGAATCAATAATCCATGGAGAGTATTATCATTATTCATCTGCTCGACCAAAGAAATCAATTCTGCTTCAGATACGTCCGAAGATAATTCAACATGTGTCGATTTTATTCCCAAGCGCTGACAAGCCTTGACTTTATTAGTGACATAAACGTGTGATGCAGGGTCATCACCGACGATAATTACCGCCAAATGAGGCTGTACTGAACACGCTTTTATCCTCTCCAGAAGACCGGCTTCAAGAGCTTTCGCGCAGGCTTTCCCATCCAAGTGAACCGCTGCCATGAACCGGTCCAAGGGTGATATGGTCATCAACTTTACACTCCTAAAGAGGAGCCAACGGAGGGATTGGTCGAGCCGTTTTCAGT
>PSPR01000056.1 GCA_004195515.1 Methanobacteriota archaeon | reverse complement strand
ATGACAAATCATATCTTGCAGTACTGAAATTTTCTAAGGAATTTACCCGGGAGCAACTTGAAGAAGCTATGACATTACTTCGAGGTAAGGTCTTCAATGTACCTCCTGAGATTTCAGCGGTCAAGGTTCAAGTTCGAACCAGAAAAATTTCTAAATTCAAAATCTTGGATATAGACGACAAGTTGGTGCTAACTCACATTCAATGTGAAGCAGGTACCTATGTTAGAACAATGGCGCGTGATCTTGGCCTTCTTCTCGATATGCCGGTCGAATTAAAAGAATTACGTCGACCAAGTTCTGGTAAATTCACCCTAGCTCAATCTGTCACAATGCAACAATTGGTCGATGCACATTGGTTATGGAAAACCAAACACGATGAAAGTGGCATGAGAAAAATCCTCCACCCCCTTGAATCTATGTTAGCTGATTTACCGGTAATCGTAGTAAAGGATGGAGCAGCTGCGGCATTATCTCATGGCGCACCCTTGATGCGCCCAGGTATTGTCAGTATTCCCGATGGTTTAGGCAAAGGATCTGAAGTGCTAATCACTACCATAAAGGGAGAAGCGGTTGCACTAGCAAATCTCTCTGAACCTTGCAAGGTTATCCCATCGATGACCAAAGGTCAAGTGGCTCAAGCACATACCGTCCTAATGCGAGAAGATACTTATCCTCGCAGTTGGAAGAAGTAAGGCGAATCACGCCTCGATGTACTCTTCGTAAACCCATTCTTCGGTTTCAATTCGTATTTTTAATTCACTCATAGTCTATTCCACACTACTCCGCACCACAAGTGGTGAGAGGCCCCCACGGCCTACTCGAAGTATCCTTTTCTGACTCGTCCAGCATATGAAGGTTGACCAGTATTTTGCGATTATGTGACAAATGGTCTGCGCTGGGAGGCTTCATTCAATCTTCTTGATCTTAGCCGGTGCAAACAGTCCGAAAATTGTAAGAATCAACAATAAGACAGCACCTGCGCCTAGTAAAAGAGTGGTTTGAGAAACTTGGAAAGACGATGTACCATCGCTGATAACAGGTTCTTGAACAGCTTCACCAATCGCAATGACAATCGAATCCTGATTATTATCCTCGTTGGATTCATCGATTTGAGTTCCACGGTCGACGATAGCCTCCAACAATACCGATGAATCGTCGACCGGCGCTTGCCAGTCGCAAATTACAGAACCTAACTCGCCTGGCATCAATACCGGTATTGTGCCGGTGCTGATGGTTTGATCATCAGCGAGACAGCGGACGGTGATCATTGTAGCAGAGACTTGTCCAGAATTTCGGACCATCACCTTGATATCGATGATATCTCCTGCAAATACCAGTTCAGTCATTACCCGGATTTCTTCTATAGAAAGGTCGGGTAGAGCCCTAATCTCAAGGTCAAGTATACGCTCATCACAGGATGTTTCATCACAAGCGGTTACCAAAACCGATGTGAATCCAGGGGTCGGGCCGTCGACAATTATCAAACGGTTGACCATATCGATAGTTGCCCAAGAGCGATTTGTTGTGATTACCAGATCATTATCTATCGTATCTTGGTCACTTACTGTGAATGGGATTTCTTTGGTTATTCCCAATTCTACTGGTACTATTGGTGGAAATTCGGCTAATTGTGGCGAATCATCCACATTTGCAACGGTGAAGGTTGATATTTCCGACCAAGAATTACCTGATGAATCGACTACAGTAGTCGTAACATGGGCTACACCACTAGCACCGGGGATCAGTCGGACTCTGATTTGCCCTTGGGTTAAATCTACTTCTATAACATCAGGTGCGTCGTTTTGGAAGGTAATTTCCAATTCATCGGCATCGTCTCTATCATCGCTACATCGAGCAACTAATGGGAGAATTAAGCCACTTCCATCCTCTTCCATCTCAAAACTGCCAATCTTTTGACAAACTGGATTTTCATCATATACGATCGAGAATCCACCAACTACGTTCAAATTATTCACTCGAAGACTGAGATTATTTGCGGGACCGGTTGAATTCCAAGTGAAGAATGATTTGACCATAATTTCTAATTCTAATGATTCTGGACTCATTAAATGTCCGATTGGAAAGGTCAAATCAAATGCTCCGAGTGTTGAAAAATCCACATTGCTAACCGTTTGCCCATTGACCTGAATCGTCCAAGCCGATCGCTCCAAATCAAGTCCTAATATAGCGCCATTCAAATTACCATCGATATGGATGCTCGGGTCGTTAATATCGACCCATACTCGGGTCAAACAGGTTGAGCTGAATGAAATTTTTAAAACCAAATCACCACTAATTATTGGAATCATGCCATTAGATATGCTACTCCACGAATCTTGGTCATCTAGATACTCGATAATTAGGGTGGAGTTTTCAACCGTGTGATCTACATGAATTCGACCCCAAGATTGACCTGAAGGTTTTGCCAGAGATTGTGTCGTCCAAATACCACCTTCGGACTCAAGTCCGCAAGGAGCAATTGAAACGGAGTCATATGTGCCTTCACTCAGGTTCATGTCGATGATTGGCCATTGGTCAACGGTATTTGTCGATACACCGATTGCTCTCTCGGTACCTGACCAAGGGGTTTCCATCTCAATCCTAAGTCCGACCGCATCAACCTGAAGTTGGGAATCATCGGTTCCACCGATTGAAACATAGTCGAGATTTATCTCAAGATTTGATAATTCATTCCAAGTCCAACCATCGGTATCATTTATTTCCAAACTCCAACCACTATTCATGTAGAATAATCCGGATTGGGTATTTCCCCAAGTTTTTACCAAGTCATGGATGCCATTGTTGATCACAGAAATTCGAACTTTATCTTGTTGTAAAGCATCTGGGACATCAAAGTGAATCATCAGGTCAACACTAATGATCGTCCTGGAGAGATATGGACTCAAATCGAAAGTATTCAAGGTAATATCAGGACCAGTCGACCAAGTATATGCACCATCAGGATAGCCAATACTCGCATTGGAATCGGTGCTGGTAGCGCTTGCCCAAACAGTAGACGATTCAATATTCTGTGGCAAATCTATGCCCAAGGTCATGTGGCTATCACTAATCATGCCCGAAATATATTGTCCATCATTAGCAGCTTGTTCAGATGTAAAGGAATTATGTAATTTGAATTCCCAATCAGCAGGGGTATTCATATCGCCTGCGGGGAATAAATCTTCATCATGAACCGCATGGACACTTCTGCCGTCGACCAAGGAAATTGGCATTACCAAAATCAAGAGGATTAGCCATACTGCACGCTGCATATGGGGCCCTCCTGCGCCCAATACCTTCAAACAAGCGGTGAAAAGTGTCATGTATACAGATGGAATGAGATAAATACGGCTTGACGGTGGCCCAAATTACTCCGTGGCTGTGATGGTGTAGGGGTTAGCACGGTAGGTTGTGGTCCTGCCAGCCCGGGTTCAATTCCCGGTCACGGCCCTCTTTACGTTGATATTTGTACTCGAGCCGTGACCTAAGGCGAAATGTTAAGATGTATTCTTCGTGTTTTGATTACAAAACACTCACCTCCCGGTCGAGGCCCTCTTTACGTTGAGATCTGTTATGCTATCTTCGGATTGGCTCTGCGCGCTATCTTTCGAATTGTTTGGAATTAGTCGTTGATAACTTGTGGGTTTTTTCCTAGATCCCGGGTGATGTTTTTCTGATGAGATTCAATTGTTCCTCCACCAATCTCTAGCAGTTTAGCATCTCTCCAGAGTCTTTCGACCACATATTCCGAAACATATCCGTATCCACCCATCACTTGCATTGCAGCGTCAGCGATTTCTTTTGCAGCGGTTGTTGCAAATAATTTCACCCCGTCACTATCTAGTCGTTGGCCAACATTACCTAATCCCAAATTTGTAGCAGTATCGTAAATATATGCTCGCTCGATATTTCGCCCAAGATTCTCCGATGTAGCGCTGCATTTGTCCGAAATCTCGAATTCTTCGACCGAAGGCTTCCCTATCGGTTGCATATTTGTTCATTTCATGCAGGCAGCGTCGAGATATTCCCAATGCCATCGCTGCTAAGGTGAGGCGCTCTAATTCCAAATTGCGCATCATATGAATCATTGCATCTCCAACTCCACCGACTAGGTTTGCTTCAGGTATGACACAATTTTCGAAAACCAATTCAGCAGTATTAGAACCTCGCATACCGGTTTTGCCGATGATCTTCTGGCCAACTGAATATCCGGGCATTCCCTTTTCGACCAAAAAGGTCGAAATTTCAGTCTTTCCTCGATCGTTGATGCCAGTTTTTGCATAAACCCATACCACGTCAGCAGGAGTTCCTTCCTCGTCGATACAGCCGTTTGTTATCCACATTTTTCGGCCGTTAATTACCCAAGATCCATCTTCGCGCTGATTTGCAGTTGTTGAAAGACCCATGACGTCGGTTCCAACATCAGGCTCGCTAATCGCCATCGCTCCGACCCATTCTCCAGAACACACTAGCGGCAAAATGCGTTCTCTTTGAGAATCGTTGCCATTATGTTCTAAATTATTAACGAATAACATTGAATGGGCTAAATATGCTAATGTAAAACCTGGGTCGCTTGCAGATAATTCTTCGTGAACTATTACTGTAGCTATTGCATCGAGTCCAGCTCCACCGTAATCTTCACTAGCTGTTAAACCGAGTAAACCCATATCGCCCATGGCTCGGAATAGATCAAGATTAAATTTCTCATCCCTATCACATTCTAGAGCCTGTGGCTCGACTTGTTCTTTAACAAAGTCCCGAACCAATTCGCGTAGCATTGCGTGTTCTTCGCTAGGATTGGCGATGTCCATGAGTGGTACCCAACCAGTGCGGTGGTGAACCTGCTTATCTGTTCTCGGATTCATCGAGCAATTTTTCTTGCTCTTCTGCGCGGTATTGATTCTTGGCCGAGGGCAGGTCTTAATCTTGCGTTTGAAACCGCTCTGCGTACCTTTACATTGCGTTCTTGACGAGCAACTTTCTTTGCTCTTTGGCCTACGTGACGAAGATGGCCTGATTCTACTTGAGGTTCAGCGGGTAAATGTGTATCGATTCCAGCTCTGGCAAGAATATCCTCTGCCATTCCTCTGGGAGTGACAGTTGTTGCCTCTTCGACGATCCTCGAGGCCATATGCCTCAATGTATCTCCATTGTGAACAATTGGTTTATTCATGAAATCAACCATAACATGTTGTTGTACTTTCAATTGTTCTTCCATCAGTGAAACCAAGAAATTCTTAGTTAAGTCAACCTGCTCTCGCTCATCCATACGCATCCCATCCAACCCTCAGGGACTCAGGCGCAGTTATGAACTTTCGGAGCCACCCGCACCTCAATAAGGCGTTTTCACCAGTCCCCCATGCCGCGCGAATCGCGTTTAGCGAAATAGAATTGATAGCAAAACACGAAGTACAGAACCAAGCAATACGCCCAAGGTCAGGACTACCGCTTACTGCAGAAGTATGCTAAGGTAGTCCTGACCGGAGTCGAACCGGTGTCCCCGGGACCAAAACCCGAAATGATGGACCACTACACTACAGGACTATACCTCGCCCGAGACAGATTTAGTCATAGTCTTTTTCGGTCAGCACATCTCTGGTAGAATTGATGAATTCACTAAGGTTTATGCCTTGAGTTTCTTGGTAAAACCGGGCCATAGAGGCCATATCCCGCTTGTCTAAATACTTGACAAATTTGGATTCTGGAGTGATTTGGTCCTCATATTCCTCAAATAGCGCCAGCCATTCCGGAGCGAGAATTTTCATCGCATTCAATTCGTCTTGTTTTTTATTTGTAGTGTCATCGTGCGGTGTTAAATCACCGACGATAACCTCAGGAAGATCATGAATGATACACATCTCTAGCACTTTCAATTTATCAAGTTGCGGCGGGCAATGTTCCATCGCCAAAATTGCCATGCCCCAGGAATGAGCTGCTACACTTTCTGGCTGTTCAACACCTGCTCTTACCCAGCCAGTTCTTAGGACCTGTTTGAGTTCGAGTAATCGGCGCATATTTTATTGGTATTTTCTCATTTGTTTTAGCAAGTTCTGTTTTAGCCCAGTTTAGGGAACAGGCTATGTGGTTCATGGTATCCCTTCATCTCATGCGAGCGGTTATGTTGGTCGGGCTGCTTTTGCTTTCATCTTGGTCAAGTGTTCTCACAATTGTTGATGAAGAGGTTGACCTTTTTGCTGAGTTTTCACCAACTCCAACCAAATCATTACAGATAATAGACCAACCGGGAGCAACCGTCCTTCCAAATATGGCGTTTTTCACAAGCCAAGAGCAGGTGACTGTGATGGTGATTACGATGGTATTATCTGAATTACATCGTTTCCAAGAAATTCATGGTATATTGCCCGAACAGACTGAAGGCAATTTGGTTTTGACAAATCCAGAAGATTTGGATGGTGTTTTGCAGCACCGCTTGGTAACCATGCCCGGGGCATTGGTGGAGAAACTCCCTGGTGTTTATGGTGTCTTGGTCGTTCATGAAGATCCAGGGATTCCTGAGCGTTCTAGCTCTGAATTTGACCCTGAACCCGCAACTGTTGAATCGACCAAAATCCATAATTCAGATGTGGCTCAATCGTTGGGAATATCCGGGGCTGGAATTAAAGTAGCAATCGTCGATTCCGGAATTGATTTTGCTCATCCAGATTTGAACGGCACCCAGGCCAGAGTAAACGATACGAGTTCACCATGGGATGGCTGGCCGATCGCTTACGATGGTTTGTCGATGTCAGGATGGTTATCGAGCGCCAGTATTTTTTCGGGCTCAGGAAATTCATGGTACGCTGATACAACTTCGACCGATATAGATAATGATAGTGATAATTTAACCGATGTCGATGGCCTTAATGTAAGTGGAATTACTTCTCTTTCGGGAATTTTCCATCATGGTCTCCACCCCGATACCAATTTGGTTAGTCGAGTTGGTGCAGACGTGCCAATTTTAGTCGTCGATGATGTAGTAGCAGGCGTATATTCTACAGTTTATGCTGATTTGGATTTGGATGGAAATTTCGATGATGAGCAACCGATGCGAAGAGGTTCAGAAACCAGTGGTCTCGACACAACAGGTGATGGTTTATGGGACATCTCTGGCGGAATGATTTATTGGATTTCAGATGGTAATAACAGTCTTCCTTTCGCTCCCACTTATGCTACGCGGAATGGCTTATCAGACCGAATTGCTGGCAATGGAGATCTGGTCATGTTCATGCTCAATGAGGCTAGTGGTGCAGGAGGAAATCACGGTACTTTATGCGCTTCTGCGGTCGCGGCCCAAGGAGTGGTTAACAACGGCGCAGTAACTGGAATGGCGCCAAATGCAAGTTTGGTTGCTGTTGCAAATTACTACGCTGGAGGCTCTTCTTTTGAGGCTTGGAGATTCGTCGCAGAAGGTTATGATGGCATCCCAGATACTGGTGATGAGGCATCGATTGGCTCGTTTTCGTTTGGCTATTCTGGAGTCGTCGATGCTGGTACCGATGCATCATCGATGTACTTGGATTGGTTGACTAGAGTATATTCTACCAATACCACTTACTTGGTTGCCCTCGGAAATGGTGGCCATGGCTATGGAACTGTTGCAAGTCCGGGTGGCTCACCGGGAATCGTATCGGTTGGAGCAGCTTCTTCACGCGGTTCAGGTTCGGCTCAGTCATGGGGTGAAATCGCTTCTTGGACCGACCGGGGTCCAAATTCACAAGGCCGAATGGACCCTGATATCGTGGCGGTTGGTTGGTCGGCAACTGGCGATACTACACTAAATGAGATGACCGATGCGAATTCGGCTACTCGGTCTTGGTCTGGAACTTCTCTTGCCACACCGATTGCAGCAGGATTGATGGCTTTGGTTCACCAAGCTTGGTACGAAGAATTCGGCACCATGCCGAATTCACAAACCGTTCGTGATATCGTTATGTCGACCTCACAAGATTTGGGATACGACCCCAATACCCAAGGCGCAGGCTGGTTTGATGCCGGTCGTGCTGTTCAATCGATCAAAGGTATGAATGGAACATGGATGGTAAGTCCTGCTGCGGTGATGGCAGGTGATAACGAAGGAATACATCGTGAGGCAGGAATAAATTGGATGCTTCCTGGAGAAAATTCGACTCATCAAGTTACATTGATCAATCCATCGAATTCAACCATCAATATTAGCGCTCGGTCAACATCGATGGTTGCAGTATCCCACGAAGTTCACAATTTCGCGGTAAATACTTCAAATGGCTGGGATGGTTACCAAGCATCGCGTCCCGATTTCGCCTTCCCAGTAATTATGTTTGGAAATAATTCAACTAAAGGAATCGGCAATGAAACCATGCTTCGGGCCCGAGCGACTATGGCACCGGGTGGTTTTGATGGCAATGGAAATTATCAATCGGAAAACAGACCACATTTGACATTTTATCGCTGGAACGACACTGATGGTGATGGTATTTTTTGGAACGATAGCAATAACGACTCATTTGTTGCAGATGGTGAATGGGATTCAGGAGATCAATTCGTTGAATTAACCACCCATGCTTATGCCTCTCCACAAGTTGAGGTCAGGGTTGGAAACCCTTGGGATATCGATGCAGATGGAATTATTTTAGCAGGTTGGATGCAAAATGTTCGGACTTCAATAATTGACCCTGTGCCGATTGAAATAGATATTACTGGTTTTACTCATGATGATGATCCATGGATTATTTTGAATTCTATAAATACCACGATTGCGCCTCATATTTCAACCCCTATGACCTTTTCAGTCGAGGTTCCTTCCGATGCGATTCCCGGTTTGCACATGTCACAAATAATCCTCGATGATGGTAATTATTCGTGGAAACTTCCTGTTTTAACCACCGTCGCTGCCGATGGGCCTTACTCATGGGTTCCCCCGACAGTCGATGGCAATTTATCCAACCAAACTCTCTACCGTGAAACTTGGATTCAAGGGGCGCAAAGATGGGGATGGCGAGCAGAATCCGGTGATTGGAAAGCGGTTGCAATCGATTGGCCAGCGCGTTTTAGCCATGGCTCTATGATCGTAGATATCGATTGGCCAGATAATGGTTATACCGACATAGATGCTCATATTTTATCTCGAACGACCCACCCATATGCTGGGCTTAGCCCAGATTATCCCGACTGGGTTCTCAATGTTGAGATGTCTTCAGATAATGGCCATCGTGGATCCGGTATCTGGACTCGACAAACCAATACCGGCGACGATAGAGAAATCTTGGTAGGACAGGCGACTCAGGGCATCAAGCAAATTCTTTTGCATTCGACAATGCACGGTGTTTTGACCAATGATAATCCAGTCAATATTTCGGTTGGCCACGTCGCAGCGATTGCAGGAAACGATAGTTGGGTAGTCTCCAATTGGTCCAATGGTGCGATAAATGAATCATTGATCGTGGCATCAACAATGAATGTCTCACTCAATAATGTCGGTGTATTCGGCTGGTCAAGACCAATATTTGCCAATAATGAAAGCGTCTCTCAAGATACCGCAGGTTCTGTTTCGACCTCTTCTTACATCTATCCTTTTACCGTCGATAACCTCAGTCGATTGGAAATAGAAATCGATAGTAATGGGGTTAGGGATGACCTTGATCTATACATCTATCACGATTCAAATTCTAATGGGGCAATCGGTTGGTCCAACGAGGAAGAAGGCAAGTCTGGCAATTGGAATAGTGCTGAAAAAGTTGCGATCAATAACCCTGATAACGGCCAATGGTGGGTTGTGGTACACGGATATGATGTCCCAACAGGAAATACCACCTTTTGGATGAGTATCGATAAGGTTGGAGGGAATGATTTGCAAATTGGAAATTGGAGTGAATTGAATTCCACAGAAATTTTTGCACAATTCCCCAATGGAAGCAATATGCTTGGTGGCGATATTGCCAAAGCTTGGTCAATCGACTTTACTGGTGCGATGCCAACCGATGTTGGAATTTGGAAAGGTAGTCTTGAGATGGATTTGGATATCGGTGGCTCGTTGATGATTCCGCTTTCATATAATTTACAAGAAACCGCGCCGCTAGTGACATTTTCTCATCCTCTTTCTGGTTCCCACCATTCTAATGATACCGCGATTTTGGCTTATGGAATGGATATTGGGGCTGGTTTCAATACCAGTGGAATCGAATGGAATTCAACATCAAATAAAACCTCGACGATAACAGGTACCTTGTTGAACGGAACAATGGTTAACATTACTAATCTCTCAAATGCAAACCTCACCCTTAGAGAGGTTTGGGTCAGCACAAATCTCAGCGAAGATGGCGGAGTACATACCTACTCATTGGCTGGTCCACGACGATGAAATTCCATATCTTGAAGTAAGTTCCCAAGTTGGTAGTCTAACCAATCAGACAACTGCAAATTTAACGATTAAAGCCGAACAATATTCGTTTACTACCCTCCAAGATAACCAAATCTTTTCAAGCTTCAATGCGAGTGGTTGGAATTCCTCTAATTCGACTGGAATGCCACTTTGGTTCAATTCAACTGTAGATTTGACTATTGAGGGTCAGAATACATTTGGAATAAAATCTGTTGATCGCTCAGGGCGTATTTCAATTCTCAATATTGAGTTAATCAGGGACACAATTGCCCCATTTATAGAATGCAACCACGATTATTCTCAAGTTCATAACGAGTCTAGAGCTGTTTTCAATTGTCGAGGCGAGAATGGTTCGCAGTGGTGGTTCGATGGAATTGATCAACAAACCTTCAGCAATGATGATTGGCAATTATATTCTTTCAATGTCTCTCAAGGTCTGAACAATATTACAGTCTTATCTCGTGATGATGCTGGAAATTGGGGTTCGAGCCAGGTGACGATCATCGTTGACTTTACCTTCCCAATCTTGAACTGGACCTCGCCGGTAGAGGGCGAAATACTTGACCATCATATGGTTGATCTGAAATGGGGAGATATTGGAGAACCTGCTGGAATGAGATTCAAAATCGACCAAGAACCTTGGATGAATTTGCCGGAATTAACAAGTTTACTCGGTCGTTGGGTCTACCGTTTGGATACGGTTGGTGTCCATAATATTTGCCTGCAAGCATTCGATTCTGGACGAAATCTGGTTGAGGAATGTCGTACTATCATTTTGAATGAAACAATGTATACGCCAATGTTAGATGTGCCATGGAACGGAACCCTCACAAATATTTCACAACAGGTAGCAGCACTATATGTCGGCCCAGAACAAACCTGGCGATTGGACGAAGTGCTTGATGGCGGCTCATATATTTTGCAAGTAGGGACTGGAGTGGGAGAATTGCTCGAGCTCAATTTCTCATTATCTCAAGGTCTGAATTCCTATAGCATCGTCGTCGATGGGCAAGGCATTCACCGAGCATTCAACTTCGATGTAATTTATGATGGCATCGATCCTTGGATAAAGATGGGGGCGGATGAGAAACGAAAACCCATTCTGGGTGAATCTCTTTTCCTAGAAGGCCAATTATCAGAACCTGATTTGACGGTTTACTGTATTGATTATAATTCTCAAGAAGAAGTAGAATTTGTAGTTGATTCAACAGAATTCAAATTCCCCATCAACCCTTGGCAAACCACCGACCCTGCATTATTGGATGGGATGAGTGCGGTAATTACCTGTACAGCAACCGATGAAGCCGGTAATCATGATTCTGCTTATTGGAATATTACCATGGATTCTAAAGTTCCTACTGGATCCATAGAATTGATTGAACAAAATGGTCGGATTTTTGCATATTTGAATATTCCATTCCAATCGGAAGATATTGGTTATGACATCATAGTATTACACGATAATGTCTCTGTTTATAGTTCGACAGAAACCCTTAGAACCGGAATGGAATTCACTAATCAATACGAATTAGGCACTGCAAGCCCAGGAGAATGGGCCGCAATTTTGAGATTGAGAGATGATGTTGGTAATCAGGTAGAACTCAATTCAAATTTAACCATCGACAAAGAGGAAAGTATTACCGACCTGATTAGCAGTAGCCAAAATTGGGTCAATATTGGCTTAGGATTGCTTGTCATTATACTAATTTTGACCATTGGGCTCAAAAGCATAAAGCCAAAATCTGAGTGGGAATGAATTCATCAAGGGTCATGCTCTGGCCGTCTTCATGGCAATAGAATTGATTGCGGTTTTGGGCGCAGGACAAATGGGTAATGGAATCGTTCAGGTTGCCGCTTGTGCAGGCCATGATGTCGTGATGATCGATATTGAAGACGAATTCGTCGAACGTGGATTAGCAACTATCGAACGGTCTTTGGCAAAATTGGTATCAAAAGGACGTATTACTCAATCGGATGCAGATGCAGCACGAGCTCGCATCAGTACTGCAACCGACCGTTCGGTCTGTGGAAATGTCGATCTTGTCATTGAAGCAGTCCCCGAAATTCTTGCCTTGAAAATTGAAATATTCAGCGAATTGGATGAAATTTGCAAGCCAGAATGTATTTTGGCATCGAATACATCTTCAATTTCGATAACCAAAATTGCAGCAACTACCAAACGCCCAGACAAAGTAATCGGAATGCATTTCATGAATCCTGTTCCACTGATGAAACTGGTAGAAATTATCAATGGGGAATTGACTAGCGCTGAAACCAATCAAGCTGTGGTCGCAGCGGCAGAATCTATGGGGAAAACTCCGTTGACCAGCGAAGATTTCCCTGGATTCATATCAAACAGATTACTTTGTCCAATGATCAATGAAGCGATTTTTTGCTTACAAGAAGGAGTTGCAACCAAAGAAGCGATAGATGGGGTCATGAAATTAGGAATGAATCACCCGATGGGCCCACTTGCATTGGCCGATTTTATCGGCCTCGACACAGTCCTTCACATCATGGATGTATTGCTGGATGGAATGGGTGACCCAAAATATAGGGCAAGCCCATTGTTGAGAAGAATGGTTGACGCGGGCACTCTAGGTCGAAAATCTGGCAAAGGATTCTTCGAATACTGAATGAACGACTAAGGATAACCTTTGAGTACAGAGTCGCAGTAGCACTACTATGCGCAGTGCAATCGCGTTGGCAGGTCTCTTCCTTTTCGTGATTGCATCTCCATTTGTGGCATCTGCTGACGGAGATGGAGATGGTATTGACGATGCTCTCGATATGTGTCCATATGCTGCTGGTACAGCGAATTCTACTTTAGGAAATGGCTGTCCTGATTCTGATGGCGATGGTCAGGCAGATTTTGAGCAAGCGATAACGCATGATTGGAATGAAGCCCAGCGTGTGAATACCGAAACCGGCTTTGGTGGTGTAGAAGCCATGGAGTGGGCTAAAAATGGTACTGTGTTTTACGCCGGCGGTGACAATAGCGGAACTGTCGCTGTGAACATTTTCAATAATCGTGGCAATCCAATTGGGATATTGTGTAACATGACAGGTGGTGTCAATGTAATTGAGCAATCACCTGATCAAACAATGATTGGCCTAGTTAGCGACGACGGGGGTGCGAAGGTTGTTAATTCTACAACAGGTAACCTGATTATTGATTTGTACGCCACTCTATTCTCACCCAACAATGAAACTGATAATGCCATTTCTATGAGTTGGTCGAATGATGGGGCGCGGTTATTCTTGTCAAGTGGGCAGGGCAAAGTTTCGTCTGTGTGGACCAGTAATTGGACAGTTGAGTGGAATCATACTGGACTACCTAGTTGGGTTGGAGGGATTGACACAACTCCCGATGATAGACTGCTATTCGTTTCTTCGGGTTCACTACTGGTTGCCTATTGGATTGGCAACTATACACCAGCATGGAATATGACAAACCATTCCGATCACATTCGCATCGTTACAGTCAGTCCTGATGGTCGCTTTCTCGCTACAGGAAGCAATAACGATAAGTTGGTGATTACCGATATCAATAACAATACCAAATTGGCTGAAATGGATATTGGTAGCGATGCAGCACATGCTGAATTTTCTCCTGATGGAGGTACAATCGCAGTTGCTTCTCGACGTAGTTCTTCTATACGGGTTTACGAAACAGATACGATTGGTGCAAATCCCGGCGAATGGAGTTCACTTGGGGAGATAGATGGATTTGGTAGCAGTAATAGCAATCGAGGTGTATATTCACTTGCATTCAACAGTGATGGCGAACGTCTAGCAGTTGGTTGGCGCCGAGGATATGTATCTGTAGAGATTGTTGCAGCGGACTTTGTAAGAGTGTATGGTGATTTTTCGAGTACACTTATGGAAGATAGTTGGAAAGATTGGTATTCTTCAACCGATGACTGGATAAGGATATGGGACGGATTTGACAGGACACCGGTAACACTTGATGTGTGCGATGGCGAGGACCTCCTCGGCTCACATACTACTGGTGTAAGTCCAGAATATGCTGTAAAGTCAGCAAATTATAGCGATACTGGAATTTGGGATTGCAAGAATACCGAAGGACAAATTCTCGAAGTTCCATACGGTCGCATGGCTGGTGCATTTAGCGTAAAGGCGGGTGGTGAGACCGCAGCTTGTATACAGCAAATGGGTGGCTTATCAATGGGTCAATTGCGCTGGATAACATCGAGCCTTTCTCGAAATTCATTGTCGTCAGATGGCGAAATGCCTGGGCTCGATTTTTCATCGGTTGCCCCTAATATTGATAATAACGATGTTCCTCAATGGCGTGATATTGACGCTTCATGTCCTGATGAGGATATCGTACTTGCACATAGATGGGAAAACCGAACTGAAATGTGGGTAATTAAGGAAACATTACTTTGTGAGAATTGTGCAATCTCTGACTATATTTACTCGTCAACGAACTCAAGGTACCGCGCTGATGTCGGTGAATATAAGAGCGATGTATTAGCAGGTGTAACCGGGCCAACTGGAGAAGGAAGTATAGGCTATACAGAATTGGGATTCACTATCGATAACCCTGCAGGATTGTATATCGTACCTATCATTGACAATTTCACACATGGGGCAGCTGATGCAATTGCTGCCGGACAACTTCCGATTAATGCTACAAGAAATAATTCAAGAGATGGCACTTGGCCTATGCAAACAGATGTAAGAATGTTCATGTCCACCGACGCCATAGACAAAAATCTTAACTTTTCAAAATTCCTTTTGACGGAACCCGCTGCAATACAGTGGGAACTTATGGGTTTCACTAAACTTGGGCCTTGGGATACATACCGTGCTTGGTTATTGCTAGGCGTTGATATGAGTCATATACTTCCGGATTTGGATGGTGATGGTGTCTGGGATAGTTGGGACATTTGTCCTGAAACAGCGGCAGGTACGCCCGTTAATGAAGTAGGATGTGCTGACTATCAGTTGGATGATGATGATGATGGATTCGCAAACGATATCGATGATTGTGATTATGTTGCCGGCTCCTCAAATTTCGGACTAGTAGGATGTCCAGATTCAGATGGTGATGGATGGGCAGATGATGCAGATACTCACCCCGATGATGTAACTGAATGGAACGATACCGACATGGATTCATTTGGAGACAATAGTGATGATTGTATCGATATTGCTGGAAATTCCACAGAAGATCGCTTAGGTTGTATCGATTCTGATGGTGACGGCTGGTCAGATGAAGGCGATACTTTCCCAGATGACCCTACTGAATGGGCCGATACAGATGGTGATGGAGTTGGTGATAATCTAGATTTATTCCCCTACTCGCCTAGTCAATGGGCTGACCAAGATGGCGATGGTTATGGTGACAATTTATCGGGCATAGAGCCTGATATGTGTCCTTTGGTCAGCGGTTCATCGTCTAAAAATGGAACTTTTGGTTGCTTGGACGATGATGAAGATGGTTGGGCCAATGTTGATGATGACCTTCCTAATAATCCACAACAATATTTGGATGTAGATGGTGATGGAGTTGGCGATCATGCTGCTT
>PSPR01000002.1 GCA_004195515.1 Methanobacteriota archaeon | reverse complement strand
AGAAAAACTTGGTTTGGCAAGGGTGACCGCCCATGACCGAATTGCCAAATTGAAGCGAGATGGGATCATTCAAAGATTTACCGTCGATTTAGATGCTAGAGCGATGGGTTATGAACTTCGGGCTTTTATTTTCGCTCGTTGTGAACGAGGAAATATCGATCGACGGGATATTGCGAGCAAAATGTGTGAATTGCCTTTTGTGGTCAGATGTAATGTAATCGCCGGGGATTGGGATCTGTTGATCGAGGTGGTGAGTCCTTCGATGGACTCGCTTGGAGATGCGATTTTAGATGAATTATCAAAGGTCGGCGGAATCGCCAATACCCAAACTATGGTTTCGTTTTATGATTACGCGGGTAAGGCATCTTCACTTAGATGATGCTCGTCCAATTCGACGATTATATTTCCGGCCAATAGTAATAATCCCATCAATAACCACCAATTTGGCTCAACCAAACCTACACCCCATCCGTAAAATGTTGCCCAAACCGGTTCGAATGAATAGATGATTGCTGCATGGGTCGGATTGAGATGTCGTTGAAGAATGTTTAGAGCGAGGATACAAACTAGAGATCCAAAAATTCCGAGCAAAAGTAATGGCAATGCCACTCCTTCGACGATGATTATTTTGATGACCGAAATATCTTTTGCAGCGAAAAGCCCGGTGGTTAATGACATTATTATCAACACCGTAAATGATGTTGCAGTCAATCCGATCGGTTCTAATTTCTTGGTTATTTTATCGGTCAAGATGATGTGTAATGCAAAGAAGAATGCGCATAGTACTGTAAGTAATTCACCAATACCCCAGGTTAATTGTGGTGGGCCGGAAATTAAACCAGCACCGATAGTCGCTAAAAATACTCCAAAGGCCATCACCCTGGTTGGCTTTTTATCGCTAATTTTTGCTAAGATTACCGCGGTCATTACCACGTAGAGAGAGGTGAGAAATGCTGAAACCGAAGGGTCGATAGATTCGATTCCAACCATTTGCAAAAAGAAACCGGCAAACATCAATCCACCTAAGATCAATCCACCTTTCCAACTCTCTTTATCCATTAGCCCCGCCCTAGCTTTGGTTGAAAATAATATCAATAAAATCAATGCTATCAAAAACCTTGCCGCTACCAAAATTCCAACTACTGCTGAATTAGAATATAATGAGATTTCTAGAGCGAGAACGTTCAACGCTTGCTTCATCCAAATGAAGGTCGCGCCCCAAACAAAGGTGACTAAAAGCAATCCAAATCCTGCTTGGCGGCGTGTCACCATGGGTTTTGCGATGGGTTCTTGTCATTTGGTTGATTGGGTTGATTCTGGATTTCATCACCCATGCCATATTGGTTTACCCATTCGCTATTGTTGGTATTCATCGTTTTTTTAGGATTTAGAAAGAAAGGTTGGCGCACCTGGCCATTAATGGCTTGGGCAAGCCATGGCGCAATCGATATTCTATCGCATACCGGTGCTTGGTCTACTTGGCCGTTTTTCCCACTTCCGGGCCAAATTGAAGGAATTGGTGATCCTTGGAGTTGGTCACCCCTTTGGCGGGCGATTTGTATCACTCTGGCTGGGGCCGCGTGGTATGCAACCTCGGTTATGACCGCAACTTGGCGCACCAACGCTCTTGAACCTAAACCCTAGAGCGGTTCTTCATGGCAGGTGCGAGATTCTGGGATGAGCCAATCGAAACCGGACCAATCCCTGATTCAGAATCCAAATTCGATGCGATCGTAGTCGGTGGTGGACCGGGCGGTTCGGCTTGTGCGAGTTATCTTGCTATGGCTGGAAAAAGGGTCTTATTGGTAGAAAGGGGGATTTGGCCGCGCGACAAGGTTTGTGGTGATGCTGTTGGAGGAAAATCGCTTGGTCATGTCAACGCCCTCGGCATAAAAACTAAATTGGAATCCACGCCCCATTTCCGAGTGACCGGCATTCTGTTTTCATCTCCAAAAGGCCACGAAGTGGTTGTTCCTTTACCCGAGGACGATGTTGAAAAAATGGAGGCAGGATATTCTCTTCCGCGCCAACAATTCGATTGGTTATTATTCGAAAGAGCGACTGAATTAGTACTTGAAAGCGGCGGTTCTGTCATCCAAGGTGCTACGGTTACCGAAGTTCATCATAGTGGAAAAACTATCACGGGCATAAGTATTGGAATCGGAGGAAAACGTGGTGAAAAACGCGCTTATTCTGCACCATGGACAATAGGTGCTGGGGGCTATCAATGCCCGGTGGCAAAAACGATTCTCGAGACAATGAATGGTGAACAAATGGTCGACCGAATGCATTATTGTGGTGGATTCCGCCAATATTGGAAAGGGGTCAAAGGCTGTGAAGGCAAATCTGGTAATATCGAATTACACTTCGTGGATTCGGTTATTCCAGGATATTTCTGGCTATTCCCTTTAGGGGATGGGACCGTAAACGTCGGCATTGGAATGGTCTTAGGCTTAATGGATAAGCAAAAGAAAAAACTCAAAGCAATGCAAGCAGATGTCATTGCAAATCATCCCTCTTTCAAAGATAGGTTCGCTGATGCCGAATTGATTAAGGGTAGTTCAAAGGGTTGGCTGCTTCCGTTTGGATCCCCTAGGAAAGGTGAAAAAAACCAACCGCGACGAGCTTTTACCGGTGGGGCAATGTTGATTGGTGATGCTGCAAGTTTGGTCGATCCATTTTCGGGCGAAGGTGTCGGAAATGCATTGGTTACAGCAAAAATGGCCGCTGAACATGTTATTGAAAATAAAGGTGGCCTTGCATATCAAGAAGAAATGTGGGCTTTGCTTGGACCTGAATTAACCAACTCATATAAGATGCAAAAAACATCTAGAAAGGCGTGGCTACTAAATTGGTTTGTCAAAAAAGCCAGTAAAAAGCCGGTGCTCCAAGAGATGATGACCGAGATGATCGCCAGTAAAGAGGCACAAGAAAATCTCCATTCAAAATGGTTTATGGTGAAGACTTTATTATTCTGAGATGATGAAAATGGATGCAAAACTCGAAAATGTTGATGCGGTTTTTCTGGATTTAGATGGAACCATTTATCTTGGTGGAGAATTGATTCCGGGGGCATTAGAGTTCTTACAACGCTGTGATGACCAAGGTGTGAAGCGTTATTTTTTATCCAATAATTCCAGCAAATCGGTAAAACAGTACCAAGAAAAATTATCTTCGCTAAATATCCCCTGTGAGAAAAATGAAATCTTATTATCAACCCATGATTTATTGTCTTGGCTCGCTAAGAATAATATCACCAAAACTTGGGCGATTGCAACCCAAGGAATGAGAGAGATGATGGAAGAGGCGGGAATTAGCACTCGTGATGAAAATCCTCAATATGTTGTCTTAGGCTATGATACCGAAATAGATTATGAAAAAATTTCTACCGCTTCAATTCACATGCATCGTGGCGTTCCATTGGTAGCAAGTCATCCCGACATGGTATGTCCATCTCCTGATGGAGGTTTGCCCGACGTTGGTGCTTATTTGGCAATGTTAAAGGTGACAACCGGCAAAGATCCCGTCCATATTAGTGGGAAGCCAAATCCTGGAATGATAATGCATAAAATCGAAGAATTGGGCTTAGATCCTGCTCGCTGTGCCATGGTTGGAGACCGTCTTTACACCGATATGGAAATGGCTATTAGAGCTGGGTGTGTTTCGGTTTTGGTCTTATCGGGTGAGGCGACTTTAGCCGATCTAGACTCCTCTGGAAAAAGTGTTGATGTTGTTGTAAACTCGGTCGATGAATTATTGAGGTGAGATTTTGGGTCGGATTTCTCAATGGTTAGCACGAAGAAAATCATTTGAGCCAGAAGGCCATGTGGTTTCTGGAAGATTAGCAGAATACAGATTACTCAAGTTAACCCGTGCGGTTTCAAAGAACGCATTGGTCCTTGAAGGGATTAGATTTCCAGACCCCGAGCAAGGCGGCCGGAGAGAATTGGATATGGTAATTGCAACCAAGAATGAAATTTTATTCATCGAACAAAAACATTGGTCGGGGTCTTTTTCCATAACCGGTGAAGGGAAGTTTTTACAAAAAAGAAAAAATGGTTCTTTTTTAGAACATAAAGACATTGTCGCTTGGACGACAAGAAAGGGTGATATCATTGCCAAAATTCACAAAGATCGCTGTGGACAAGACCTTCCAAAGGCCAAAACAATTTTGGTGTTTTCAAATTCAAATCTCAAATGGTCTGCCATTCCAAAAGGCGCTGAAACATATGATGAACTCGGCTTCATTGATATGTTAGATAAAATGCAAAAATCAGCACCGGATGAACAATTAAAACAAACTTTAGAAGGTTTTGGAACTTGGGATACCATCCACTTAAATGGCGGAAAAACCCTCCATGGTGATATTTTAAAATACCCTTTCACAAAAAGGGATTGTTCTATTAGAAATAGTGGATTATTCGGTTTGATCGTTGGACCTAAATCTAAACTCTCAACCGGACAAATGGTCATAGATTTAACCGGCCCTCATATTTCGGTAGTTGGCGAAAAGGGGTCGCGAACTATTCCATTCGCTCATATTTCTAAAATCGAATTCAGTAATCCAAAAGAGGAGTGGGGTTGATGATAGAATTAATTGGCTTTTTAGCAGGAATCCTTGGTGTCCTCGCCTGGTTCCCTCAAGTTCGAACCGTCTGGTTTGAAAAACGTCACGATGGAGTTTCATTGCCGACATTATTTCTCATCGTCTTCACTCTAAGTCTATGGGTAATATATGGGGTTTTAATCGATGCTACTCCGATTATTTACAGTAATATTGCCGCTATTTTGACAATTGTTTCGGTAATTATCGGAGTAATAAAACTAAGAAAACCTTAGTTATTTGCTGCGTCCTCGCTTTGAGGAGTCGTCAATACTGTGCTGCCATCGCGTTGAATGTGGGGGAAAGAAAAGGTTCCGTCCAAGACGGTTACCGGACAATTAGCACCACAAGCCGGGGTGAGATAATCCTCCCCTGTCTCGCTCAAAACCAATATTACTCCATGGCCTGCGGGGAGAATTGCATCAATTCCTTGGAATTCCATCAACATGGTCAAGCTTTGACCCGGGAACACGGTTGTTGGCTCATAACCACCTTGATAATAGCGAATATCCATAGTTGCATGACCGATCCTCATTCCGGTTTCACTATCTTGTAATTCAGCAAAAATCTGTCCACCATCAAATGATGCCATAACCTCTAGGTGGAGGGTGGCTAAACCTGAAATCAACATTCTAGATGAGAATCCTTCACACTCAAAGACAACACCAGAAGATCCGACGCCGACTCTAGAACCTTGTTGATTACAGCCACTAAGGTCAATCTCTTCCCATGCTGCATCTTGGGGTGGCCAAACCTCTTCGATACGCCATTGGCCGTCATTTCGCTGAATTTGCGCAAATAAGCCCGGCTTTGGACCTATTCCTTTGAGATAATATTCAAACCACTCAAATAAATCTTGAGCCCAATCCCATCTGGTCATATTGTGGATTGCTTCACCACCATACCCCGGCTCTTGGGCGTTGTGTTTTGACCATTGGTCAGGATAATTATGCTCCCATTGGCCAAGCATCCCGCGCACATCATACCCGGCTTCTGCATAATCCAAATACCAATTTGTCCCCGGTGGTCCACCGAAAACTTGGTGTGGATCTACATTCCAATCCTGCATTCCTTGAACCCAATAAATGCTGCCATTCCAGTTGTTGAAGGCTTTGTCGATATGGCTGCGCTCCTGGTAATAATTTTCCATATAGGGGTCGAGTTCTCCCGCCCCATAGGTTACTGGCCCGGCAAAAACTCCTTCGAGGATGTCAGGGCAAACATTGTCGATATCGTCATTATCGTAATCGACTGTGCTGCCAAAATAATTCATATGCATCACCTGGCTTCTAGCCTCGGCACTACCGTTCTTGTAAAGCAGTGGGTGTAAAGCGGTCGTACCTGAAATCGGCACGATGGTTTTGAGATGTTCACTACCAAGAGCTGCTGCTTCCCATTGGGTTGCGCCCTCGTATGATTTACCATATAGACCAACATTGCCATTTGACCATTCTTGCTGGCCGAGCCATTCGACCGCCTCGTGGATGCCGAGGCCTTCGCCGGCGCCGCGGTAGTCGAAACAACCGCTCGATTCCTCGGTGCCGAAAACCGCAACTTGGGCGTAAGCGTAGCCGTGTGGTACAAAATTATCGAAGATAAATTCGCCTCGACCTGCACCTACAATATTGGTCGCACCAGATTCTGAGCCTGGTTGGCCAAAAGAAAAATAAGGGCTAATCACCGCGATGACCGGGACTTTTTCGCCCGCTTCGGTATTTGACGGTAGCCAATAGGAAAGATGAACATTGGAGGTTGGTGGGCCAGTTTCCCAAATATCTGAAGTGTCGACCTCGAAGGTGGCCTCTTGAACATCTAATGGGTGGTATGGCCCCGGTTCAAGAGTATAAGAAAAGGAATTTGTCCAGTTCCAATCTAACTCGTGCCGGTCATATATATCGGGATAATAATCCTCTTCGGCGGCGGGTTCGGCACTATTGCTTGTTCCAAAACATCCAGAAATAGGCCCGAGTAAAATTAAGAGGGATAGCAATACCGCTCTTCGCATCATTAGGTGCGAATCACCCACCCGGCAAGAACATGACCCTGATTCATTTGGGTTGAATATGCCTATCTTGGTCACCGGAGCGAGTGGTTTTGTCGGCTCGCATGTCGTAATGGAATTATTGAGTAGGGGATTCAAAGTAAGGGCGATGATGCGGGATCTCTCTTTGCAAAAAATGTTTGTAGAAAATAAGAATTTACAGTTTGTTAAGGGAGATTTATTCGATGTCGATTCTCTGAAGAATGCTGTCGATGGTTGTGGAGATGTAATTCATTGTGCTGCTGCATTGAATGTCGGTGCAAAAAACAAGCAAAAAGATGTAGTCGATCCTTCGGTAATTGGGGTTGAGAATCTATGTTCGGTAATGACCGCAGTAAAGCGAATAATTCACACCTCTTCGGTCGCAGCAATCAGGTCGACAGAATACAAAAATGGCCAGATTTTCACCAATGATGATTGGTGTGATGATGCTACCATCAAAACCAATTCGTACGGGTTGGCAAAAGCAGAAGGTGAAAGAAAAATGCGGGTCTGGGCAAATGGGCGTGATGTTCGCTTGGTAACGATTCATCCTTCGGTTGTTTTCGGGCCAATTTTACATCCTCGTCATTGTGAAGGGTCGATGTCATACCTCAAGCACTTTGTAAGCGGTCCGCCGTTTATACTTGATTTAAACATAAATTTCGTCGATGTAAGAGATGTTGCAATCGCCCATGTAAATGCGCTAGAAATGGGAGATAATGGCGGTCGGCACATCATTCATTCCAGTTCATTATCGATGAAAGAAATCGGAATGGTTTTGAAGGGGAACTCTCCCCGAAGATTGCCAAAGTTTTTAGTTTATATTTTAGCGATTTTTCACCCAAAATTATCTTGGCGCCAATTAAAAGAGTCTCTAGGTACAAAGGTTGTTTATGATATTGGGCAATCCTATTCAATATTACAGATAAATCCGGTCGATAAAAACCAAACTTTGCTCGATGGATATGACTCTATTAGAGCGCAAGGTTGACACATTGGTCCGGCTCAGACACATTTGATGGCGGCTAAGGTTTGGGGTGAGCGCTGGACTGAATGTGATTCAGACATCGCTCGACGATTCATGGAAACCGCGGCGCGAAAGCAATCTTTGGTCTGCTTAGCTGCTGATCGAAATACCATGGCTGGACTCAACAAATTAATCGAACAAACCGGCCCATATCTGGCCGCACTCAAAACCCATGTTGATTTAATCGACGATTGGACTCCTGAAGCTTGGGCTGAATTTTGTTCTAAGGCTCACCAAACCGATCTTCTGATTTTTGAGGACCGAAAGTTCGCTGATATCGGTAAAATAAGCCAAAACCAAATGGCTGGAGTATACGATATTCGCTCCTGGTCCGACCTCGTAACCGCTCACTTGATCAGCGGCCCAGATATCGTCGATGGCCTCCAAGCAGGTTGGTCTGATGTTGGAAGAACCGGCGGGGTACTATTATTGGCTCAAATGTCATCTCGAGGAAATTTACTCGATTCAAAATATACTGACAATGTGGTGTCGGTTGGTAAAAACCATCCTGGTGTTTTCGGTTTTATCGGCAACGGCAGTCGGCCAAATGAGTTGAAAGAATTACGAAATAAAGTAGGCCCCTCAAAAATGATTTGGACTCCTGGAGTAAACCTCGCCATAGGTGATGGGGGGATGGGTCAGCGTTATGGTGATCCCAAAGAAGCGGTTTTGGCTGGTTCGGATTGTATAATTGTGGGTAGTGGAATCCACCGTTCTGATGACTGTGTAAAGGCTGCAATGGCTTATGCAAAAGCCAGTTGGAACGCCCTATTAGAGAGATAAATATGGGATTTGTAAGCTGGGTAATATTTGCGCCATTATTGGCTGCTGTTATCTGGTTTGTATGGTATATCTGGAATTCAAGTGCGACCTTGGATGCGAGGATTGCGGCCGGTGATGATTCGCTTTTATATTCGAATTCATTCAATATTAGTGAGGTCATAAGAGCTCCTTTTGGAAGCAAAATCGACTTGGTTAAAACGGTAATCCCACAAAATCAAATCGCGATGATGCCTATTCAATTAGCGGACGGCCGGGTGATGATGGTCCCGGTCAAAGTGGTATCAAGCCACGCTTCCATGCAAGGAATCCAGCCGCTCCCAGTACACCGAAAAGAGTGAATACGATCAATAGTCGTTTTACCTTACTAGATTTTTTCTTGGCTTTTTTTGCCATTTGTACTGGCGAAACTCCAATATGTGGTAGATTAAGATTTGGTAGAGAAACCAAATCGACTAGTGGTAAAGGCCCATCATCTTCTTCTATTGAAACTTTCAATTCTCCAGCACCTGGATGAATTTCGTCCAAGTCTTCAAGCCCTGGTGCTGCTGGAACCTCACCCAAAACTCTCGACCATAACGCATCTATCGAGGCTGTAGTAACCGGCTTTTCAATCCAGCCAATCGCCCCGGCCGAAAAGGTAGCATCGGCGGCTAATTCGGCTTGGTGTTTTGGAGCGATGAATAAGATTCGACATTCTCCACCGTGTTCTCTCATCTCAAGTGCGGCCAAATGTCCATCTAAAGAAGGAATATCTAATGACATAATCACTAATTCGGGGTCTAATCGAATATATTCGTCGACCGCTTTGTCGCCATCTTCACAAGATATTACCTTGAATTCCTTTTGCCTAAAGATGGTTGTAAGCCTATGTTGGGCCATTTGATTATTGTCAACAATGAGTACCGTTGGGGCCTCGTCATCATCTATATCGGCGACTCGGGTCATGGGCTAACGCTCATGTGAAGCGCCTATTCTTCATCAATTGAACCCATAGGTGAGGTGAAAAGTTTACTCTTCTTCATCTAAAATTATCTCAGCAGGGCCGGTTTTTGGATCTTGGAAGGTTTCACGAACCGCTTCGGAATTTGCTGTAGCATCCTCAAATGAACGTTGTCGGGCTGGTGCTTTGATAAATTGAAGTTGTAATTCGCTGACAATGCCTTTTAGCATGGCATCTTCTTTTGGGCTGAGATTATCCTTGGTTTTGTTTTTTAGCATAGTCAAAGTGTCGATTGCTGCCTTTGTTTCACCCAAATTAAAATGATGGCGGCCTTCGGAATCTTGTATCATTCCCATGTGCATCATCGCACTACGCTGAATCATGTGAACCAATTGGAACAGGTGGGCTGTGTTTTCATCCTCAAAAAATTCTTCAACCATATTTTCACCTTCACTCAAATAATTGTTCCAATAACCAATCGGGATCAAATTGAATTAAATCTTCATATTTTTGCCCTGTTCCACAAAGCACGATTGGTCGCCCGGTCGCATGAGCGATAGATAATCCGGCACCCCCTTTGGCATCGGTATCTAGCTTGGTTAGAACCGCGCCATCAAATTGTAATAATTGTTGGAATATTTTTGCTTGGTCGACCGCATCATTGCCGGCTAATGCATCGCCGACAAATAAGGTTAGGTGGGGATTTGCAACCCTACGAACCTTTTCTAATTCGGCCATTAAATTGGATTTGTTTTGCATCCTTCCTGCGGTGTCGACCAATACGATATCGATTCCTTTAGCTTTTGCCGATTCTATCGCATCTCTGGCGATCGCTGCAGAATCTCCACCGCGTTGAGAAGAGATACAACGGATTCCTAATGTCTTACAATGACTTTCTAGTTGCTCTATCGCCCCTGCTCTGAAGGTATCCCCCGCCGCTGCGATTACCGACAATCCTTTGTTTTGCATTCGTTTTGCTATTTTAGCAACGGTTGTGGTTTTTCCAGTTCCATTGACGCCAACAAACATTACAACTACTGGTGTGTCTCCTTTATCGATAAAACTCTGAACCGATGCGTCAAAATCCCAATAACCGGCATTTAATAGGTTTCTCAGGGCTCGTTTTAGAGCTGCTTCCATGACTTTGGCAAGATCTGCGCCTTTGCGCAATCTTTGACCAATTAAATTTGATTTTAAGGCGCTCATTACCGCGCTCACCGCATCCGATGAGATATCGGATTCGAGCATTATCCATTCCAATTCTTCAAGTAATTCATCCAAAGCATCGCCTGGTTTAATGATTCTACCGCCACTATCGACTACACCGCCACCAAGATCTATGGAAATACCAGCGGTTTCTTTTGTTCCGATTCCGCCTTTTGGTGCCGCTTTTACCTCGACTAATTGTCGCCCGGTTGTCGTTCTCATCATATGGAGATCGACTTTCGACCCATCTAGGCGTCCAACCTCTTTTCCACCTCGGCGTTTGATTTCTTTTTGTTTGGCTTTTGTTGCTGCTTCGAATTTTTTTGATTTTTTTTCCAAAATTTTCTTCTCTTTTCGCGTTAACTCAACCGGTAATAAATATTCTTCGTCCTCATCCCAATCGTCCCATTCATCTTCCTTCGAAGGTGGTAATTGCGTAATTGGTTCTTCGTCAAATTCTTCCCATTCCTCTTCAATTGGAATATCGTTTTTTGGTTGGGTCGCTTCTTCGGGATCCGCTTCTACCGAAAGGGCTTCGCTGTCCACCTGTTCGACCGCTTCGGTTACTTTTTTACGAAATTTATCGAATAATCCCATCTTCAATCCTCCTCAATCATCTAATGTTAAGCCAGAACCAAAACCTCGTTTTCGTCTTGGCTTTGTCTTCTGAGTTGAAGACTCTTCGACTATCTCTTCGGTGATTTCTAGGGCGGGGGTTGGAGTTGGGATCCCCTTAGCCGCTTCATCAAAGGTTGTAGCCAATTGCTCAATCCTTTGATTGATTTGGGCGGCTTCGGTTTCAAATTGAATTTTTACATTTACCAAATCTTCTAATCTGGATTGAATTAGTACGGCCGCATCTTCGGGTGTGCTTTCACCGAAAACCCCACTACCTAAATCCACTATTGTAGTTTGGCCTTGGGGTAGAGGGACCATCACGCCGGCACCGATTGGAATTTGCCCCGATTTACCTTCCTCTAAGGCCTTTAGAGTTAAAATAGCATCTTGATGTTCTAATATCAACGATTCCAGTCTAGTTATATTTGCTTCGATTTCCTCAAGCCTCTGTCGATTCATATCGACTAGTCTTGCCATTTTTTGAAGTTCGACCGCATCGACCATGTTGACCAGTCCATGCCATTGAGTCCGCACTCAAGAACCCGACGATTCGGGTATTGAGGTTTATTCTTCCTCTTGAGAAGGTGCAATTCGACCGCCGGCAGCAGCAATCTGTTCCCGGAAAGCATCTAAAACTCTTGGTTCTGTTGAGGTTCGGGGATCGATTTCTTCAATCGAGTTGATGGTAATGGCACGGCGGTTCGCTTTGTGGCGAGAACCCATAATCGAATAGCAGCGGTGTTCTGCGTCATCTGCAGAACTTGCAGCTAAGTCGATGGTGAATTCTTGGCGTTGGCGGCCGAATGGAGCGATACCGGAGATGCGGAATGCTTGCATGGTGCCGCCGACCTGTGATTTAGTATTAAACGCGCTGGCGCGCACGGTTTATCCTGAAGGTTCAATCGTCAAGAGGTTTTCAGCCGATTTATGCGAGTGCTGATGGTGGTGATTTTACTCGCTGCAATCATCACCCCTGCGTCGGCTTCACTCGCATCAGATAATATGATAATTGGCTCGGAGTATAGCGAAAATCTAAATGGAACGGGGGTGATTATTTCGGTTGCAGATACCGGTATTGATCTCGACCATTCTTGTTTTAGAGATTCAATTAACCAAACTGGAACCCCGGGGGTAAACCATCGAAAGGTGGTTTTGATCAATGATACAATCGATAATTGGGATAATTCCGGCCAACAACAATTTCGGCACGGAACCCATATCGCTGGGATTCTCGGTTGCGACCCTTTGGAGGGGGAAGGTGGAATGGCATCTCTCTCTAGTGGAGCGAGATTAGTCGTCCAAGATATTGTCGGAGATTCTGGGTGGACCCCGCCCGCAGTCGACAAATTATTGTCTGAAGCTGGGGCTGCTGGAGCGGTAATTCATTCTTGGTCCTGGGGTGATAATACTGTGGACTATACTAATCGGTCAGCAAATATCGACACTTGGACGATGGAAAACCCATGGAGTTTGATTTTTATCGCCCCTGGAAATAATGGTGGTCGATTATTGGAGCCTGCAAATGCAAGAAATGTTGTTGCTGTTGCTGCTAGTGATGGAAATTCTAGCCTCTGGCCGTCGAGTTCCCACGGCCCAGATGCCGATGGGCGCCGAGGTATTTTGATCTCGGCTCCAGGTGTAGATGTGGTTTCGGCAAAGGGCGATGGAATTGTAGATTCGTTCAATAATGAATCCTTAGCGATGACGGGAACTAGTATGGCAACCCCGATGGCTGCTTCTTTTACCGCCTTATTACAACAAAAAATCCAAGACGAATATGGATTTGTTCCTTCCGCTGCGTTATTACGGGCAATGCTAGCGCTTTCAGCGGATCCATTAACTGGAGCTTCTCCAGACCAACTGCAAGGTTATGGATTACCGAATATCTCAAATGTTGAAGATATTTGGATTCATGATTCATTCCAGACAGAAAATCATACTTCGATCATTGATGCCCGCGGAGATTCAAATTTTGAATTATTAGAAAATCCGTGGAATGGTTCTGGAAGTGAAGGGCCGTTTTTAGAACAAGGTGATTCGTATAAAATTAAATTTAAACAAATAAATGGTAGTGATGTGACAATCACAATGTCCTATAATTCTAGGCCCCAACCTTATGAGATAGATGATTTGAGATTGATTGCCCATACTAGTGATGGGAAATATGCAATCGATGACGATCTAACATCAAGTGGGTTTTCTCCGCTTTATTATCCGTCTTTTATGGATTCAAAAGATAAGAATTCAAGTAATGAAACAACGGTTATGATTCGAATCCCTGCAAGCCAATTAAATGATAGTGAGTGGGTTGAAATTGAGGTTTTTGCAAAGAGGATTCACAATGGCTCTGTGCCGGGGACGGTTGGAGTCAATGGGAATAGATTGGGATTTTCCCTTTCTGCAACAGGGCTTGATTCTAATCCTTGGGTATGGCAAGATGAAGATTCTGATGGTGTCTCTAATGAAATTGATGAATGTGATAATACATATTTTGGTGCGCCTGTTAATGATAGTGGTTGTGTAATTCACAATACTGCGCCAATATTATTTGTTGGAGATCTAAAAGAAAACTATAGTGATTATTTTTCGATAAATTGGAGTATATTTGATTTTGAAAATGATAGTGTTGTTGTAATGATTGGATTGAATAATTCAAATTATTCAATAGTTCTAGACAACTGTACGATATATGTTATTGAAAATAATTCAAATCAATGTGTGGTGAAAATACCCGATGATTTAATTCTCTATCAATTTAATCGCCATGACTGGCGGGTAGAATTTTTATGGGTTGATAATAACGAATCTGCTTGGACAAATTATACTCTTTCAAATTACCAAAGCGACAATTTTACACTTTGGTGGGACAATCCGGCTTTGGAAAATAAATCCATTCCGCCTCAAAATAACACCATTACAAAAAGTAGCGATAATAGAGCATTATTTTGGGGTATTTTTGGAATTGTTGCTGGGGTATTATTTATGACCAGTATTACATTTAGGGCTTTAGAAAGGAAAGTGTTTCAGGATGTACCCGACCCCTTTTTAGAACAGGAATAAACCATTGTTGCGCGAGTGAACATTGAAGGTAGGTGACTTGGTCGCCAAGTCGTCCGTAGGACTAATGGTGAGTATAATGGCAGAACGACTCTATGTGGGAATCGACCTAGGAACATATCAATCAACCATAGCATCAAGCTCTGGTTCTATCGAAACTATCGAAACGGTTGTAGGTCGACCAAAGGACCCAATCGCTCGAAATTTCCTCGGCCGAGATGTATTATTTGGTGCAGATGCACTAAAGAATAAATTGGCTTGTAATATCTACCGCCCTATGGCTGCAGGTGTTACTCAAGACGATGAAGCAAATATGGCAGCAGCAAGAGCGTTTGTCACCCATTTGGTAGAGACCGTCGACCCTGAGGAATATGACGAGGTTTTCGGAGTGATCTGTTCTCCTTCCCACGTTTCATTCACCGACAAGAGCAATTTAGTCGCAACTCTACGTGGTCAAGTAAACGCTATCATGGTCGTTACCGAACCATTCGCAACCGCATATGGAATTGGAGAAATCGCAGGTTCAATTGTTGTTGATATCGGCGCTGGAACCACAGATATCGCACGTTTGCACGGAACCTTCCCAACTGAAGATGACCAGGTCACCATTATGGAAGCTGGAGATTGGATCGATGAACAATTGGTTGAATTAATCTGCAAAAAATACACTGGGGCTCAAGTCACAAAAGATATGGTCCGCAAGTGGAAAGAAGAATTCTCATATGTTGGTGGCGATGACCGCGAACATATGGTCGCTCTTTCGGTCGAAGGAAAGAAGCAAAATGTCGACATTGGGGATTTGGTTAAAGCTGCTTGTACAATGATTATCATAAAAGTTGGTTCTGGAATTAAGAATATTGTTGCAACCGCTGATCCTGAATACCAACCAATCCTCCGAAATAACATCATTCTATCTGGTGGCGGCTCGTTGATAGATGGCATCGCAGATGCGATCGCAAACGAGATTGCAGATATCGGAGATGTTACTGTATCATGTGTAGAAGACCCGATAGAAAAGGTCGCAACCGGGGCTATGGCTTTGGCTATGGATATGCCTGATGAGCAATATACCGCTATCAACTGAAGGTAGTAAAAGAGGCTCTTTGGCCTACTCAACAGATGAAAGGTTGAAGAATGGTGAGGGTGCGAACCTACCCCATGACTCTCGGGACTTCGTCTTCAAGTGGTATCGGCCGCATCGGTGATTCGTCTGGTGATGAACGTGCTGCGCTCGAAGGAATGCTACGCGGTTACCCGGTTGACCAATTGGTTGAAGAAGTTTTGATCGCTTGGGAAGAGCTCGCTTCTCGTAACGAAGAATTGTTAACATCAAAACAAAGGTTGAGAATTGTTGAATTAGACCTTGCTGAGAGAAAAGACGAGGTTGCCCCGGAGGTTTCTCAGCTTCGAGTTGCGGAATCTGAATTAGAATCGAATCAATCGAAAATTGTTCATTTAGAACGATTATTGGAAGATGTAAATAAGGAATTAGCTGAAAATAGATCCTCGATTTCTGCCGAAGAAAGAGATGTTTTGGAAAAGGAAACTTCCCAATTACGAGATTTAACAGTTCAACAGGATGAGGTTATCGCTGAAATGGAAGGGCGGGTTGGTTTAATGGTTGAAGCGCTCGAACGGGCGGCTGATGCTGGACTGACTAGTGTAACCGCAGATGAAGTTCGTGCGTTAAAGGTTCAAGTTGATGCACTTTCAGCAAATTTAGATGCTGAAAAGGCAGCAAATGATGCTTTGGAAGAAGAGCGCCAACGTTTACGGGATATCGCTGATAGATTACGCGGTCTACTCGACCAACGTGACCAAAGATTAGGTGAACTGGAAGAGCAATTGGAAAGGGTGATGCAAGGTCCTAGGTCGGTTTCCGCAGAACATGATTATCTGGTTGAACAAATCGAGGAATTGAAGCGGAGATTACTTGAAAGAAATCGGGAATATGAATCATTACGTCGGCGTGAGCGCCGCTTACATAACGATGTATTCGAGCGCGATGAGCGGATTCAACAAATGTCACTCACGATTGTTGATATCGAGTCTGCTCTAACCGACCGAACTGCTGAATTGAGAGAGTTAGAATCTCAGCGTGATAGCGCGGTCGATGAATTGGATGGTGTGAGAAGATCCGAAAGAACTCGTGAAGTTGTCGGAAGGGTTTTTGCTGATTCACTATCGTTGGTACGGGGTCATGATGAACGAGAATTAAAGCGTGAAATTTATGCTAATTCACCCGATGTCGAACGCAAACTTTCAACACCTGATTCAAAGGATATGCAAACATTAGCCGAAGGTGGGAGAATCGAACTTGAAACTTCAACTGAAGAGATGACTACAGGCTTAGATGTTGATGAAAAGAGACCTAACTCACCAGGTGGAACTGGTGACCCGGTTTTATTTGAAGATGAAGATTAAATCGCTTCAACTATCTCAGATATTCTCTCTTTAAGTTGTTGAATCGAATCGGCATCTTCGGTAAGTGTTCCAGTTACTACCCAATTTGCGCCGGCTTTTGCTGCTTTGGCTGCTTGTTGACCTGTTCGAATTCCTCCACCAACGATCAAACATAATTCTTCTACCAATCTTGCAGATTCTATACACTCCGAATTTACTTGAGTATTAGCTCCACTCCCTGCCTCCAAATATAGGATTTTAAATCCGAACATTTGAGCAGTACGAGCATAAGAATTCACCAATTCAATTTGGTCAGATTCTATCAAATCAACCTCTCCCACCTCACCAACCTTTCCACCCGGGGTAAATACAAGATATCCTGTAGGTAAGGCTTCGACTGAAAATTTGTGTAAGTATGGTGCACCATTTAATTGTTCATCGATCAAAAATCTCCTGATTCTTGAATTCATTAACATCATGAATGTTATACCATCTGCTGCTGGAGATAATGCATGAGCACCACCTGGGAATAATACTACAGGAATTTCCCAAGTTGATTCATCTGCACTTGGATCTTGACTTGCAGCAAAACATCGCAATTCAAGTTCCTCTTGGATAGATTTACAGGTAGAGTGAACTATTTCATCTGGAGTGTCGGTCGAACCACCGATGAAAATCATTTTTGAACCAGCTTCAATTGCTGCTATCGCTCTTGAAGTTGCAATTTGTGGGCTTTGTTTTCCCGGATCTATCAATGTAATATGACGGCAACCATGGTTTGTTGAAAGAATATAATCTAATAATGACTGCTCGCCTAACATTAGATTGAGCCTCCCTTATTCGAAATGAAGTCTTGGGCTATTGATATACCTTTAGCGATAGCATCATCGGCTCCTATTAGATTTACATCATTTGGATGCTCCCCTTGCATGATTTCCAACCAGCCTTTAGAAGGATTAGGTAATTGATTTTTAGTCCAATATTCAACTAAATCATCACCTCTTTGAAAACAAATATGAATTGGTGATTTTGAATTTAATTCGATGTTTTTTGGTAGGTCCGACTCAATAACAATACCACCATTCCAAGTTGTTAGGGTGTCATCTAAAGAGGAATTAGGCCAACCTGATGAAATTGATTTACCACCCTTACAATTTATTGCATTATCTGGTGCTTCGGTTTTGAGAAAAATTTCACCTCCTTTAATTAAAATTAATTCAGCAAATGCTTTTTCATACCATTCTCTTCTAAATCCCCAACCTAAAGAAGATTGTTTTGCTAGGGATATTTTTACAAAATCTAAATTAATATTTTTTGCAAATCCTGGTGATCTAATTGGATTTCCAATTTCTTGTCTCGATTCGTATAGTCTAACATCATATTCCGATTCAATTAATTTTAGAGCACAACTCATACCGGTTAATCCTGCACCAGCAATATTGACCATCTATTCTCACCTAAATTATTGAAAGGGCGAAAACCGGACAAGATGGAATGCAATGATTACATTTTGTGCAATCATCTTGAGTTACAATGGCTAGTCTTCCAACCAATTCCAATGCATTTGTTGGACAAAGAGCAATACAAGCTCCACAACCATAGCATAATTTTTCATTCACGACGAAGGTGGATTGGAAATCTTGGGCCATATTGTAAATGCTGGGGCCGAATGTTCATTGAATCTTCGCTTCGGTTTCTATTGCGATGAATTAAATTATTATAAAATTTAATTAATCTTAATTCCAGAAGAAACGAATTTTAAAAGAAAATCAAAAGATTCGTTGTACGTCCTCCGACCCCTCCATTTCCACTCCAGTAGATATTGATGGAGATCATGAAGAAAGTAATGATGTGATCATGATAAAAGCGAAGTAAGCCCCATTGATGTGTATCGCGTATAGTCCTTAACCTTAACCATCATCTCTAACTCCTCTTAACCTCAAAAACACACTCCAGTGGAAATACAGGGGTGCGGTATCTTCATCACCAAATGATGTGGAGCGATATTTATGGTAATCTATTCTCCAGGTCGAACTTCGACTTATCCGGAAAAACCTCCAGAAAATGGAATTCGATATCATTATCTCGGTGGAGGTGACGAAGTTGGAAATGTTGGTTGTATGTTTGAAGATCCTAAAGGAACTCGAATGTTATTAGATTATGGATTAGCACCAACCAATCCACCGAGATATCCCCATGAAGCTCCAATGGTAAAAGATGCGGTAATTACCCATTCTCATATCGACCATCTTGGTATGGCACCTTGGTTATGTGCTAATCACCGAACAAGATTGCACGGCACTCAATTAACTGCAGAAATCTCGAGGATGATGTGGAATGATTGTTATAAAGTTAGTAGAATTGAAGGTTATCCTTTAGCCTGGGATAAACGTGATATCGATGGAGCAGTAGCATCTTGGAATGTACATAATTTTGGTCAAACTTGGCAAAAAAACGATTGGAAATTACGTTTAGAACGGGCGGGACATATTCCTGGGGCAGCTATGTTACATGTTGAAACCGATTCTCATAAATTATTATTCACAGGAGATTTCGACACCAGAAATTCTCAATTAACCACAGGTGCAAAGCCGGAAAAATGTGATGTTTTATTTTTAGAAGGAACATATGGCGGAAGAGATCATCCACCTAAAAATGAAACGATAAAACAATTCATCGATCGAGTGGTTGAGGTAACTGATAGGGGTGGAACCGCTCTCATCCCAGCATTTGCTAACGGTCGAACTCAAGATATTGTAATGACTTTACATGAACATTTACCAGATTTAGATGTTCATGTTGATGGAATGGGTAAATATGTGGCAAAATTACAGATGGAAAATCCTGAATCTCTACGTGATCCAAAAGCATTGGAAGACGCGTGGGCTTGGTGTCGTCGAGTTTCTTCAAAATCGGATAAAAAGAAAGCACTCAACGCGGATTGTATAGTTTCAACATCTGGAATGATGGACGGCGGCCCATCGATTTGGTATCTAAATAGATTAAGGGAAGATCAAAGAAATGCAGTTTTAATGACCGGGTATCAAGCAACGGGATCAGGCGGCAGAATGTTATTAGATAGTGGGAAAATTCCAATTTGGGATAAAGAGACTAAAATTGAATTAGAAGTTAACCAATATTCATTTTCAACCCATGCCGGCCATAAAGAAATCGTAGATTTCGCCGCGGCTTGTGAAGCATCAACTGTGGTGGTTTACCACACAGACCCTAATCATGCACGTCCACCATTGGTCGCGGCTCTCGAGGCAAACGGTCATGTGGTACATTCACCAGTAAATGGTATTCCTCAATCGATAATTTGATGGTTTAAGCCGAAGTAATTGAATAGATAAAGGGTAAGCGAGGGAATGGTCATCATGGCAGGAAAGGCACCAGCCCCGGGCAAAAAGCGCCGCCGAAAGAAAAAACTTCGTCTTTCACTAAAAAGTTCTAAGATGAAAAAGACCGATTCATATTCTGATGGTTTAGGTTGGTCGACCGACGCTGGAAGAACTCTTTCTGAACCGGACAAACCAAGGGCACCAGACACCATTCGCCATCAATGTGAGATGTGTGGATCTATTATGAAAGTTCCAAAACCAAAGAAAGCAAAATACACGATTACTTGCCCTCATTGTGAAAATCAGAAATCCTTCGTATAATTTTCTCTCACCATCATAGACCGAGAGACTCAAGGCCAATCGCCCTGTGGATTGGCCATGAGCGATGTTCCATATTTCGTCACCTTAGGTGAAGCTAGAGAAATATCGCAAAAAACAACAATCCCTACAATAGTAGAAATGGTTGGACTAGATGATTGTCACGGCCGTATTTTAGCACAGAGTTTAGAATCAAAAGTAAACGACCCCCCATTCGATAATTCGGCGATGGATGGTTTTGCAATGCGTTATGATGATACCATTGGTGGTGGAAAAAAACTAAAAATTATTGGTACTATTCAAGCATCATCTCAAGAAATGATGCCAGAAATTCACCCTGGTCAAGCGGTCAGAATCATGACGGGTGCACCGATGCCAAAGGGGGCAGATTCAATTTTACAGATCGAATTATGTGAGGTTCAAGGTGAAAACGTAATTCTAAACCAAGAATCAAAAAAACATTTTATTAGAAAAATGGGTGAAAATTTGAAATGCGGAGATGTCGCCCTGAAAAGCGGATCGATATTATCCCCGGCAAAAGCCGGTCTCTGCGCCACCATGGGTTATGATTCAATTCCAGTAGTAAAGAAATTAAAAATTGCAATAATTTCCACCGGTGATGAATTGGTTCAACCAGGCGAAAAACTTGGACCAGGTGAAATATATGAATCAAATTCCTTTGGCTTAGCAGGTTTGGTTAAATGGCTCGGCCACGATCCGGTTAGAATTCAAGCGGTCGACGATTCACTCAAAGAATTAAGAGAGATTTTGAATCGAGTAAGTGAAGATTGTGATTTAATTTTAACCAGCGGTGGTGTATCGATGGGAGAGTGGGATTTGGTCCGAAAAATAATGGAGCAAGAAGGAGATTTACATTTCTGGCGAGTGAAAATCAGGCCAGGATCTCCACCACTCTTTGGATTGTGGAACAAGGTTCCTATTTTTGGTTTACCAGGTAACCCCGTAAGTTCTCATACGGTGTTTAGAATGATTGTCGCACCATGGATTCGTAAGATGACTGGAGCTTTAGGACCACAAGAATTGCAAATTAAAGCCAAATTAACCACTTCCGTCAAGGCAACAGCGGATTGTTTGACCCTTCGCCGATTATCGGTTGAATTCACAGAAAGTGGAATTATAGCATATCAGAAAGTGCACCAAGGCTCTGGAAATCTTGCAAGTATTACCACTAGTGACGCATTAACACTTTTACCGGCCGGTAGTACAGCCGAAATTGGCGAAATTATCGATCTTTTACTATTATGATATAGGAGGAAAATATAATGAAATTAATAGATGAAATCCAAAAACTATTCCCAAATTCTTCTCGCAATACCTTGCGAAAAATGTTGACCGGAGGAAGGGTTTTAGTGAACGGAAAAACCATCCACAAAGCCACCCATCTAGTTGAGAGCGATGATGAAATTGAAATTACAGATAAAATTATAGCTGCCAAAACCTCACCCCCACCAATCCCTAAGAAAAAAACTATTCGAATCAAAATTTTATTCGAGGACGAACATCTACTAGTAGTGAATAAACAAGCGGGCCTACTTTCTGTAGCAACCGATAAAATGGAACCGGACACCCTCCATTCTAGAACTGTCGATTATTTAAAAGATAAAAATGAAAAGAATTGGGGATTCATTGTTCACCGGCTTGATAGAGAGACCTCTGGAGTGATGATTTTTGCAAAACATAAGCACCATAAAGAATACCTCCAAGAACAATTTGCAGCCCGGGAGGTTCATCGAATCTACCACGCCTTGGTCGAAGGTGGTCCCGAAGAACGATCGGGGACAATTCAAGAATGGTTATTAGAAGATAAATTTCTTCGAGTTAAAGCGGTAAATAAGCGCAATCCAAATGCTCGCGAAGCAATAACCCATTGGAATGTTGTGGATAGCGATGAGTCCGCTAGCCTGATTCAACTAACCATCGAAACCGGCCGCCGCCATCAAATTAGAGTTGGATTGGCAAACTTAGGATGTCCGGTTATCGGCGATAAACAACACGGCGCTAGAGGAAATCCAATTGGAAGAATAGCCCTTCATGCTACAAGCCTAGAATTCCTTCACCCAGAAACCGATGACCCGGTGAGATTTGAAGCACCAATCCCATTCGGTCCAGAAAATTAACCAAGGTCTCAAGAACTCTTGACACGCCCATTAGGCCGATGGGTGAGGAATATGACGCCGGTTGGATTGAGGTGCGAGGTGCCCGCACCCACAATTTACAAGACATTGATGTTTTGTTGCCGAGGGGAAAATTTGTCGTTATCAGCGGCGTATCTGGATCTGGGAAATCAAGTCTAGCCTTCGATACCTTGTACGCAGAAGGCCAAAGAAGGTATGTAGAGAGCCTTTCTTCTTATGCTCGCCAATTTATCGGTCAAATGAAAAAAGCCGATTGTGATAGCATCGAAGGTTTATCGCCTGCCATTTCAATCGATCAAAAACAAGGTTCCCATAACCCCCGGTCAACAGTTGCAACCGTGACTGAAATCATGGATTATCTTCGCTTGATGTGGGCTCGCATCGGCAAACCTCATTGCCCTACCTGCGGGGTCGAAGTAGCCCGGAGAACGGTTCAAGAAATCGTTGATGATATCATGTGGAAGATGGAAGGGCACGCTATATCGATTTGGAGCCCAGCGATCAGAAATAAAAAAGGTACCCACGCTGATTTGTTTCGCCATCTGGTCGAACAGGGTTGGACCGAGGGAAAGATAAACGGCCGCGAAGAATCCTTTGAAGAAAATCACGATTTAGAAAAGAACCTTCGCCACGATGTCGATGTTAGAATCGACAGATTACGATGTACAAGAGACCGCCGTCAACGACTTACTGAAGGCATAGAATCCGGTTTGAGAATCGGCGCTGGAACGGTTTCGATCGAAAGTATTCAAGGTCCAGAAGAAGGCTATCAATTGAGCGAAGGCTCACTTTCAACCCAGACCAAACAAGGCGAAACATTGTCTTGGTCTGAGGAATTTGCTTGTGTCAAACACGGAGCGTTCATGCCCGAAATGAGTCCAAGGGTATTTTCGTTCAACTCACCTTTAGGAGCTTGTCCTTCGTGTCAAGGTTTAGGGGTCCAAAGGCGTTTTAGCGAATCATTATTACTCAATAAAAAAGCAACAATTTCCGATGGATGTGTGCTTCCTTGGCGTCAATCAATGTCCCCACATTGGTATCGAAAATTAATGGAGCAAACCGCTAAACATTATGGAATCCCAACCGATGTTCCATTTTTTGAATTGGATGATGATGCTCAAGACATTATGATGAACGGCTCAGGATCTACCATTATTAATTTTGAGTTTATTTCAGAAACAGGCTCGCAATACAAGTATAGCAAACCATGGGAAGGAGTTTTCGAACGTCTTCAGAAAACCTATACTGAAACAACTTCTGAAAGGACGAGATCAAGATTAATCGCTTGTATGACCGATGAAAATTGTCCTAATTGCAAGGGTGAAAAATTGAATGCCGCAGCACGAAATGTCAGCGTGGGGGGAATCAGATTACCCGAAGTTGGAATGGCGAGTGTACACGAAGCACTCGGAATGGTAAAATCTTGGCAAGGCGAAGGAAAAACCGCGGAAACCTTGGATGATAGATCGGCATTTATCGGGCGAGACATCATCAAAGAAATCGAAGGTAGACTTGGATTTTTAAACGACGTTGGCCTTGATTATCTAACCTTAGATCGTAGAGCGAACACCCTCTCCGGGGGCGAGAGTCAAAGGATAAGATTAGCGACACAAATAGGCTCTAGATTGACCGGGGTAATGTACGTCTTGGACGAGCCATCCATTGGACTTCATCAAAAAGACAATTCAAGATTGCTTGCTACATTGCGGGAGTTAGCAGATTTAGGCAATACTCTCATCGTAGTCGAACATGATGAAGACACCCTACGTCAAGCCGATTGGTTATGTGATATCGGCCCTGGAGCAGGGCTCAAAGGCGGCACTATTGTCGCCAACGGCCCTCCTAGTGTTGTGATGGAATGCGAGGAATCGATTACCGGTAGGTATCTATCTGGTAGGGAAGAGATTCCTTTACCCAAGAAACGGGTAAAACCAACCCAAGGTAATTTGAAAATAATGGGCGCAACCCAGAATAATTTGGACAATATCGATGTTGAAATTCACCTTGGACTACTAACTGCAATCACCGGAGTATCAGGCTCAGGGAAATCCTCGCTCATCTCGAGTATTCTTGCCCCCGCCCTTCAACGTCAATTGAGCGGATCTGATGTTCAACCCGGCGCCCACGATGAAATACAAGGCATTGAAAAGGTAGACAAAGTGATCGTGATCAACCAAGCCCCAATTGGAAGAACACCGAGGTCCAACCCCGCAACCTATACCAAAGTCTTTGACGATATTAGAAAACTATTCGCCAATACCAAATTAGCAAAAGAGCGCGGCTATACCCCTGGTCATTTTTCTTTCAACGTCAAAGGCGGCCGCTGTGAAGCTTGTTCGGGCGCAGGCTCGATAAAATTGGAAATGAATTTTCTACCAGATGTTTGGATTACTTGCGATATTTGCTCTGGCAAACGCTACACTCGTGAAACTTTAGAGGTAAGTTGGAAAGGAAAAACCATTCACGACATCCTTCAAATGCCAGTAAATGAAGCAGAAAAATTCTTTGTAAATCATCGCAAACTCCATCGCACATTGTCCACAATCAACGAGGTAGGGTTAGGATATATTCGACTTGGTCAACCAGCGACCACTCTATCGGGTGGCGAGGCTCAAAGACTAAAGTTAGCGAGTGAATTACGGCGCCCGCCTCAAAAACATACGATGTATATTCTCGATGAGCCGACCACCGGTTTAGCAATTTCCGATGTAAAACAATTGATCGAAGTATTGCATAGATTACGCTCTTTAGGCCATACCGTTGTGGTCATCGAACACCACCTTGATGTGGTCAAATCCTCGGACTGGGTTATCGATCTCGGCCCCGAGGGCGGCGACCGAGGCGGAAAGCTAATCGCAACAGGAACCCCAGAAAAAATTGCAAGAACCAAGGCGAGTTTTACCGGGGCTTATCTCAAAGAAATTCTTTGATTTCAATCGCAGCATTCATGGATGGTCGTCGCTGCCGCCCGGCTGCCCCCTATGGGGGCAGGTGTGTCCCATGGCCGCTAACATCGTTCGAATCGAAGTAACCCCAAAGGTTGGAAGCGGATTTCGCGATGTGCGTGGTGACCTCATAAAGAGGAGACTGCGAGCCGACCACGCAATAGAATTCACTCAGGTTAGGTCGGTTGTTGGCTACTTGGTAAAGAGCGAAATATCGAGTGAAGAAATCTCGGATAGGGTCGAAGATTTATTCGCCGACCCAATAATCGAAGTTGGTACTACCGATGCTTTAATTCTCAACGATAAAACCCTTTTCGCCGATTCGCCAGAATTGGTTATTTCAATAGGATTTAAGCCTGGGGTTACCGATAACCCAGGTTCTGCCGCCCTTGATGGTTTTAGGACTATTTTTCCACAAACCGAATCGTCAGCAAAGGTATCTACCTATCTCACCTATGCTTTTTATGGCGGCCCAACAGACTTAGATTCTAATTGGCTAGCAGGGGAACTTCACAATGGGTTAATCGAAAAAGTAGTAATTGGTATCAAAGGAGAAACAGCTCCAGAAATTGAATTTCCAGAAATTGGAAAAATCGAATATTCGGCCCCAAAATCGATCGACCTCGAAGTGCCCGATGAAGAATTAATTAGAATTTCTAATGAAGGATTACTCGCTTTAAATTTAGAGGAGATGCATGCGATTCAGGCTCATTATCGAGATCCCGAAATTCGCAAGGCCCGAGCAGCGGCAGGGTTGGTGGTAGACGCCCCAACCGATGTTGAATTGGAATGCTTAGCCCAAACATGGTCTGAACATTGCAAACACAAGATTTTTGCTGCAAAAATCCATCATGTTGATAGCGAAACCGACGAGGATTGTACCATAGATTCTCTTTTCAAAACCCATATCATGAAACCCACTTTCGATATGCAAGCCGAAGTTGATTGGCTCTTGTCGATATTCCACGATAATTCAGGCGTAATAGCTTGGGACGACGATTGGTCGATTTGCATGAAGGCTGAAACCCACAACTCCCCTAGTGCTTTAGATCCATTCGGCGGAGCGATGACTGGAATCGTTGGAGTAAACCGTGATATTTTAGGCACAGGATTAGGGGCACGACCGATAGCAAATACCGATGTATTTTGTTTTGGACCACCCGATTGGCAAGGCGACTTGCCAGATAATTTATTTCACCCATCTCGGGTTCTACGAGGGGTCCACGCCGGGGTCAGAGTTGGCGGAAACGAAAGTGGAATTCCAACAGTAAACGGCGCAATAGTATTCGATGATAGATACATTGGCAAGCCACTAGTCTATTGTGGAACAATTGGAATGATGCCTCGCCACCTACCGGATGGGCGAGAATCCCACGTCAAGAACCCCCTTCCTGGCGACCGGGTTTACATGGTCGGTGGAAAGGTTGGATATGATGGAATTCATGGAGCAACATTTTCCTCTTTGGAATTGACAGAGGAATCTCCATCGAGTGCGGTTCAAATCGGTGATCCGATCACTCAGAAAAAGATGGTGGACATGATTCTCGAAGCCCGTGATGCTGGTTTGATGACTTGCATTACCGATAATGGGGCGGGGGGATTATCTTCGAGTATTGGGGAGATGGCCGAATATACAAATGGCTGTGATATCGACCTTTCAAAAGTTCCATTAAAACAAGAAGGCCTCAAGGCTTGGGAAATTTTGGTTTCTGAAAGCCAAGAAAGAATGACGGTCTCGGTTAGAGAAGAGGACGTTCCAGCCTTTGAACAACTCGCGGCCCTCCATGAAGTTGAGATTTCATGGGTTGCTTGCTTCACGAATAGTGGATTATTCCACGTCAGATATGGTGCAGATACCGTATGCCAATTACCATTGGAGTTTCTCCATGATGGTGTACCTCAACTTCAATTAGAAAGCGAATGGAAAACCCCCGAATTAACTCCGTTTTTACCACCGGAAAACCCAGATCATTCGAATCTTTTAATCAGAATGTTAGCCCAGCCAAATATCGCCTCAAAAGAAACTTGGGTTCGTCAATACGACCACGAGGTTATCGCGCAAACCGCAGTCAAACCATTCGTAGGTGTCGAACGCGATGGACCAGGCGACGCAGGAGTTCTCGCACCGATTCATGGCTCAACTCACGGATTGGTCGTATCGAACGGAATTGCGCCACGCTACAGCGATATCGATGCTGGAGCTATGGCGGCAGCAGCGGTCGATGAGGCGGTTAGAAACGCGGTTTGTGCCGGGGTTGATATGACAAAAATCGCCGGCTTGGATAATTTCTGTTGGCCAGACCCCATCGAGAGCGAAAAAACCCCAGATGGCCGATTCAAATTAGCCCAATTGGTTCGAGCAAATCGTGAATTGGAACGGGTTTGTAGAGCATACTTTGTCCCTTGTGTTTCAGGTAAAGATTCGATGAAAAACGATTATGGAAGCGGAGAGGGCAAGATTTCGATTCCACCGACTTTACTATTCTCATTATTCGGTGACCACCCCGACGTTCGGTATACGACCACCTCGGATCTCAAACCCGGCGAAAGCCTTTATTTGGTCGGCACTTCAAAACAAGAATTGGGTGCAAGCGAATTGGCTTTCATGCTAAAAGCATCTGGTGAAGCGGATGGAATTGGTGGCGAAGTACCACGACTACCAGACCCAGAAGTAAAACTTCAATCTTACAAATCTTTAACCAAAGCGATCCAAAACGGAATCGTTCGCACAGCTCACGATTGTAGTGAAGGTGGAGTTGCAGTAGCGATTGCAGAGATGTGTATCGGCGGCAGATGCGGAGCGGCAATCGATGTAGATGGGCCTGGAAACGCCGACCTTTGGGGTAGGCTATGGGGTGAATCACTTGGCAGAATTATCGTAGGGGTAAGCCAAGAAAATCGTCCAGCGTTTTTGGAAGCACTATCCGGCTCAGAAATTATGTATCTCGGAGAAACAACCGATTCCGACCACCTTTTAATTTATTATGGTGATGATTTGGTCATAGAATCTAAAGTCGAGGATTTAGTCAATTCGTGGAAAGGAAGCCTTGACATGACCGGGGGTGACCAATGATGGTCGAAATACCAAAAGTTGCGGTTTTATTTGGTTTCGGAATTAATTGTGATCGCGAGACCGCAGCAATTTTTGAATTGGCCGGAGCAAAATCAGAGAGAGTTCACGTTAACCATTTCATAAATGGTGACAAAGACCTATCTGAATATCATATTTTGGCCGTTCCGGGTGGCTTCTCCTTTGGAGACCACTTGGGTTCAGGAAGATTGCTCGGTAATAGAATGAGATATGCGATGAGAGAACAACTCACAGCATTTGCCGCCGCAGGTAAGCCAATTATCGGTATTTGTAATGGATTTCAAGTATTGGTAAAAACCGGTTTATTACCAGGCCGAGAAATTCCAGATTTTGAGCAAAGAGCTAGTTTGACCCTCAATAATAGCGGCCGTTATGAGGACCGCTGGATAACCCTCGAATTCGATTCCGAAAGCCCATGTATTTGGACCAAAGGAATTACTCGCTTAGAATGCCCAATTCGCCATGGGGAGGGACGATTTGTGATGCCCAATTTTGAAGACTTGGACACATTGGACGCCAATCATCAATTGGTAACCCGATATGTTGACCCCAAATCAGAGGTTGGAGCAGGAATTACCGATGAGGAATTACCATTCCCAATCTGCCCTAATGGGAGCGCAAGAAATATCGCAGGAATCTGCGACCCAACCGGCTTGATTTTCGGCCTGATGCCCCACCCCGAGGCAGCGTATGCGACCTTCTTACACCCTCAACACACCCGAAATGAAATCGTTGAAGAAATTGAGGGGGAATGCATGAAAATTTTTAGAAACGCAGTCGAATATTGTCAGTCAAATCTATGACCAATACCCACCGGTGCCTATCCATGAGCACGGTTAAACTGTACATGGAGAGCATCGATGCAGGTTATTCAACTGACTTTTGTGCAAAAGTAACCAACGTTGATACAAATTCAATTTCACTCGACCAAACCCTATTTTATCCACTTGGAGGCGGTCAAAATTGGGATGTTGGCACAATTGAATGGGATGGCGGAATTGTAGAGGTTAGCGAAGTTCAGGGCCGAGGACAAATCCAACACTTTGTTGGCGAAGATCATGGTATTTCCATCGGCGATTCAGTCGAAGGAAAAATCGATTGGGAGCGCCGTTATGCCCATATGAAGATGCATACCGCTCAACATTTGGTTAGTGGATTGGTCTATGAGATGTACGATGGTGCTAGAACAGTCGGCAATCAAATTCACACCGATAGATCTAGGATCGATTTTAACCCGGTAAAATTCGACCAAGAAATGTTAGACCATTTATTCGAAAAAGCCAACTCTTTAATCGAGACAAGTCTTGTGGTAAGCGACTGCATAATGACAAGAGAACAAATCAATAAAATCATGCCACCAGAACGCACTAATATGGATTTGTTACCTATTAGCGTCAAGCAACTTAGAGTTGTAAAAATAGGTGATAATTTGGATTTATGTCCGTGTGCGGGGACCCATGTTCGCAATATTGGAGAGATTGGAACACTAGAATATCTTGGAAAAAAGAACAAGGGAAAAGGGACGACAAGAATCAGTTATTCCATCCAATAATTAAATAATTAATTATAAATATAAACCCTTCTTAAGAAGACTATAAGTCTAAATCATCATCCAACAATTCTGAAACTTCACTAAGAGTTTCATCCCATTTCCCTCTTTTACGCACACGTTCTTCTACCGTTGCCGTTTCAATTACCTCTTTCAACACTTTAGGAGTTGTAGAAGAAGCCTTTTCTGCCTCAATTTTATCGACCATCTCTCTATCTTCACCGACTCTATCTGATCGGTCTACAGAAGGGATAATCTTACTTGGAATAGTCCTTGCGCCATATTCCATATCCTCAAGATTTAATGAACTGGACATAATTTCAATAATCTCTTGCGAGGGGATCTCACTTTGCACCGTCTTTTTTTTCTTTGCAGCCTGAACAGCAAAAGAAGCAGCAACATCTTCCCCGGTTGGTAATGGTTTATCTCCAGCCATCGAATTCGCCAAACGTTGTTGGTCTCGCAAAACCGGCCCATGACACTCATCGTGGTCGTAGCGGTGAGGATTAGCCGCCATCGCCATCAATTCACGGGCAAATTGATACAAAACATCATTCGTAGGCGCTCTTGTAATCTCTTCTCTGACCTTTCTGTGGTGACTTATACAAGACCGGCAGCGTTCGGTTCCAACATTATTGGAAGCATCACAACGCAAACAACAAGCTTGGAAACCCAAGTCCTTCATCGCCCGCCTCGGCATCGCCATAACCGGCGGTTTGCACCCATAGCAAAGAATCCTTTCGCCCGAGGATTCAAAACCCACCCCCCGGACAAGGGGTTTGATGGCAAGAGATTCCCGTGCTGATATCCTCGAGGATGACCTCTTTCCTAAGCAAAGAGTACACATCCATCGGGTGCATGCTCAACAAGCGCACGATGGTACAATCCATTTCAATACAAATCGTGGATTTTTTGGAATTAATCAACAAAAACCGATCGAATTACACCAAGGACGGCTTTGGCATTTTTCCGAGGAAGAAAAAAACCACCTTCTATTAGCGACCGGGGCCTTTACCGTAGCTTTAGGATTGATGCGGGTTGGAGGAATTTTTGGAATAGATGATTACCCCAATATAGGTATTTGGATAAGTTTGCTATTGCTCTCGATGCCAGTGATGTTAATTGCGGTAGGGCCAGCATTTTTACTTCATGAAATCGGCCATAAAGTGGTGGCTAAACATTATGGTTGCTGGGCAGAATTCAGATCCGACCCCAAAGGTTTGAAATTTGGAGTAAGCCTTGCGGCAATTCTCGGCATCGTCTTTATGGCACCCGGCGCGGTAATGGTTGCCGGCATAGTGACAAAACGCCAAAACGGCCATATTGCATTAGCAGGACCGGTCGTTAATTTATTATTATTCATCATTGGAATTCCTCTAGGTGGCTTATTATTGGGATTAACCGGCACCCAAACCGCAACCACCGGTGAATATATTGGCGCAAACGGAATTTATTTCGCAGGAATGATTTATGATTTGGTTTTATTTTGGATCAGCGCAAACCTAATTTTAGCAACCTTCAACATGTTACCATTTGGGCCGCTTGACGGAGCAAAAATCAGAGACTGGAACGAAGGAGTTTGGTTTGGTTTCTTCGTTTTCTTTCTCGGATTATCATTTTTGATGATAACAGGTAAATGGAGTGCGATGAGTTTAGTAGTACAAATCGCTAATCTATTATGATAATTATTCGTTGTAAGAATTGATTACCGGAGATTCATCGAGATGGAAGAAGGAATATGTTGCCCACCAGGTGATAATATCCAAACTATCGACCAGATTGCTTTTACCCGAATGTTCCTCTCCATAATCCTTACCTGTCGTCGCCATCCAATCTTCCATTTCTTCGAGAGTATCACAGGTTTGGTGGTAACACCAATATCCATCAACAAGCCCACCAAAGCCCATGGTAACCGTTCCAAGGTTATCTTGGAAACTAGCATGATCAGAACGAGCGGTCGTATCCTCATGAACGATTATTGCCGGACGTTCTTTGGCTAACCAATCATCCACTTTCCAAGTCTCAACAGCGTGATCTACACCAATTAGCGTCGACATTTCATCCTCGACGCCGATAGCATCAGAACCGATCCATAGGGCCAAATTAATCATTCCAGCTTGATTCATAACATCGTGGTCTTCACTCGGCCCGATATAAATCCGCATCGGCCAAACCTCGTCGTCTTTTGGATATCCACTAGAATCGATTGTTGGGTCAGGGTCACCATGAGGCGCACCGCCTCCACCGGGCCAGTTTACACCGGCCATATCGAGATTTACGTAATTGGTAACCTCGACGTTTGGATTGTCTTCCTTTACAAAATAATCAGTCCAATAATCACTACCGCGCTTCCCGCCTTCTTCTCCAGACCACAAACAGAAAACCATAGTCCGTCGAGTCGAATAGCCACTCATAGCCTCAGCAACCGTCATCACCATACTTGTCCCTGCGGTATTATCGTAAGCCCCAACCCTAGTTCCATAGGTACGAGAGCCGGTGATATGAGGGTCCAGAGCAATAGCATTCGCAGGAGGAGCCACATCGAAATGTGCACCGAAAACCATCCATTCATCCGGAACTTCTTCTCCCCATCGATAACCACAGATATTGTATGCTTCAGGATTTTGCTTTCCAAAAATATCAGTAAATTCAAAACGATGTGACATGACCTCTAAGCCAAAACTTTCCAACTTTTGAATCAGATAACGAGCTCCATCTTCGTAGGCTTGGTTGCCTTGTCCCGCCCAACGGTTGAGATAACCGACCGCACCATCGGCAGCATCGGTTGGATCCAATGATTGATCGGTAAACATCGAGAGATAATTGTAGGTATCACGGCCACTCACAACCCCCGTTGAGTGTCGACCGCCCTCGTCAACAGAATAGCCAGCAGCCATCGGGCGTTCGATCTTTAATACGATTCCAATTACAGTTCCCCCGTTATTTTCTGAGAAATTGACAGTATCCAAGGAGTCGTTAGCCACTCTTGTTATACCTTGATTATCAATTTCATTCATTCCACCACGGGAGACCCAGGTTCTCCAGGATTCGTCTATATTGCGAATAGGCCAATCTTCTCGGCCATATTTTCCTATCATGATTAGAGCGGTATCGGTGCGAGGTGGTGCCAAAACCTGAATTTGGACCGAGTCCCCGGCTTTTATGTCAACCACGGTTGAATTCTGAACGAAACCAGTCTCTTTATTGAGGATTAAATATGGGATAAATGCCGATAAATCTTGGCTTGCTTTTATGGTTAAACCTTGAAAGGTTCCACCGGTTAAAACTGAGGGGGTAACCTCGACGTCACTCGATTTCAACGAGTCATCATCGTTGCCACCAAAGCAGCCAGACAAAGGCGCAAGACTCATCAATAGAACGAGAATTAGCGCTTGAATCGGGCGGCTCATGTAAGGGGCCTAGGGAGGCTCCCTTCTCAATGCTGCGCTATATTACATCAAATTCAATGAAGCGAAGGTTTCAATAGGGTACAGGTCCATGTAATAATGAGAACAATGGTAATGACAGCACCACTTGTCCATGAAATCTTGAGAAAGAAGCGTTGTAAGGACGGAATTTGCCGCCCACGACGGACCTCATTTCTCTGGGCCAAAATGGTCCGAGAGGAAAAAGAGAATCTAACTCCGGTGATCGAAGGATAATTACTCCTCTTCAGAGGAATCTTGATTCTTTAGAATCGAGACCGTCAAGAAGAGCATACCTATGAATGATAGTATTGCAATACCATAGGCAATATTTCGCAAAGTGAATAGAGAATCTTCCACTTCTTCTAATTCACCATGTGACAATTCCATAACATAAACAGAACCCTCTTCGTATTCGCTAAGCGACCCATTGATGTATTTTGAATAATTTATGATCCATAAACCAACAGCAGCCGCCATTTCAAAATCAAAATCAAATCTAGTCTCACAAGCATCATCGACTTTATTTCCATCTTCATCGACCGCACATTCTTTGGTAAGATTCGTCGATGAATACTCCAGATCACCTTTGGTTAATGTAACGATTAGTGATGCATTTGCGGTTGAATCCTTCATCCAAAACCAAACAGCATCATGTTTTCTAATTGTTTCATTTGGAATATCAGCAGGCGCCGCACCATTTTCATTGTAAATAACGGTGTAAACCTCTTGGGTATGGCCGGACGCAAGACCTACCATCAAGATTAGACCCGCCAAAATTAGTGCAACTCGCATGATTTAAGCCGACACGCCACAGAATAAAGACCAAACGGAAGAGGTTGGTGGCTGGAGCCATGGACAACAAGATGGTTGCACTCACCATCCTCACGATTTTATTCGCATCTTCAGCGGCAATTCTTGCGCTTGGATTAGATAATGAGTCGATTTCAACCCCTTCTGGGAAGGAAAATATAGTTTTTGCAGCCGGAGATCCACTATTCCAAAGCGAGGACCACGACCATAAAAACGTCAGCCAACACGATGCGGGCACAGACAATATCGAACAGATATCCTTCAACGAATTAACCTCAAGAGGTAATGCGGAAATCTCGGTGGCAAAATCGCCCGACGGTAACGTATATGCTTACCAAGCCGGATGGAACGACATCCATATCGTCGATGTCACCAACGCTTCAAACCCAGTTGTAGTTGGGGTCTATAATGACCCAAACACGCAGGTTCTCGATGTAAAATATCTCGAATTCAACGGCGATGAATATATTATTACTCAGAATCAATTGGTTGATCCCGGTTATGCAGATCCTAGCATCGGCGAGTGGAATGATCCAATGCAAGTATCGGTCACCCTTATCGATGTGACAGACAAAGCCAACCCAACCTTCGTCGACTCTTGGTACGATGTAGACCACCCAAGCGGCCCTCACAATCTCTATCCCCATATGATCGATGGCGAATGGTATATCTTCGTTGCAAATCCGGAATACGAACAATGTGATGCCGCGGTTGGCGAAGCTTGTGGTGGAGTCACTATCGCCCACCTCAATCTTCAAGGCAGCGCATCAAGGGTGCTGCAAGGGGTTCCAGCAAGCGGCCTTGGCCACACCATCATCAAGGTTGGTGAATATGAAGTCGCTTGGGAAACAACGAGGGGTGGCTGGATTTACATTCACGATATGACGGTCCAAATCTGGCCCGGAGAAGACCAAAACGATCCCCGATACGGTCGGACATTCATCTACGGCTCATATTGGGAAGCAGGGCTCAGAATTGCAGATGTTTCTGATGTGCCCCACCCAGTAAATTCACCGATTCAATATACTGCAATGGCAACACTTTGCAAATCAGGCGGAGGAAATCCAGTAACCTGCAGATGGAGAGCACCAGAGGTCGGGGCTTGGATGGATTTCCTAGATCTCGACGAAGATGGAAATCCCGATAGCAGTACTACTGGAAATGTCAATGGGGGCAGGGTCTCTTACATCCATTACGCAGAACCATTCCCGGTCGCTGTCGATGTATCCCACCTTGGATTAGGCGACAAACCCCGCCATTATGTTACTGCAGCGGTCGAATGTTTATCACTCATCAACGGAACCGGAATTGTGTATCTTCTCGATACTACAGAATATAGCGAAGAAAACGGTAATTTCAGATTCGAAATAACCATGACTAGAGATTGGGAGATTCCTTACGCTGAAGACCACTGCTTTGGCGAAGCTTGTGAGGCATTCCCTGTAGCCGATGAATGGCTTTTATTCAGCCCACATAACCTCGATAGTGCCTATTATGAAACCACAGAGGAAACCGATGCATCTAGAGGTGGAACCTGGGACGGGAGGCTTTACTTATCACATTATCACGCCGGCATATGGGTTTTAGATCTTGAAACCCTAATCGCACCAGAATCGACCAATAGAGTCGACATCCACTTTGAAGCGACGGTAGGGTATTACCTTCCGATGGGGACTCTCGATGGCGAAGAAATTCAAAGTCAATTTTACAACTTTGCTTGGGCTCCATATATTTGGGCAGTCGAGCAATACGAGGGCAGAATTTATGCATCTTGTATCTCGACTGGATTATTTATCTTTGAACTGGATATAGATAAACCATTCATCGGCCAAGCGGTTTAATCAAATTTGATTGATGATAGGCTCTTGGTCTAGAGTCAAAAATGTCATCGTTGCCCACCATGCAACCACATCGAAACTTTCGACAAGATTTTGTTCACCAGTTGCATCTTCAGTAACCATATAGGATTCCATTTTTGATAATCTATCACAATCTCGATGATAACAAGGATAACCATCGACCACACCATTCCAACCCAAGGTAATGGTTCCAAGGTCATCTTGGAAAGAAGCATGGTCACTCCTAGCAGTTGGAGATTCGTAAATTGCGACCGTGTCTTCATATTGGTCGGACCACATTGCTTGTTCACCATCTTCGGACCAAGCCGCCCAACCCTTTGCAATTTCATGTTCCAAACCCAATTGGCCAGCGCCGACCCATTCTGCCAATTCATACATCGCCTTTTGGTCGATTGAATCAGGGTCTTCTTCAGGCCCGATATAACACGAAAGAACCCAGTCCCCGGGCCAATTGATACCCATCATGTCTAGGTTGACATAATTGGTAACGGTTATTTCGGGATAATTAGTCAAGTTTCCAGTAAAGGCAGATGAACCCCACAGGCCTTCTTCTTCACTACTCCATAAACAGAATACCATCGTTCGACGAGTATCGATACTCGATAATGAATCGGCGGTTTCCAAAATCATAGAGGAGCCCGCGGTATTATCATAAGCTCCGGTTCTAGTTCCGTAGCCTGGAAGATCTGGGCCCGGAGTATATGCGGCCGGAGGAGCAATATCGAAGTGGGCTCCGAAGACCAACCATTCATCCGGGACTTGGGTACCGGTTTTGTAACCGCAGATATTTACAGCCCAAGCGGTTCCTGCTTGGAATCTATGAACGACAACGTCCAAACCATACCCTTCTAAAACACCTGAAAAGAATGTGATTGCGTCTTCATATGCTGGATTGCCGTTGCCAATCCATCGATCGAGATAGCCCTTTGCACCATCAGCCAAATCCAATGGGTCTGGGGTTTCATCGGTAATCATCTCGATCCATTCGTAAACCGCTCGACCATCGACCCAACCTTCGGAATGCGCTTGACCTTCATCGATGGTTAGGGAATTATCAACATCGCGATACATATCGACCACGATAGGAATTCTCCGAGGGGCCTCAGCGCCACTTACATTTGTCCAAGGCAATTCACCACCATCCATATTTGCAACGGGATAAACCGAGCCAATATTTGGAGCGCCTCGCTCCATCCAAGTATTCCAAGATTCATTAGCCGCCCGGATTGGGAAGAGCGATTCTCCAGCGTCTGCAATAAAGATAGTAGCAGAATCAAGTCGAGCAGACGGAAGGATTTGCAATTCTAAAGTATCACCAGAATCCACGTTTATAATGGTTCCATTTTGTACGAAGCCAGTTGTAGGGTCTTTGACAAAATGAGGGACGTAAAGCACTAGATCGGCCTTCGCATCTAATTCGATAATTTGCCATTGACCCGCAGACCAGACCTTTGGCGAGATCGATAAATCAGACTTATTGACCGCTTCACCCCCAGCGTCTTCACCAAAACACCCTGACAATGTAGCCATCGCCATCATCACCACCAATAACAACGGCCGAACAGTACTCATATTTGTCCCGGGGCAACATCTTCCTGTTCAAGTGATTGGTATAATGTTAAATTCCGGTGTACGGAATACACTTTCCACTATCAGGACAACCATTATACCGAAAACATCAGCCCGAATGGTTTGATGGCAACTGTAAGGTTGGATCAAAAGAGCCGCGCAATGGTGCGCGCAGTTCCAGATTCATATACTGAAGCATTGGCAAAATATTTCGGGACCGGTCCAACCGATATTACCAAGGCAAAGGCCCAGCATGCGGCTTATGTCGAAGCATTAACCAATAATGGCGTAGAGGTAACCATCCTTCCAGCCGACCATAATCACCCGGATTGCATCTTCGTTGAAGACCAAGCGGTGGTAATCGATGGTCATGTATTGTTGCCAGTTCCAGGCCACGAATCTAGAAGAGGCGAACAGCCACCGATCGCAGAATTTCTTTCCAACTCTCTCAAAGGGCACCAAGTTTGTTCAATGGCTTCTCCAGCTATGATGGACGGTGGCGATTTACTTCGTCTCGGGGACCTCTTTTTTGTAGGAAGGTCTACTCGAACAAACGATGAAGGTATTGCAGAATTGAAAGACCTTCTCGACCACCTAGGTCACGAGTTGAGAATTGTTGATATTCCATCACATACACTTCATTTAACCAGTTTTTCTTCAACCCCTTGCGATAAAATAATTCTTGCCCCAGAAGGCTATCTTTCCCCACAATCATTTGGTCAATTACCCGAAGGATGTGAAGTCTTGATGATGCCAGAACAGGAAGTATATGGTTGCAATACAATTGGCTTGCCTGGCAAAAAAGTATTGATTGCAGATGGTTATCCAAACGTAAGAGCTACATTGGAAGAACGCGGCTTTGAAACAATCGTTTTAGACATGTCTGAAATCAGGGCTGCAGATGGTTCTTTGACCTGCTGTTCGCTGTTCTATTGACTACCCGCGTTGTTGATATATACGCGCTAGCACGCCAAACTTGAAGCAGGGGTTGCCAAGCTTGGTCAACGGCGCTGGGATGAGGTCCCAGTCCTCAATGGTTCGCAGGTTCGAATCCTGCCCTCTGCATT